>CAKZXL010000264.1 GCA_937883885.1 uncultured Aquincola sp. | reverse complement strand
GGGTAGCTGGCGTAAGGGGGGGTCGGCCACTTGAAAGGCTCATAAGCCGGACCCCGGTCGGGGGCCAGGTCGGCCGGCACCGTGTCTTGCATCGAAAACTCGAGCGGCGGCAGGGAAAGATCAGACATCGGGTGTCCTTGTGGCACGAGGATGCGCCGGGGGGGAACACACCGGCACGCCCCTGCATGCTAGGCAAGGGGGCGTGCGTCGAAGGGCCGAATAGCAGGGCCGCGGGCCCCTAATTGACGACGGGCGGCACTGCCGAGCCGTCCGCCCCCATCACCACGTCGGGCAGCCAGGTCACCACCTGCGGAAACACCGTGATGACGACGATGCACACCACCAGGCAGCCGAAGAAGGGCAGGGCGGCGCGGGCGATGGTGTTGCTGTCCTTGCCCGTCATGTTCTGCAGCACGAAGAGGTTGAAGCCCACGGGCGGCGTGACCTCGGCAATCTCGACCAGCAGCACCACGAAAATGCCGAACCACACCAGGTCGAAGCCGGCCTTCTGGATCATCGGCAGCACCACGGCGGAGGTGAGGACGATCATCGAGATGCCGTCCAGCGCGGTGCCCAGCACCAGGTACACGCCCACCAGCACCGCGATGAGCGCATAGGAGCTGAGCTGCAGGCTGTCCACCCATTCGGCCAGCTCGCGCGGAATGCCGGTGAAGGCCATGGTCTTGGTGAGGAACGAGGCCCCCGCCAGGATGAACATGATCATGCAGCTGGTGCGGGTGGCGCCCATCAGCCCGTCGGCGAAGTTGCGCCAGGTGAGGCTGCGGCCCCAGACGGCCAATGCCAGCGAGCCGGCCACGCCGTAGGCCGCGCATTCGGTGGCGGTGGCGTAGCCGGCGATCAGCACCCAGCAGATGAAGACGATGAGCAAGGTGCAGGGGATCAGCTGGCCCGAGCGGCGGATCTTCTCGAGGAACGGCGTGGGCGGGTCGGCCGCCGGCACCTGGTCGGCATGGCGGATGCTCCACCAGGCGATGTAGCCCGAGAACAGCGCCATCAGGATGGCGCTGGGAATGAAGCCGGCCAGGAAGATGCGGATGATGGACGCATCGGCCGCCACTGCATACACCACCATGGTGATGGACGGCGGGATCAGGATGCCCAGGGTGCCCGCGGTGGCCAGCGAGCCCAGCGCCAGCCGTTCGGAATAGCCCCGCCGCTGCAGCTCGGGCAGGGCCACCTTGGCGATGGTGGCGCAGGTGGCCGCCGACGAACCCGAGACCGAGCCGAAGATGCCGCAGCCCAGCACCGTGGTGTGCATCAGCCGCCCGGGCACGCGGTTGAGCCAGGGCCGCAGGCCCTCGAACATCTCTTCCGACAGCTTGGTGCGAAACAGGATCTCGCCCATCCAGATGAACAGCGGCAGCGCCGCCAGCTCCCAGCTGGCATTCGATTCCCAGAAGGCCGAGAACAG
Organism: uncultured Aquincola sp.; assembly: GCA_937883885.1. The sequence goes on along the minus strand of CAKZXL010000264.1, from coordinate 3,068 downwards.
GTTCTTGGCCGGTTGCGTGCTGGTGAAGAAGGCCTGGCCCACCCAGCCCACGATCGCCAGCGTCATCGCGATCCACACGCCGCCGGCCAGCAGCACCAGCATCAGCGCCAGCAGGATCGCGCCCATCGTCAGGATGTCCATCGTCGCGTCGGTCCGTTCGTTTGCAGCGTTCGGTTCAGATGTCGGAGGAGAAGTCGCCCTGCGCATGCCGCTGCTCGACCGCCACCACGAAGGTGGGGCGGCCGCCGCGCAGCACGATCACCAGCTCGTCGACCACCGCGATCCACAGCAGCACCGAGCCGATGGCAAAGCCCAGCTGCGGAATCCACAGCGGCATCGGCAGCAGGCCGGTGGCGATGTCGTTGAAGGCCCAGCTTTCATAGGTGAACGACAGCGCCGCCCACATCAGGTAGCTGACGCTGGCCGCACCGATCAGCAGGCTGATGAGTTCCAGCGTGCGGCGCACCGGCGGCGAGGCCTTTTCCAGCAACAGCGTCACCCGCACGAAGTCGCCATGCTTGAAGGCATGCGCCATCGCGAAGAAGCCCGCTGCCGCGCAGCACCAGGCCACCACATCGGGCACGGCGCCAGTGCGCACGCCGAACTCGCGCAGGATGCTCTGGCCGATCATCAGCAGCGCGATCATCGCCACGAAGGCCGCGGCCACCACGCCGGCGCCGAAGTACAGCGCGTCCAGCAGCCGGCGCATCACTTGCGGAAGGCGTTGATCACGGCGTCGCCGTCAGCCCCGGCCTTTTTCTGCCAGTCGGTGAGCATGATGCCGCCCACCTGCTTGAGGTCGGCCACCAGCTTGGGCGAAGGCGTCATGATCTTCATGCCCTTGTCGGTCAGCGCCTTCTTGTACCAGGCGTTCTTCTCTTCGCTGACCTTCCAGCCGCGGGCCTCGGCCTCGGCGGCGGCCTTCATCAACGCTTCCTGCGTGGGCTTGTCCAGCGCGTCGAAGGCCTTCTTGTTCACCAGGATGCCGTTCTTGGGCAGCCAGGCCTGGGTGTCGTACCAGTACTTGATGCTCTCGTAGGTCTTGCTGTCGAAGCCGGTGGAGCCGCTGGACATGTAGCTCTCGACCACGCCGGTGGCCAGCGCCTGCGACAGCTCGGCCGCCTGGATGGTGACCGGTTGCGCGCCGATCAGCTCGGCGATCTTGGCGGTGGCCGGGCTGTAGGCGCGCCACTTGAGGCCGCGCATGTCGGCCACCGAGGCGATCTCCTTCTTGACGTAGATGCCCTGCGGCGGCCACGGCACGGTGTACAGCAGCATCATGCCCTGGCTGGCCAGCAGCTTCTGCAGCACCGGCTTCTGCGCCTCGGCCAGCTTCTTCGACTCGGCATAGCTGGTGGCCAGGAAGGGAATGCCGTCGACGCCGTAGATCGGGTTCTCGTTCTCGAAGTTGGCCAGCAGCACCTCGCCGATGGGCGCCTGCCCGCCTTGCACCGCCCGCTTGATCTCGTTGGCCTTGAACAGCGAGGCATTGGCGTGCACCGTGATCTTGAGCTTGCCGCCGGTGGCCTTGTCCACGTCGGCCGCGAACTGGGTCAGGTTCTCGGTGTGGAAGTTGGTGGCCGGGTAGGCGGCGGGCAGGTCCCACTTGGTCTGGGCCTGGCTGGCCGTCAGGGCCCCCAGGGTCAGCAGCGCGGCGGCCAGGGATTGAACTCGGGTCACAGGCATGAGGTCGCTCCGGGATGAGGGGTGTGCGAACTGTCGCATCGAAAGACGGCTTGGCTAGCACGGCCCGTGCCGGGGCTTACCCCAAGCGCGCGGCGGCCTGCCTTGTGGTTACGAAAGAACTGAGATAAAACGTCGACGTTTTCTCAACGAGGTGCACACATGACGCGAGCGACTCCTGCAGGGGCTGCGCCGGCCGCCAAGCGCACCCGCGGCAGCCGCGCCGGCGGCATCGTCAGCTCGGCGCACCTGGTCTCGCCGCGCAGCGCCGAGCTGTCGGAGTTCGAGTTCGGCCTCATCGTGGCCTTCAATGCCTTTTCGCGCTGGGCGGTGCGCTGCATGGCCGCCGCCGGCCATGCCGAGCTCACCTTCACCGACGTGCTGCTGCTGCACCACGTGACCCACCGGGCGCGCCACAAGAAGCTGGCCGACATCTGCTTCGTGCTGAACTACGAAGACACCCACGTGGTGGCCTATTCGCTCAAGAAGCTGGCCGCCGCCGGTCTGGTGGAAGCCGGCCGCCAGGGCAAGGAGGTGTACTACCAGCCCACGCCCGAAGGCGAGGCGCTGGTGCAGGCCTACCGCGGCGTGCGCGAAGAGTGCCTGGTGCAAAGCCTGGACACCGAGCTGAACGCCCCGGTGGGCGAGCTGGCCCGGCTGCTGCGCACCATGAGCGGCATGTACGACCAGGCCGCCCGCTCGGCCAGCTCGCTGTAGGCCGGCTTCATGGCCGCAGCGCCCTTCCTCGGCGTGCTGATGCTGGACACGCGCTTTCCCCGGCTGCCCGGCGACATCGGCCATCCCCACACCTTCGGCTTTCCGGTGCGCCGGCAGGTGGTGGCCGGCGCCTCGGCGCAGCGCGTGGTGCGCCAGCGGGCGCAGGGGCTGCTGCAGCCTTTCATCAGCGCCGCGCTGCAGCTGGTGGAGGAAGGCGCGGCCGCCATCAGCACCAGCTGCGGCTTTCTGGCGCTGCACCAGCCGCCGTTGCAGGCGGCGCTGCCGGTGCCGGTGTGGTCATCCAGCCTGCTCAAGCTGGCCGAGCTGCCGGCCGGCTGCGTGGGCGTGGTCACGGTGGATGCACAGGCCTTGACGCCCGAGCACCTGCGCGCGGTGGGCGCGCCGCCCGGTGTGCCGGTCGCGGGCCTGCTGCCCGGCAGCCGGCTGCAGCGTTGCCTGATCGGCGACGAGCCCGAACTCGATGCCGCCAACGCCGAAGCCGAGGTGGTCGATGCCGCGCTGCGCCTGCTGCAGCAGGCCGGCCCGCTCGACCACATCGTGCTGGAATGCACCAACATGCCGCCGTATGCCGCGGCCGTGCACGCCGCCACCGGCGCCACGGTGCACGACATCGCCACCGTGCTGGCCGAACGCTGGTCGGCGCTGTT
>CAKZXL010000263.1 GCA_937883885.1 uncultured Aquincola sp. | reverse complement strand
GTGAAGCTGTACGTCAAGCGCGTCTTCATCATGGACGACGCCGAGGCGCTGATGCCGGTGTACCTGCGCTTCGTCAAGGGCGTGATCGACTCTGCCGACCTGCCGCTGAACGTCAGCCGTGAGCTGCTGCAGGAAAGCCGCGACGTCAAGGCTATCCGCGAGGGCAGTACCAAGCGCGTGCTGGGCATGCTGGAAGACGTGGCCGAGAACCAGAAGGACAAGTACGCGGCCTTCTGGAAGGAGTTCGGCGCGGTGCTGAAGGAAGGCGTGGGCGAGGACCATGCCAATCAGGAGCGCCTGGTCAAGCTGCTGCGCTTTGCCTCCACCCAGGCCGACGAAGGCGTTTCGTTCGCCGACTACATCGGCCGCATGAAGGAAGGCCAGGAGGCCATCTACTACATCACCGCCGACAGCCTGGCCGGCGCCAAGAGCAGCCCGCAGCTGGAGATCTTCCGCAAGAAGGGCATCGAGGTGCTGCTGCTGACCGACCGCGTGGACGAGTGGATGCTCTCGCACCTGTACGAGGTGGAAGGCAAGCCGCTGCAAAGCGTGGCCAAGGGCGCGGTGGACCTGGGCAAGCTGCAGGACGAAGAAGAGAAGAAGCAGGCCGAAGAGGCGGCCGAGGCCTTCAAGCCCGTGCTCGAGAAGCTCAAGACCGCGCTGACGGCGCGCGCCAAGGACGTGCGCGTGACCAGCCGGCTGGTGGATTCACCGGCCTGCATCGTGGTGGAAGAAGGCGACATGAGCGCCCACCTGGCCCGCATGCTCAAGCAGGCCGGCCAGCAGGCGCCCAAGACCCAGCCCATCCTGGAAGTGAACCCGTCGCATGCGCTGGTCAAGCGCCTGGAAACCGACGAGTCGCACTTCGATGACCTGGCCAACCTGCTGTTCGACCAGGCCTGGCTGGCCGAAGGCGGCCAGCTGGACAGCCCGGCCGAGCACGTGCAGCGCGTGACGCGGCTGCTGACGGCCTGATTGGAGGGGGGGGCGCGAGCGCAGCGAGCTTGGGGGCTGTCGTTCTCAGCCCTCTTGCATGGTTTCAATCTGCTCGCGCAGCTGCTGCGTCTGCTGCTGCCAGTAGGCGGCGGTGCCGAACCACGGAAACGCCGCCGGAAAGGCCGGGTCGCCCCAGCGCTCGGCGATCCAGGCGCTGTGGTGGATCATGCGCAGCGTGCGCAGCGGCTCGATCAGCGTCAGCTCTCGGCGGTCGAAGGGCATGAACTGCTCATAACCTTCCAGCAGCCACTCCAGCTGCATCGCCATCGTCGGCCGGTCGCCCGACAGCAGCATCCACAGGTCCTGCACCGCCGGGCCGTTGCAGGCGTCGTCCAGGTCCACCACGTGCGGGCCTTCGTCGCGCCACAGGATGTTGCCGGGGTGGCAGTCGCCATGCAGGCGCAGCTGCCGGGCCTGCGGCAGGGCATCGAAGGCGGCTTGCGCCAGGGCCAGCGCGCGGGCGCTGGCATCGGCCCACAACACATCCTGCGGCTCGGGCACGAAGCGGCCGTCCAGCAGCCGCTGGCGGGCGGCGGTGCCGAAGGTGGCCACGTCCAGCGTGCGCCGGTGCAAAAAGCGCGATCGCGCACCCACCGCATGCAGCCGGCCAAGGAAACGGCCCAGCCATTCCATCACCAGCGGGTCTTCCAGCTCGGGCGCGCGGCCGGTGCTGCGCGGGCTCACGCCGAAGCGGTGCGGCTGATCGCCGGCGCCCAGCGTGGCCAGCGTCGGCGGTTGGCCGGCCAGCTGCACCGCCTGCGGTGCATCGGCCGCCGCCTGCAGCACCCGCGGCGCGATCACCGGCACCTCGGCGTCGGCCAGTTCCAGCGCAAACGCGTGTTCTTCCAGGATCTGCGCGTCGCTCCAGCGGCCCGGGCGGTAGAACTTGGCCACCACCACGTCGCCGTCTTCCAGGAACACCTGGAACACCCGGTTCTCGTAGGAATTGAGCTGCAGCAGCCTGCCATCGCCGCGCAGGTTCACCGCGTCCAGTGCCTCCAGCACCAGACCGGGATCGAGTTCGGCGTAGCCCGTCATGCTCCGCGACCCGCGCCGCCGCGCGCAGCCGGGGTGGAGCGGCGCCAGCCCAGCAGGAACGAATCGATGAAGCCGCTGGACTCCGGCGTGCCGGCCGGCCGGTAGCTGGCCCAGACCGGCGCGGCGGCCGCGGGCTCGGCGTGCACGCTGTCGGCCACCATCAGCTGCAGCTCGGGGATGGTGGGCAGCGCATGGGCCTTGCAGCGCAGGTAGCGCACCTCGCAGGCGCCTAGCACCGATTCCTTGATGCGCTGGCCGCGGCGCGACAGGCGGCCGCCGGATTCGATGTCGATGGCCGCCAGCACCCGGCCGCTGCCGGTGCAGATGGCAAACGACACGTTCAGGCTGCCCAGCAGCTCATACCAATAGCGCAGGCTGGCGGGGTCGTTCGGGTGGCAAAAGCGCAGCAGCGGCAGCTTGCACAGCACCGCATGTGCAGGCAGGGCCTCGCGCAGCTGACGGTAGACGCTGCGCTCGTCGGCGCTGAACACCGGGCGCGCGGCCAGCGGCCACTCGTCGGGCAGCCCCGGCGGGCTGAGGGCGGCGCGGCGGCGGCGAAGGACCGCCACGAGGAACAGCAAGCTGCCCAGCGCGATGGCGGCCCAGGTGATCAACCAGGGCAACGACGGGTGCATCGGTGGAGGAGGAGAGGCAAGCGCCGCATGTTAATGCCCGCTCGCTTTCTCCCCGGTACTTACTCGCTGGCGCCGCGGCCGGCGGCCCCGAACAGCGAGCGCACCGTCGACAGCCCGTCGAGCAGCGAGCCCACTTGCCTCGCATGCAGTTTGAGCCGGTAGTCGATCTCGCCCACCTGCTCGCCCAGCAGCTGCTCCACGTTGGACAGCAGGTCTTCGGGCGGCAGCTTCAGCCGCGCTTCCGCCTCCGAGCCCATGCGCTCCACCACCGCGCCAGCCCGGCGCGCGATCTTGAGCATCGCGGTGTTTTCGCTGAGGGCGTGGATGACCAGCGTGGACACGCCGCGGTTGCGCGCATGCAGCACCGCATGTTCGAACAGCCGGGCGCCGAAGCCGCGGCCGCGCGCCTTGTCGACCACCGACACGCCGAACTCGGCCGCCCGCGGCTGCCCGGCCACGGGGCTGAGCACCGCCAGGTGCGACAGCGCCACCAGCTCGAGCCGGCGGTTGAAGATGCCGAACACCTCGTCGTGCACGAAGTCGATGCCGTCCACATAGCGGCCGATCTGGCTGTCGGAGGCGGCGTAGCCGAAGCGCAGGTAGCGGTCGCCATCCTTCAGCGCCAGCAGGTGCGCCAGGATGCGGGGGCGGTGGCGCTGCGCCAGCGAGCGCACCGGCAGCCAGCGGTACCGCGCCGCCGGGCCGGGATCGGCGGGGGAAGTGGCAGTGCGTGTGTTCATGCGGACTCCGGGGCGACAGCGGGGCGAATCAGTGTTTACCCTAGGAGTGTAGCGATGCAGCGGCCTTGGCGTGCGGCCGGCCTGTGTGCAACAGGCCCCGCGCTTGGGTGAATTCGTGTATGCTCGCGGGCTTGCCCTTTTTACGGACGGGGCAAGGGCGTGCACGCCGGTTTCCTTCACGGGGCGCCGGCAGCGACTGAGAGGCCACCTCGAGAGAATGGCACCGAAGAAGCCGATGCGCCGAACCAGTCCGTTTCCTTTGAAAGACCCCTCATGAAGACCTTCAGCGCCAAGCCGGCCGAAGTGAAGCACGAGTGGCTTGTGCTCGACGCCACCGACAAGGTGCTCGGACGTGTTGCCAGCGAAGTGGCACTCCGTTTGCGCGGCAAGCACAAGGCCATCTACACGCCTCACGTCGATACCGGCGATTTCATCATCGTCATCAATGCCGACAAGCTCCGCGTCACTGGCAACAAGGCCAATGACAAGGTGTACTACCGTCACTCGGGCTTCCCGGGCGGCATCTACGCGACCAAGTTCAAGGACATGCAGGCCAAGCACCCCGGCCGCGCCCTGGAAAAGGCCGTGAAGGGCATGCTCCCCAAGGGTCCGCTGGGCTATGCGATGGTCAAGAAGCTGAAGGTCTACGCCGGTGACACCCACCCGCACACCGCTCAGCAGCCCAAGACGCTGGAAATCTAAGGAGCTGAGATGATCGGCAATTGGAACTACGGAACGGGCCGTCGCAAGTCGTCTGTCGCACGTGTCTTCATCAAGAAGGGCACGGGCCAGATCACGGTGAACGGCAAGCCGGTCGAGCAGTACTTCGGCCGCCAGACCTCGATCATGATCGTCAAGCAGCCGCTGTTCCTGACGAACAACGTCGAAGCCTTCGACATCAAGGTCAACGTGCACGGCGGTGGCGAAAGCGGCCAGGCCGGTGCGGTGCGCCACGGCGTCACCCGCGCGCTGATCGACTACGACGCGGCGCTGAAGTCCGAGCTGAGCAATGCCGGGTTCGTGACCCGCGACGCTCGTGAAGTCGAGCGTAAGAAGGTCGGTCTGCACGGCGCTCGTCGCCGCAAGCAGTTCAGCAAGCGCTGATCGCGCCTGCCGACTTCAAGAAGCCGCCTTCGGGCGGCTTTTTTGTGCACGGCCTGTTCACTAGCCCGCCCTGCGCGTGGGGGCAGACCGCTGCCGCGATAATCCCGCTTGAACGCCAGCGGTTCGTCCGCATGTCCTCTTGGAAGGAGCTCCTCATGAACGCCGTAGCCGAACCGATCGCCACCCCCGTCGCCGATGAAATGCCGGCGCCCATCATCTTCACCGACAGCGCGGCCTCCAAGGTCAAGGAGCTGGTGGACGAAGAAGGCAACCCCGAACTGAAGCTGCGCGTGTTCGTGCAAGGCGGCGGCTGCTCGGGCTTCCAGTACGGCTTCACCTTCGACGAGATCGTGAACGAAGACGACACGCAGATGAGCAAGAACGGCGTGACGCTGCTGATCGACGCGATGAGCCTGCAGTACCTGGTGGGCGCCGAGATCGACTACAAGGACGACCTGCAAGGCGCCCAGTTCGTGATCAAGAACCCGAACGCCACCACCACCTGCGGTTGCGGCTCCAGCTTCTCGGCCTGACCTTGCCTGCCTAGGCTGGGTGCCAGGCACCCAGCACACGCGGCCCCAGCGCCCCGGTGACCTCTTGTCGGTTGCCGGGGCGTTGTTCCATGAAGGCCTGGGCCAGCCAGGCGAAGGCGGCCGCTTCCACCTGCATCACGTCGATGCCGGCTTCGCTGGTGGGCGCCACCCGCACGCCGGGCAGCAGCGCGACCAGGCGCTGCATCAGGTGCTGGTTGAAGGCGCCGCCGCCGCACACCCACAGCTGGCGCGCGGCCGGCGCATGGCGCTGCAGGTCGGCGACGATGGGCCGCAGCGTCAGCTCGGCCAGCGTGGCCTGCACGTCTTCGGGGCGCAGGCCGGCCGGCACTTCGCGGTCCAGCCAGCCGGGGTCGAACAGGTCGCGACCGGTGCTCTTGGGCGGCGCGCGGTGGAAAAAGGGCTCCTGCAGCCAGCGCGCCAGCAGTGCTTCGTCCACCCGGCCGGTGGCGGCCCAGCGGCCGCCGTCGTCATAGGCGCGGCCGGTATGCCGCTCGCACCAGCCGTCCAGCAGCGCATTGGCCGGTCCGCAGTCGAAGCCGGTGACGGCGCCGTCGGCGCCCAGCAGCGTGAGGTTGGCGATGCCACCCAGGTTGAGCACAGCCGCCGCTTCGCCCGGGCGGGCAAACAGCGCGGCATGAAAAGCCGGCACCAGCGGTGCGCCCTGGCCGCCGGCCGCCACGTCGCGGCTGCGGAAATCGCACACCACCGGAATGCCGCAGCGCTCGGCCAGCAGTGCGCCGTTCAGCAATTGAAGCGTGTAGCCGTGGCCGTCGAATTCACCCGGCCGGTGGCGCACGGTCTGGCCATGGGCGCCGATGGCGAGCACCTGAGCGCGCGGCAGGTCCGCCAGCAGCGCATCGACGCGCTCGGCGTAGGCCAGGGCCAGGCCGTTGGCGGCCAGCGCGGCGCGGTGCAGTTCGTTGTCGCCCGGCTGGTTCAGCGCCATCAATGCGGCGCGCAAGGCGGGGCTGAAGGGTGCATGCACATGGCGCAGTACCTGCACGCTGCCACCGCCGGCGCCGATGTCGGCCAGCACGGCGTCCACGCCGTCCATGGAGGTGCCCGACATCAGGCCGATGTACAGGCCCGGCGCCGGATGGCCGAGGTGCGCCATCCGTGCGTCTGTCGTCAGTCGCCGGCGCCGTGGGCGCCCGAGATCGTCTGCGCCAGGGCCAGTTGCGCCTTGTAGGTCAAGGCGCGGGCGGTGAAATCGGCGCGCTGGGCCGACGAGATGGTGACGGCCTCGGAGCTCTTGGCGATCTTCAGCGGGTCTTGCTGCTGGCCGTCGATCTTGAACTCAAAGTGCAGGTGCGGGCCGGTGGCCCAGCCGGTGGAGCCGACCGCGCCGATGGTTTCGCCCTGGCTCACGCGCTCACCCTTGCGCACGCCGATGCGCGACAGGTGCGCGTACAGCGTGCTGGGGTCGTTGGTGTGGCGCACTTCGATGACGTTGCCGTAGCCGTTCTGCACACCGGCGAAGGTGACGATGCCATCGGCCACGCTGCGCACCGCGGTGCCGGTGGGCGCGCCGTAGTCCACGCCGCGGTGGGCTCGCCAGGTCTGCATGATCGGGTGGAAGCGCATCGCAAAGCCGGAGGTGATGCGCGAGAACTCCATCGGGCTGGCCAGGAAGGTGCGGCGCTTGCTTTGGCCGTCGAAACCGAAATAGGCGCCGCGGCCTGCGGTGTCGCGGTACCAGACCGACTGGTAGGCCTTGCCGGCGTTCACGAACTCGGCGGCCAGCACCCGGCCGGTGCCCTGGTTCCAGGTGATGGGCTCGCCATCGGCCGTCAGCGCCTCGTAGACGATGCTGAAGGTGTCGCCCTTGCGCAACTCACGGTGGAAGTCGATGTCCGCCGCGAACATCTCGGCCATCTGGGCCGCGATGGCGTCAGGAATGCGGGCTTCGTCGCTGGCGGCGAAGAAGGAGCTTTGCACCGTGCCGCTGGCCAAGCGCACCTGCGACTGCAGCGGCGCCAGCGCGATGCGGCTGCGCCAGCCGCTGCCGTCGCGCTCCACCGTCAGGCGGGTGAACTGGCTGGCGGCGGGGTCGGACGATTCGGCGGCGTAGCGGGCCACCAGGCTCACCAGCCGGCCGTCGCCATCGGCCACCGCCTGCACCATCTTGCCCGAGCGGCCTTCCAGCAACCGGCGTGCGATCGGGTCGCGGCGCAGGAAGTTGGCAGCCGCCACGTCGGCCACGCCCATGCGTTTGAGCAGGGTGTCCGCGGTGTCGCTGGGGCGGGTGAGGTCGTTGCGGCTGAGGGTCAGCTCATGGGCGGCCAGCGCTTCGAGCTGGCTGCCGACGGCTTCATGCTCCACCGATTCGCTGATGACGCGCTGCGGCAGGTCGGCCGCATCCGGCGCCATGGGCGCGATGCCGAAGGCCGTGGCCGACACACCGGCCAGGAAGGTGACGACTGCGACGGTGATCCCGCGGGGATGACGTCTACGGAAATTTTCAACGGCGGTGCCAACACGCGCCAGCGTTCCCAAAGAATCCAATTTGAGTCGGCGGGACGATGGGCCCCGAAGGTCGTGCAGCGCAGCGCGTACTGCTGGGCCACGGTGTCGAAAAAAAGGCGTCCGAGGGGTGATCGCTAGAATCGAGATCAGGCGTCGGACGCCGTCGATAGGGACGTGTTCTCGTTGTCCTACGAGTATATCGACCGACCCCCTCGTTCGAGTAGGTTGGTCTTCTGGATTTACAAGCCCTCCATGTCAACAAATGTGAATGACGCCGTGCCGTCCGACCGCGTGCTGGAAGCCCTGGCGATCAGCCGCCGCGGCTGCGACGAGCTGCTGCCCGAAGCCGATTGGTTGAAAAAACTTCAACGCTCAGAGGCCACCGGCACGCCGCTGCGCATCAAGCTGGGGCTGGACCCGACCGCGCCGGACATCCACATCGGCCACACCGTGGTGCTCAACAAGATGCGCCAGCTGCAGGATCTGGGCCACCAGGTGATCTTCCTGATCGGCGACTTCACCTCGATGATCGGCGACCCCTCGGGCCGCAACGCCACCCGGCCGCCGCTCACCAAGGAGCAGATCGAGCACAACGCGCAGACCTACTACAAGCAGGCCAGCCTGGTGCTGGACCCGGCGCGCACCGAGATCCGCTACAACTCGGAGTGGAGCGACGCGCTGGGCGCGCGCGGCATGATCCAGCTGGCCGCCCGCTACACCGTGGCGCGCATGATGGAGCGCGACGACTTCCAGAAGCGCTACAGCGCCAACACGCCGATCAGCGTGCATGAGTTCCTGTACCCGCTGATGCAGGGCTACGACTCGGTCGCGCTCAAGAGCGACCTGGAACTGGGCGGCACCGACCAGAAGTTCAACCTGCTGGTGGGCCGCCACCTGCAGCAGGAATACGGGCAGGAGCCGCAGTGCATCCTGACCATGCCCTTGCTCGAAGGCCTGGACGGCGTCGAGAAGATGAGCAAGAGCAAGAACAACTACATCGGCATCACCGAGCCGGCCAACAGCATGTTCGCCAAGCTGCTGTCGATCAGCGACGTGCTGATGTGGAAGTACTTCACCCTGCTGAGCTTCCGCTCCGAGGCCGAGATCGCGGCGCTCAAGGCCGAGGTGGCCGCCGGCCGCAACCCGAAGGACGCCAAGGTGATGCTGGCCAAGGAGATCACCGCGCGCTTTCACAGCGCGGCGGCGGCCGAGGCGGCGGAGCAGGACTTCCAGAACCGCGCCCGCGGGGGCGTGCCCGACGAGGTGCCCGAGGTGGCGCTGGCGGGCGGGCCGCTGGCCATCGGCGCCTTGCTCAAGCAGGCCGGCCTGGTGGCTTCCACCAGCGAAGGCCTGCGCATGGTGGAGCAGGGCGGCGTGCGCATCGACGGCACGGCCATCGCCGACAAGGCGCTGAAGGTGGAACCCGGCACGTTCGTGGTGCAGGTGGGCAAGCGCAAGTTCGCCCGCGTGACGCTGGGCTGAGCCCGCCGTGCTGAGCGTGGTGCAGCGGGTGGCCGAGGCCTCGGTCACGGTCGAGGGGCGTGTGGTCGGCCAGATCGGCCGCGGCCTGCTGGTGCTGGTGTGCGCCGAACCCACCGACACGCCCGCCGTGGCCGACAAGCTGGTGGCCAAGCTGCTGAAGCTGCGCATCTTCAGCGACGAGGCGGGCAAGATGAACCGCAGCGTGCAGGACGTGGGCGGCGGGCTGCTGATCGTCTCGCAGTTCACGCTGGCGGCCGACACCCGCAGCGGCAACCGGCCCAGCTTCACTGGGGCGGCGCCGCCGGCGCTGGGGCGTGAGCTGTATGAAGCGGTGCTGGCCAGCGCCCGCGCCCAGCACCCGCTGGTGCAGGCCGGCGAGTTCGGCGCCGACATGCAGGTGCGGTTGCTCAACGACGGGCCGGTGACGATTCCGCTGAACGTCGGCGCCTGAGGGCGCCCGGGCGTTGCCGTCAGGGCAGGCGCACCTGCCCAGCGTCGGCCACCAGCGTGCCGTCGTGCAGCAACCGATCGAGGTTGTCGGCCGCGAAGTCGGCCAGCGCCAGGCCCGCCGGCAACTGCCGGGCGATGCCGGCCAGCAGAGGCGTGGTGGTCATCCAGTGCAGCAACATGTCCCGCGGCCGGCTGCGCCACTCCAGCAGGTGGAACATCACCAGCGCCCGTAGCGCGTAGCGCAGATGCGCCAGCGGTTGCTGCGCAAACAGCGCCAGGCGCTGCCGGCTGGCCGCGATCGCCTCCGCCACCGCGCTGAAAGGCGCGCCGTGGCCCGGAATCACCCAGCGCGGCGCCAGTGCCTCGATGCGCTGCAGCGCCGCCAGCGCCGGGCCGATGCCGTCTTCGCCCACCAGTTCGGGGAACACGATGGCCACGCGCTGCTGCCACAGCGCATCGCCCGAGATCAGCACCCGCTGCGTGGGCTCGAACAGCATCACCGCATCGGGGTCGTGCCCGGGCGCGGCATGCACCTGCCAGTCGTGGCCGCCCAGGCGCAGGTGCTGGCCGTCGGCCAGGCCGTGGTGGGCGGCAAAGCGGTCGCAGCGCTGGTCGATGGCGTCGAAGCTCAGCGCACCGGCGCTGTCCCATTGGTTGACGGCATCCACCAAAGGCGCGGGCACCCAGCACTCGGCGCCGCTGGCGGCCTGCAGCGCGGCATTGCCGCCGCAGTGGTCGGCATGCAGGTGGGTGTTGATCACCCGCGCCGG
>CAKZXL010000262.1 GCA_937883885.1 uncultured Aquincola sp. | reverse complement strand
GCGCTTTCGATCATGCCGGGGTCGATGTTGTGGGCGCCGCGGATGATCACGTCCTTCGAGCGGCCGGTGACATACACCCGGCCGGCTTCGTCCAGGTGGCCGATGTCGCCGCTGATCAGCCAGCCGTCTTCAAACGTGCCGGCATTGCGCGCCGCGTCGGTGTAGCCGGGGCTGACGTTGGGCCCGCGCACCCGCAGGATGCCCGGCTCGCAGGGGCCGGCGGGCGTGCCGTCGGGTCGCACCACCTTGACCTCGGTGCCGGGCAGCGGCAGCCCGCAGGAGCCGGGCGTGCGCGGGCCGTCCACCGGCTCGATGCAGATGACGCCGGCGCTTTCCGTCATGCCCAGGATGTTGCGCACCGGCACCTGGAAGCGCTCCTCGAAGCCGGCCGCCAGCTCGGTGGGCAGCGGCGAGCCGCCGGTGAGCAGCGCCCGCACCTGGCGGAACTGCGCGGGCCGCAAGGGCAGCGACAGCAGGCTGGCGATGACGGTGGGCACCGCCGCCATCAGCGTGATGCCCAGCTGCTCGGTGTAGTCGCCATAGCGGGCCATGAAGCCGGTGTTGCGCAGGCCCAGCCGGGTGGGCAGCACCAGCTGGGCGCCGCTCATCAAGGTGGACAGGCCATAGACGAAAGACCCCGCCACGTGGAACAGCGGAAAGCCGCTGAGCATCACGTCTTCGGGCCGGGTGCCGAACATCGCGGCCGCGCCGCCGGCCGCATGCAGCTGGTTGGCATGGGTGTGCTGGGCCAGCTTGGGTGCACCGGTGGTGCCGCCGGTATGGAAGAGCGCGGCCAGCGGGGCTGCCGGCAGCGAAAAGTCCAGGCCATCGGCGCGGTGGGCGGCGCTTTCGGCCACGAAGCTGCGCACGCCTGCAGGCAGCTTGGCATCGGGCGCGCAGGGCACCGCCAGCACATGGCGCAGCCCCGGGCAGGCGGCGGTGATGGCCGCCACCTGGTCCCAGATGGGCAGGTCGGGCGCCGGCCCCAGCGCCACCAGGATGCTGGCGCCGCAGGCATTCACCAGGTCGGCGATGTGGCTGGCACCCAGCTGGTGATTGATGGGGCAGGCGGTGCCCGCCGTCTCGGCCGCCCAGAGGGCCACATGGGCCTCGGGCGTGGGCGGCAACAGCAGCGCCACCCGCGGCGCGCCGCCATCGGCCAGCGCATGCAGCAGGTTGGCGGCCTGGTTCACCCGCGCCATCAGCTCGGTGTAGGTCCAGTGGCGCAGCGGCACGCCGGGATCGGGCTCGTCGATCGCGGTGATGGCGATGCGCGCAGGGTGCGCCCGGGCGGCGGCCTGCAGCGCCGCATGCACATGGTTGGCTGTCATGAGAAGAAGTTACGCCACGGGCCGCCCGGCGCGTGTCATCCGCGATGGCGACGCGGCGCGCCGCCCACAGGGCCGCCGGGCTTGAGTAAGCTGCGCGCTCGCAGTTCCTGGAGTTGCCCATGGCCGACAGCGCCCCCTACACCCCGTACAGCACCCTGCACAACCGGCAGGCGCAGATGTATCCGGTGCTCACCGATGAGGAATTGCATCGCATCCAGCGGTTCGGCGTCATCCGCCACTACGAACAAGGCCAGCGGCTGTTTGCGGTGGGCGAATCGGGGCCGGGCATGTTCGTGGTGATGTCGGGGCAGGTGGCCATCAGCCACCGCGACGGCATGGGCCGCACGCGTCCGGTGGGCGTGCAGGGCCGGGGGCAGTTCCTGGCCGAGGCGGGGCAGCTGTCGGGCCGGCCGGCGATGGTGGACGGCGACGCCGTGGGCCCGGTGGAGGTGCTGGTGATGTCGCCCGAGCAGCTGCGGGCGCTGATCATCGCCGAGGCCGACCTGGGCGAGCGCATGGTGCGGGCCCTGATCCTGCGGCGCATGGCATTGATCGAATCGGGCGCCAGCGGCCCGGTGCTGATCGGCGCTCCGCGCGGCCATGCGCTGCTGCGCCTGCAGGGCTTTCTGGCCCGCAATGCGCAGCCGCACCATGTGTCCGACCCGGCGGAAGACGCCGCCGCTGCTGCCATGGCGCTGCAGTACGGCGCAGGACCTGCAGACGTGGTGGTGGTGTGCACCAACGGCACGGTGCTGGTGAACCCCAGCGAGCCGGCGCTGGCGCGTTGCATCGGCATGGTGGGCAGCGCCGACCGCCTGGCCACCTACGACCTGGTGGTGGTGGGGGCCGGGCCGGCGGGCCTGTCCACCGCGGTGTATGCGGCCAGCGAAGGCCTGCGCGTGGCGGTGCTGGACTGCCGCGCCCATGGCGGGCAGGCCGGCGCCAGCGCCCGCATCGAGAACTACCTGGGTTTTCCCACCGGCATCACCGGGCAGGCGCTGGCGGGCCGCGCCTTCGTGCAGGCGCAGAAGTTCGGCGCCGAGATGCTGATACCGGCCGAAGTGGCCGGCCTGGACTGCAGCCGCGACCAGGCCGGCGGCGAGCTGGCGGTGCGGCTGAGCGACGGCAGCCGGCTGCGCGCGCGCAGCGTCGTGATTGCCAGCGGCGCCCGCTATCGCCGGCCCGAGGTGCCGCGGCTGGAACAGTTCGAGGGCAAGGGTGTGTCGTACTGGGCTTCGGCGCTGGAAGCACGCGGCTGCGCGCAGGCCGAGGTGGCGCTGGTGGGCGGCGGCAACTCGGCCGGGCAGGCGGCGGTGTTCCTGTCGCAACACGCCAGCCAGGTGCACATGCTGGTGCGCGGGCCGGGCCTGGCGGCCACCATGTCGCGCTACCTGATCGACCGCATCGAGGCCACGCCCAACATCCACCTGTGCACCCGCACCGAGCTGACCGAGCTGCACGGCGATCCGGTGGCCGGGCTGGACGCCGCCAGCTGGCGCCACCGCGACAGCGGCGAGGCGGTGACGCGGCCGGTGCGCGGCGTCTTCCTGTTCGTGGGCGCCGAGCCCGAGACACGCTGGCTGAAGGACTGCGGCGTGGCGGTGGATGCCAACGGCTTCGTGCTCACCGGCGCCGGCCTGCCAGCAGGGGCGGTCAAGCCCGGCCATGTGCCCTCGGCGCTGGAGTCCAGCATCCCCGGCGTGTTCGCGGTGGGCGACGTGCGGGCCGGCTCGGTCAAGCGGGTGGGCGGCGCCATCGGTGAAGGGGCGGCGGTGGTGGCCGCCATCCACCAGTACCTGGCCGGATTGCCGACCGCGGCCTAAGCGCGCAGCAGCGCCTGCGCCAGGCCCATCGCCTGCCGCTCATAACCGCCGCCGAAGATGAGCACGTGGTTCAGCAGGTGGTACAGCTGGTACAGCGGCCGGCGGCGCGGGTAGCCTTCGGCCAGGCCGGCCACTGCGCGGTAGGCGGGCCAGAAGCCGGCCGGCGGCTGGCCGAACAGTTCCAGCAGCGCCAGCTCCATCTCCGGGTCCGACACCGACACCGCCGGGTCGTAGACCACCGGCTCGTCACCCGCCAGCGCGCCGCAGTTGCCCAGCCACAGGTCGCCGTGGATCAGCGCCGGGCGGGGCCGATGGCCATCGTCGAAGAAGCGAGGCAGCCGATCGGCCACCTGGTGCACCGCCTGCACCAGCGCGGGCGCCTGCCTGGCGGCCTGCAGGCGCTGCGCCAGGGCCAGCAGGCGCTGATCACGCAGAAAGCCGAGCCAGCCTTCCAGACCGGACGCCGCGCTCCAGGTGTTGGTCTGCGGCGTGGGCCCCAGCCGGTTCTCGATCGGCCAGCCGAAGCGGCCGCCGCCGGGGGCCGGGTGCTGGTGCAGCCGGCCCAGCGCTTCACCCAGCCGGGCGCCATGGGCCGGGCCGGGCGCCACCAGCGGCAGCCATTCCATCGCCAGCCAGGCCAGGCCGTGCTCAGCGTCGCAGCGGGCTTCCAGCACCCGGGGCACGCGGAGGGTGTGTGTGCTTGCCAGCGCCTGCAGGCCATCGGCTTCGGCCAGCAGCGTGTGGGCATGGGCGGGGGGCAGTGTCTTGACGAAACAGTCACCCGCCGGGCCTTGCGCCCGCCAGGTGGAGCAAAAGCCGCTGGCACCCAGCTCCTGCACCTGCCAGTGGCCGGGCCAGCGGGCCTGCAGCGCCTGCAGCAGCCACTTCATGAAGGCAGCCCGCCGGTGAGGTGGTGCGCCGCCCGGTGCAGGTGGGCCATGAAGTGGCGCACGCTGGGCTTGCGGTGCATCTCGGTACGGGCCAGCGCGCACAGCGTCAGCATCAACGGGCCTTCGGCCACCGGCACCACGTCCACGTACTGGGCTGCAAAAGGGTGGGCCGCGATCTGCTGCGGCAGCAGGCCCACGCAGTTGCCGCTGGTGATGATGGACAGCAGCCCCAGCGTGGAATTGACCAGCGCACCGGCCGGCGGCGGCGGCAGGCCGTGCTGCTCGAACAGCGTGCGCGCATAGCCTGAATCGGCGGTGGCCCCGGTGTACACCCAGGGCGCCTGGCCCAGGTCGGCCAGCTTGCGGGCCTTGGCCAGCGGGTTGCCCTTGCGCACCACCACCACCATGGCGGTGGGCATCAGCGTTTCCACCGCGAATTCGCCGGGCGGCAGCTCGGGCGGCAGCGGGCCCAAGGCGATGTCCACCTCGCCCTTGCGCAGGCGGGTGAGCTGGGCGATGTACAGCTCTTCGCTCACGCGCAGCTGGATCTCGGGGAAGGCCTGGCCGAAGGTGCGCAGGGTTTCGGGCACCAGCAGCATCACCGCCAGTGGCACCGCGCCGATGGTCAGCGAGCCCGTCATGCGGCCGTCGAGCTGGCGGATCTGGTCCACGGCCTGCTGCAGTTCGCGCTCTGCGGTGCAGGCGCGTTCGTAAAGCACGACGCCCTGGGCCGTGGCCACCACGCCGGTGGTGGATCGCAGCAGCAAGGTGGTGCCCAGCTCGGTCTCCAGTTCGCGGATGAGCTTGGTCAATGCGGGCTGCGAGACGCCCAGGCGGCGCGCCGCTGAGCGCAGGCTGCCTTCTTCGATCGCCGCGACCAGGGCGCGCAGGCTGGTGAGCTTCATGCAAACCATGATAACGAAGCGTTATCGCGCCGCGCAATGCGCCATCTTCCTGCGGGCGGGGCCGATTCCTAGACTTTCGCCCAGCCTGAACACAAAGATGGAGACAAGCCCGATGACCCTGCCCCGCGTAGCCCTTGCCACCGCCACCCTCTGCCTGCTGGCGCTGGCGCCTGCCGCCCGCGCCGCCGACGAGGTGGTGCTGAAGGTGCACCACTTCCTGCCTGCCGGCTCCTATGCGCAGCAGATGTTCATCCAGCCCTGGTGCGACAAGATCGCCAAGGAATCGGCCAACCGCCTGCGCTGCCAGATCTACCCGTCCATGCAGCTGGGCGGCACGCCGCAGCAGCTGGTGGATCAGGTCAAGGACGGCGTGGTGGACGTGGTGTGGACGCTGTCGGGCTACACCGCCGGCCGCTTTCCGCTGACCGAGGTGTTCGAGCTGCCCTTCATGATGCGCAGCCCCGAAGCCACCAGCAAGGCGCTGTGGGACTACATCCAGCAGTCGGCCATGCAGGAGTACAAGGGCATGCAGCCCATCGCCTTCCACGTGCATGGCCCCGGCGTGTTCCACATGACGGGCAAGCCGATCCAGACGCGCGCCGACCTGAAGGGCCTGAAGGTGCGTGCGCCCACGCGGCAGACCAACCGCTTCCTCGCGGTGCTGGGCGCCACGCCGGTGGCCATGCCGGTGCCGCAGGTGAGCGAGGCGCTGAGCAAGGGCGTGATCGACGGCGCGGTGGTGCCTTATGAGGTGATGCCCTCGGCCAAGATCCAGGAGATCGCCAAGTTCCACAGCGAGACCGATCCGGCGGAGGCGGCGCTCTACACCTCCACCTTCATG
Source organism: uncultured Aquincola sp. (assembly GCA_937883885.1). Next base: position 233 of record CAKZXL010000262.1, on the reverse strand, counting down.
TTCGTGATGAACAAGGGCCGCTACGACGGCTTGCCGGCGGACCTGAAGAAGGTGATCGACGCCAACAGCGGCCAGGCCTTGTCGGGCCAGATCGGCAAGGTGTTCACCGCCGCCGATGCCGAAGGCAAGAAGCTGACCGGCCGCAATGCGGTCAACGTGATTCCCGCGGCCGAGCTGGCCGGCTGGAAGAAGGCGGCCGAGCCGGTGGTCGAGCAGTGGGTCACCGAGGTGGG
>CAKZXL010000261.1 GCA_937883885.1 uncultured Aquincola sp. | reverse complement strand
GTGCGCTGCTGGCGCCCGAGCTGGCACGCCTGGGCTGGACGCCCGCCGAGGGTGAAGGCTCCGAGCCGCGGGCGCTGCGCAACCAGCTGATCCGCCAGCTGGCCATGTTCGGCGATGCGCAGGTGCTGGCCGAAGCGCGCCAGCGCTTCGATGCCGACGTGGCCGGCAACCAGCCGCTGCCCGCGGCCATCCGCAGCGGTGTGATCGGTGCCGTGGGCGCGCAGGCCGATGGCGAGCGCTTTGCTCAGCTGCTGCAGCGGCTGCAGCAGGCCACCAGCGACGAAGACCGCTGGACGTATGCGCGGGCCCTGGCCTCGGGCACCGACGAAGCGCAGCTGCGCCGGCTGCTCAGCGCAGCGCTGTCGGGCATCACCGCGCCCAACGTGGCGTCGGCCATCCCGTCGATGGCCGGTGAGCTGGGGCCGCTGGGCGAAGTGGCCTACCGCCATGTGCTGGACCACTGGCCCGAGTACGAGACGCTCACCGGCATCCAGGGCCGGCAATACCTGCTGCCGGGCTCGGCCTCGCGCTTCGTGCAGCCGGCACAGGCCCAGGCCCTGGTCGACGACCAGGCCCGCCTGGTGGGCAAGGGCGGCGCGCTGACGGCCGGCCGCCAGGCCGAACAGATCCGCCTGCATGCCCGCATGCGCGAGCGTGATGCGGCGGCGCTGGACAAGCTGCTGGCCGGCTGGCAGCCGCAGCATTGACGCTGGCCGCGACCTGGCGGTCTGAGCTGGCTCAGCCGCCCAGCATCGCCAGCGCCGCCTGGTGCAGCGCCGGCGTGGCCGCCGCCACCACGCGGCCATCAGAGTCCATGGTCAACGGCTGGCCCTGCCAGTCGGTCATCACGCCGCCCGCGGCTTGCACCAGGCCGGCCACGGCCAGGTAGTCGTAGGGCTGCAGGCTGGCTTCCACCACCAGATCCACCGTGCCGCCGGCCAGCTGCGCATAGCTGTAGCAGTCGCCGCCGAAGCGGCGCAGCGCGCAACGCCGGCTCAGCGCATCGAAGCGCGGCCATTCTTCAGCGCTGAACACGTCGGGTGAGGTGGTGAAGATGCGCGCCTGATCGAGCGCGGTGCAGCCGCTCACCCGCACCGGCTGGCCGTTGCACCAGGCGCCCTCACCCACCACGCCCACCCAGCGCTCCTTGAGCACCGGCATGTCCACCAGGCCCAGCTGCACACGGCCTTGGTGCATCAGCGCGATCAGCGTGCCCCACAAGGGCGAACCGGTGATGAAGCTCTTGGTGCCGTCGATGGGGTCGAGCACCCACACATGGGGCGCGTCCAGCCGCTCGCGGCCGTGTTCTTCGCCCAGGATGCCGTGATCGGGCAGCTCGGCGCGCAGCATCGTGCGCATGGCCGCTTCCGCCTCGCGGTCGGCCAGCGTCACCGGGCTGGCATCGGCCTTCAGGTCCACCGCCAGCGGGGTGCGGAACAGCGGCAATGAATGCGCCGCAGCCACGTCGGCCAGGCGGCCGGCGATCGATAGCAGATGGGGCGTGGACATGGGGCTCCTGATGTGTGAACAAGCGTGACGGCGGCCGCCATTGTCGGGCGGCGCCGGTCTTTTGCCGGTCATATTGGATGGCTAACCTCGGCAAGGCGGGCAACCCCAGAACACCACAAAGCAGGGCGGATGCAGTACCGCTGGCGTGCGGCGCCGACCCTGCCTCGACCCGCGCATCAACGCCAAGAGGGTAACCACATGAAGTACACGACCGCCCAGGTCGCGGCCGCCGCATGGCTGGCTGTTTCCGCTTGCACGGCCCAGGCCGCTGCCTACGACACCAACCTGATCTTCAACGGCGACGCCGAGCAAGGCACGGCCGGCTGGCAGACCTATGCCAACACGCCGATGTTCAGCGCGGTGAACTACGGCCCCAACTGGGTGATGCCCAGCCAGCCCGGGCCCGCCGACCGCGGCACCCAGCTGTTCGTCGGCGGCAGCGGCGTGCCCTACGCCGGTGGCTGGCAGACGGTGGACCTGAGCGCCAATGCCGCCGCCATCAACGCCGGCCAGGTGAGCTTTCAGGTCTCGGGCTACCTGGGCGGCTGGACCAACCAGGGCGACAACCCGATGCTGTGGGTGACGTTCCAGAACGCCGCCAACCAGATGATCGGTGAAGCTGCGCTGGGCCCGGTGACGCCGGCCGACCGCAACAACACCACGGGCCTGTTCCTGCAGCAGGCCAGCGGCTGGGTGCCCACCGGCACCACCTCGGTCACCTTCAACCTGACGATGCAGCGGCTGGTCAGCGGTGACAACGACGGCTATGCCGACAACCTGGCCTTCAGCATCTCGGCCGTGCCGGAACCTGAAACCTACGCGCTGATGCTGGCCGGCCTGGCCGCCGTGGGCGTGGCCGCACGCCGTGCGCGCCGGGCCTCGCGCTGATTTCCCCTTCACATATACAGACACACAGGAGTTGAACATGTCTAGACAAGCCAAGCACTGGGGCAGCGCCCTCGCCCTCGCCTTCACCCTGATCGCCCCGCTGGCCGGCCATGCCGCCACGGTGCTGAACTTCGACGACCTGACCGACGGCATGGTGCCGGCGCAGTACGGCGGCCTGGACTGGTCGCAGTCCTTCCTGTCGTTCAGCGACCCGATGCTGTTCCCGGCCCATTCGGGCGACCGCCTGGTGGCCACCGACTGGTCGGCCACCAACGACACCAGCAGCATCCGCTTCAATCAGGCCGCCACCTTCCAGGGCGCCTGGTTCTCGGGCTATGAAGACGCGGCGGTGAGCTTTGCCCTCTTCTACCAGGGCCAACAGGTGGGCAGCTCGGGGCTGCTCAAGCCCGGCAGCACGCCCGCCTTCCTGGCCAGCGGCTACGCCGGCCTGGTGGACGAAGTGCGCGTGCACAGCGCCGCACACAGCGGCTTTGGCATGGACGACTTCACCTTCACCGCCGCCGTGCCCGAACCCGGCACCTACGCACTGATGCTGGTCGGCCTGGGCGCCGTCGGCTTCTTCGCCCGCCGCCGCCAGGCCTGACCCCTGCAGGAGCCATCGCCATGACCTCTTCCCAAGACCGCCGCGGCTTTTTGCGCAGCGTGGCCTCGGCCACCGGCGCCACCGCCGTGCTCAGCACCTTTCCGCCGGCCATCCAGCGCGCGCTGGCCATCGAGGCCAACAACCGCACCGGCACGCTGCGCGACGTCGAGCACATCGTGATCCTGATGCAGGAGAACCGCTCGTTCGACCACTACTTCGGCACGCTCAACGGCGTGCGCGGCTTCGGTGACCGCTTTCCGATTCCGGTGGCCGATGCCAACGGCATTGTGGGCCGCACGGTGTTCGTGCAGCCCAACCCGCAATCACAGCAACTGCCCGGCCGCCCGCCGGTGGGTGGCCCGCCGGCCATCGCGCCCTTTGCGCTGAACACCAAGCAGACCTTCGCGCACATGCGTGTCGAGGGCACGCCGCACAGCTGGACCGATGCCCAGGCCGCCTGGGACCAGGGCCGCATGAACCGCTGGACGGTGGCCAAGAACAACCACTCGCTGGGCTACTACACCCAGCAGGACATGCCCTTCCAGTTTGCGCTGGCCAATGCCTTCACGCTGTGCGATGCGTATCACGCCTCGTCGCAGACCGGCACCAACACCAACCGCCTGTTCCTGTGGACCGGCACCAACGACGGCCTGGGCCAGGGCAACGGCCCTTCCACCGACAACAGCCACGACTGGTTCAACGAGAACCCGGCCACCGACTACACCTGGACCACCTACCCCGAGCGTCTGCAGGCCGCCAACATCAGCTGGCAGGTCTACCAGAACATGGACGACAACTTCACCGACAACTCGCTGGCGGGCTTCAAGGCCTACCGCGATGGTTGGTACAACCGGCCCGGCTACTCGCAGGCGCTGAAGGACCGCGGCATCTCCACCCGCGACCTGGACAAGCTGCGCGAAGACGTGCTGGCCAACAAGCTGCCGCAGGTGTCGTGGATCGTGGCCACCGCCGAAGGCTCGGAGCACCCCGGCCCCTCCAGCCCGGCGCAGGGCGCCGACTACACCGCCAAGGTGCTGGAAGCGCTGACCGCCAACCCCGAGGTGTGGAGCAAGACGGTGCTCTTCATCAACTTCGACGAGAACGACGGCTTCTTCGACCACGTGCCGCCGCCGGCGCCGCCGGCCTGGGTGGCCGCGGGCCAGTACGCCGGCGGCAGCACCGCCGATGCACGCGCCGAGTACAACGAGATCCTCAACGGCTCATCGCCCACCTACCTGCACCGCACCTACGGCCTGGGCCCGCGCGTGCCCATGTACGTGGTGTCGCCCTGGAGCAAGGGCGGCTGGGTGAACTCGCAGGTGTTCGACCACACCTCGGTGCTGCGCTTCGTCGAGGCGCGCTTCGGCGTGGCCGAGACCAACATCAGCCCGTGGCGCCGGGCGGTGTGCGGCGACCTGACCAGCGCCTTCAACTTCCGCAACCCGAACGACAACACCTTCTTCGCGCAGCTGCCGGCCACGCTGGCGCTGGCCGATCAGGCCCGCGCGCTGTCGAAGCGGACCACGCCGCCCACGCCTAGCAGCTTGGCCCTGCCTTCGCAGGCGGTGGGCGTGCGCCCCTCGCGCGCACTGCCCTATGAGCTGCATGCCACCGCCCGCGTGGTGGCCAACCGCCAGCTGGCGGCCGCGCAGGTGGAAGTGACCTTCCGCAACACCGGTGCGCAGGCCGCGGTGTTCCATGTGTACGACCGCAAGAACCTGGCGGCCATTCCGCGCCGCTACACCGTGGAAGCGGGCAAGCAGCTGGTGGGCACCTGGACGGCCGAAGCCGCCGGCGCCTACGACCTGTGGGTGCTGGGCCCCAACGGCTTCCACCGCCACTTCACCGGCAATGCCCGCCGGGCGGTGTCGGCCGCGCAGCCCAACCCCGACGTGGAAGTGAGCTACGACAAGACCACCGGCGACCTGGTGGTGCGCCTGGTCAACAGCGGCAGCGG
>CAKZXL010000260.1 GCA_937883885.1 uncultured Aquincola sp. | reverse complement strand
CCGCCGCCACCACACCCGCGCAGCGCGAGGCGGCGCCGATCTTCCTGCCCTACCTGGGCGGCGAACGCACGCCGCACAACAGCGCCACGCTGCGCGCCAGCCTGCACGGCATGGGCCACGACACCGATGCCGCCGCTGTGGCCTATGCGGTGATGGAGGGCGTGGCTTTCGGCCTCGCCGATGGCCATGCGGCCTTGCAGGCGGCTGGCACCGTGGTGCGTCGGCTGTCGCTGGTGGGCGGTGGCGCCCGCAGCGCGCTGTGGGCGCAGATGCTGGCCGACCTGCTGGGCACAGAGATCGTCACCCATGCCGATTCGGCCGCCGGCGGCGCGCTGGGCGCGGCGCGGCTGGGCTGGCTGGCGGTGGGCGGCGACGTGGCCCCGGTGTGCACCGCACCGCCGGTGCAGGCGCTGTATGGGCCGCAAGAAGGGCCGGCCGCCGATCGGCTGGCCGAGCGCTGGCAGCGCTTCCGGGCGCTGGGCGCCGCGGCCGCTAGAACTTGAAGGCCAGGCGCAGGCCGCCCCAATGGCGGCCGTTGACGGTGATCGGCGCGGCGGCTTCCTTCATCACCACGAACTGGCCACCGCCCATGTCGCGGCGGTAGGTCTGCAGCAGGAAGGGCCGCTTGTTCTGCGCACTGGCCAGGCCGGTGCGGTCGTTGAAGATGCGGCGGTAGCGGCTGTGCGCGGTGTCCCAGGCCAGGTCGCCGCGCTGCGGCTGGTTGTACTGCTTGTTGTGCGTGGCCACGTAGCCGTTGCGGTCGGCGGCGATGCAGAACACCACCTTGTCGCTGAGCTGCAGCATGCGTTCCTGCACCGGCGGCAGCAGCCGGTCGGCCAGCGCGCAAAAGCGCGTGGTGTGCTGTGCCGGCTGGGTGCCGGCGATGGGCACGTAGCGCTCGTCGAACAGGTCGGCCACGCTGATGCTGCCTTGCTTGAGCGCGTTCTGCAGCAGCTGGCCCACTTCGGCCGCGGCCTGCTGCACCGCCTGGATATACGGCGTGTCTTCGGTCACCACGCCGCTGTCGGCAGCCAGTTCGATGAGTTGCTCGCTCACCTTCAGCAGGTTTTCGCTGCGGCCGATGGCCGTGTCCAGCGCCCGCGTGGTCTGGCGCATGTGCTGTTCGATGGCGCCCATCTGCTGGTCGAGCAGGCTGCAGGCGCCGCGGCTTTGTTCGGCGGCGGCGGCGATGCGGCCCACCTCGTCGGCCACGTCGTCCAGCGCGGCATGCACGCCGCTTTGCGAAGTGTTGGCTCCGGCGCCCGCGGCCTTCTGCTGCTCGGGCGCCTGGATCTCGCGCGCCAGCGTGCCGATGCGGGTGTCCAGGTGGGCCATGGTGCCCATGATGTCCTTGGACGAAGCTTCCACGCGGGCGGCCAGGTCCTTGACCGCATCGGCCACCACGCCGAAGCCGCGACCGGCTTCGCCCGCGCGCTTGGCTTCCACGCTGGCGTTGAAGGCCACCAGCCGCGTCTGCAGCGCGATCTGGGTGATGTCGTGGGCGGCCTCGGCCACCTTGCGCAAGGTCTCGACGATGCCGGTCACTTCGCTGCCCACCGCCTGCACCGCCACGCGGGCGCGATCGACCGCGGCCACGCCTTGCTCGGTGTGGCTGCCGATGACCTGCTGCACGCGGGCCACGTCCTTGACCTGCTGCGCCAGCTGGCGCGCGGTGGCGGCCTGGGCCTCGGCGGTCTGCCGCGTGTCGCCGACGACGCCGCGCACCTCGGCGGCTTCACGCCCCAGCTTGGAGGCCTGCTGGGCCAGGCGCGACACCATCGGCGCCACGTCCACCAGGGGGGCGGCGGGCGCCGCCTCGATCAGGGCAGGGGCCGCGGCCCGGAACTGCTTGAACATCGCCGACTCACCATTCGCGCAGCTTGACCCGCAGGCGGGCGATGCTCTGGCTGTGCAGCTGGCACACGCGGCTTTCGGTCACCTTGAGCACGGCGGCGATTTCCTTGAGGTTCATGTCGTGCTCGTAGTACATGCTCATCACGTACTGCTCGCGCTCGGGCAGCAGCTTGATGGCTTCGACCAGCGCGGTGCGCATGCGCATGTCCTGCAGCACCGCCATCGGGTTGGCCTCTTCGGTGCCCACGTGGCGTTCGAGGTAGTCGTCGTCGCCCTCGTCGCCGCTCAGGTCTTCCAGGTACACCAGCTGCGTGCCGCGCACCTTGCCCAGCAGCTCCTGGTATTCCACCAGGGTGATGCCCATCTCGGCGGCGATCTCGGACTCGTGCGGGGCGCGGCCGAGCTTTTGCTCCAGCTTGTGCACCGCCGCTTCGATGTTGCGCTGCTGGCGGCGGTTGCCGCGGCTCATCCAGTCGCTGCCGCGCAGTTCGTCCAGCATGGCGCCGCGGATGCGCTGGGTGGCGAAGGTCTCGAATTGCACCCCCTGCGCCGCGTCGAAGCGGCCCAGGGCGTCGTTCAGGCCGATCATCCCCACCTGGATCAGGTCGTCGATCTCGACGTTGGCCGGCAGCTTGGCAATCATCTGATGGGCGAGCCGGCGCACCAACGGGCTGTACTGCTTCAGCATCGCATGGTTGTCGGTACGGCCTTTGGCGTTGTACATGTCCAGGGCTCCAGGAGTTCAGTTGGCCAGCAGCGAGGCGGGCGCCGTGCCGCGTCCATGCCAGGTCGGTGCTTGCAGGTCGGCGTCGGCCGTCTCGTCCGCCAGCTGCCGGCGCACCAGCCGCATCAGCGCGTTGTCGGGGGCTTCGGCCACGTTGCAGGCGGGGTCCACCGCCACCCAGTCGTGCACCGCCGCGCCCAGGAAGCTGTCGGCGCATTGCGCGATCTGGCGGGCCACGTGTTCGCGGCGGCCGCGCTGCGGGCCCACGGCCAGCAGCAGGTCGAAAGCCATCAGGCCGGTGCGCGCGGCCAGGATCTTCATCGCGGCGTAGGCCGCGGTCACGCTGGGGCCGTGGTCGGCGGCCAGCAGCACCGGGCGCACCGCGCGGTGGCTGAAGAGGCGGCTCAGCTCGCTGGCGCCGGCATGCACCAGCACCACGTCGGCCTGCGGCGCGGCATCGGCCAGCTGGCGCAGCAGGCCCGCGCAGGAGCCGCGGGTGTCCACGTGGCGCAGCGGCAGGCCGCGGGCGGCCAGGTAGCCGATCTGCGGCGACAGGGTCTCGATGCCGGCGGCCAGGTCCAGGTGCGTCAGCTCATGCGGCTCGGGCGCGGACTCGGCCGCGTCCACCAGCAGCAGCTTGCGGCCGCTGGCGGCGATGGCCGAGGTCAGGCGCTCGATCAGCACGGTGGCAAAGGCCACGTGCGGGTTGCTGGCCACCGCGATGTAGCGGGTGCGCGTCGGGCTGAACAGGCGGCGCAAGCCGTCGGCCTGGTCCAGCGGGGCGCTGCGGCTGGCGTAGAAGTCACGCATGTCGTCTCGGGTCCTCAAGCGTGGGCAGAGTTGCCGCGGGCCGCATGCGAGCCCGCGAAGATCAGGTTCACGTCGTTGGCGTCCATGCGCCAGGAGGCGGCCGGCGCGGCCTTGAAGGCGCGCTGCACCAGGGCCTGCGCCGACAGGCGGTGCCAGTCCTCGGGCACACGCTGGCCGTTGGCCACGCCCATCACCCGCAGCTTGTGGCGGATCAGCGCGTCCAGCGCCGGGCCCAGCTTCACGGCCTCGTCGATCTTGGACAGCACCACGCCGCGGCAGGCCTTGGCCTGGTAGCTCAGCATCACGTCCTCGATGGTTTCGCCCTGCGCGCTGGCATTGAGCACCAGCAGCTTCTGGATCGCGCGGTGGCCCACCATGTCCAGCAGCTCGCGGGTGCGGCTGTCGCGCTGGGCCATGCCGGCGGTGTCGATCAGCACCATCTTCTTGCCCGACAGCAGGTCCAGCAGGTCTTCCAGCGAAGCGCGGTCGTGGGCGGTGTGCACCGGCACGCCCAGGATGCGGCCATAGGTGCGCAGCTGTTCATGGGCGCCCACTCGGTAGGCGTCGAGCGTGATCAGGCCCAGGTGGCCGGCGCCATGCTTGGTGGCAAAGGCAGCGGCGATCTTGGCGGTGCTGGTGGTCTTGCCCACGCCGGTGGAACCGATGAGCGCATACACGCCGCCGGCATCTTCCAGCGCCGGCTCATGCTCGGCGGCCAGCAGGTTGCGCTCCAGCACGCTGGCGGCCCAGCTGGTCTCGTCCAGCGCATCGGCGGGCAGGCCATCGGCCAGCTTGCGGATCAAGGCGGGCGAGAAGCCGCAGTCCAGCAGCTTCTGCGTCAGGTTGGCCTGGCGCGGGTTGCGCTGCATGCGCTCCATGAAGGCCAGCGCGCCGAAGCGCTCTTCGATCAGGCCCTTCATCGAGCGCAGCTCGCTCATCATCTCGTACTGGCTGTCGCGGGCGGCCGGCAGTTCGTCTTCCAGCGGCGCCTGCGCCTGGCGGATCTCGTCGCGCAGCACCGGCGGGCGGCGGCGCGGCGGCTCGGGGCGCGGCTCGATGTTGGGCAGCTCATGGCGCACGGTGCGGCCGGCGGGGCGGTCGCTGCGCGCGCTGCGCACCGGGGCCGGTGCCGGTTCGGCCGCCGGCTCGGGCTGCAGCTCGGCCTTGCGGCGCTTGAGCATGCGCTCGCGCACGTAGTCCTGGAAGGTGAGGGTGCTCATGCCCAGGCGGCCGACGTCGCGCTCCACCTCGGCGGCGGGCTCGCTGTCGATGCGCGGCTCGATGCGCTCGTCCAGGCGGCTGTCCAGCCGGCTGTCGACGCGGCCTTCACGGGCGGCGATGCGCTGCTCCAGGCGCGAGGTTTCGGCGCGGGCCATCTCGCGCAGGTCGCGGTGGTTGCGAGCCGCCGGGGCGGGCGCAGGTGCCGCCGCCGGGGCGCGCACGGTGCCGGCCTGGCTGGCTGCACGCTCGATCTGCTGCATGCCGTCCGGCGCCATCGCCAGCACCTCCACGCCTTCGGCGCAGGGGCGGGTGGACAGCACGACGGCGTCGTCACCGAAGGCCTGGCGCACCAGGTTCAGGGCGTCGCGCGAAGTGCGCCCCGTGAAGCGCTTGACGTTCATGCCGTGCCTCCAATGATCGAACCGATCCGGATCGTGTGGGTGTCAGGAATCTCGCTGTGCGCCAGCACCTTGAGCCGGGGCGCCGCGCGGCGCAGCAGCCGGGCCATCGGCGCGCGGATCAGGTCGGGCACCAGCAGGCAGGCCGGCACGCCCAGTTCTTCCTGCTGGCGCGAGGTGTCGGCCGCGCCGCGGGTGATGTTCTCGGCCACGCCGGGGTCCAGCGCGGCGCCGTGCGGCGAGGTCAGGGCCTGGGTGACCAGGCGCTCCAGTTCGGGGTCCAGCGCGATCACGTCCAGCTCGCGGGCGGCGCCGTAGATCTGCTGCACGATGGCCGGGGCCAGGTGCACGCGGATGCGGCGGGCCAGCTCGGTCGGGTCGGTGACCACCGCCGCATGCTCGGCCATGCATTCCACGATCGAGCGCATGTCCCGGATGTGGACGCCTTCTTCGAGCAGCAGTTGCAGGACCTTTTGCACAGTGGCGATTCCGACCATCTTGGGAATCACGTCCTCGATCAGCTTGGGAGCCAGCTTGGTGACGTGTTCGACCAGGTTTTGCACTTCAACGCGGCCCAGCAACTTGGCAGCGTGGACCTGCATCAAGTGTGAAAGATGGGTCGCCACGACGGTCGAGCAATCAACAACCGTAAATCCGGCCATTTGGGCCACCTCCCGCTGGCGCTCTTCGATCCATACCGCGGGCAGCCCGAAGGCCGGGTCGGTGGTCTTGGTGCCGATGAGTTGCTGGGTGGCGCCACCGGGGTTGATGGCCAGCAGCATCCCCGGAAAAGCCTCGGCTTCGCCGATCACGGCGCCGCGCAGCGACACCCGGTACATGCTGGGCTTGAGCTCCAGGTTGTCGCGGATGTGCACCGGCGGCGGCAGAAAGCCCACGTCCTGCGCGAACTTCTTGCGCACGCCCTTGATGCGGCCCAGCAGGTCGCCCTTGCGTTCCTTGTCCACCAGCGCAATCAGGCGGTAGCCCACTTCCAGGCTCAGCGTGTCCACCGGCACCAGGTCGTCCCAGCTGGCTTCCACGTTGGCGGGGGGCGCCTCCGCGCCCGGGCCCCCGGCAGCGCCCGGCGTGCCCGGCGCGGGCACGGGCGGCGCCTTGGCCTTCAGCTCGGCCTGGCGGGCCTTCCAGGCCAGGGCGCCGGTGGCCCCGGCGATCAGCAGGAACACCAGGTTGGGCATGCCGGGAATGACGCCGATCAGGCCGATGACGCCGGCGGTCAGCCCCAGCGAGGTGGGCGAGCCGAACACCTGCTTGCGCACCTGGGTGCCGATGTCGTTGTCCTTGCCCACGCGCGAGACCACCATGGCCGCCGCCACCGACACCAGCAGCGCCGGGATCTGCGCCACCAGCGCATCGCCCACCGCCAGCAGCACGTACGAATTGGCGGCTTCGCTGGCCGACAGGCCGTGCTGCACCACGCCGATGATGAAGCCGCCGATCAGGTTGATGAACAGGATCAGCAGGCCGGCCACGGCATCGCCGCGCACGTACTTGCTGGCACCGTCCATGGAGCCGAAGAAGTCGGCCTCTTCGCTGACTTCCGCGCGGCGCCGCTTGGCTTCGTCTTCGTTGATCAGGCCGGCATTGAGGTCGGCGTCGATGGCCATCTGCTTGCCGGGCATCGCGTCCAGCGCGAACCGTGCGCCCACCTCGGCGATGCGCTCGGCGCCCTTGGTCACCACGATGAAGTTGATGACCACCAGGATGGCGAAGACGATCAGGCCGACCGCGAAGTTGCCGCCGATCAGGAAGTGGCCGAAGGATTCGATCACCTTGCCCGCGGCGCCGGGGCCGGTGTGGCCTTCCATCAGCACCACGCGGGTGGAAGCCACGTTCAGCGACAGCCGCAGCAGCGTGGTGACCAGCAGCACCGAAGGAAAGGCCGAGAAGTCCAGCGGCCGCACCATGTTGGCGGCCACCATCATCACCATCAGCGCCATCGCGATGTTGAAGGTGAAGGCCACGTCGAGCACGAAGCCCGGCAGCGGCAGCACCATCATCGACAGCACGACCACGACGAACACGGGGCCCAGCAGGCCGCGCACCACGCCGGCGTGGTCACCAAGGATGTTCTGCAGGCGGGCAAGGCTCGGGTTCATGGCCGGCGATTGTTCCGGCCGGCCCGAAAACTTGAGCCCGAAAAAGCGGAAGAAAGCCGCCGTTTAACCGCCCCTGCGGCGCCGGCGGTGGCGCCGCCGACAGCCGCGCCTTTTCAGCGGCGGCGCGGGCCGCTCTGGTAGGCCGGGTTTTGCGGGTCCAGCTCGGGCGGCACCGGCAGCTCGGGCAGGTCGCCCGGCTCCGGCGCCTCGCCGGCCATGGCCGCGCGCAGCTGGTACACGTAGGCCAGCACCTGGGCCACGGCCGAGAACAGTGCCGCCGGAATCTCGCGCTCCAGCTCGGCATGCTGGTACAGCGCCCGTGCCAGCGGCGGCGCCTGCAGCACCGGCACCTTGGATTCGCGCGCGATGTCGCGGATGCGCAGGGCCAGCAGGTCGGCTCCCTTGGCCACCACGCGCGGCGCGCCCATCTTCTTGTCGTCGTACTGCAGCGCCACCGCGTAGTGGGTCGGGTTCATCACCACCAGGTCGGCGTTGGGCACCGCGGCCAGCATGCGCTTGCGGGCCATCTCGCGCATCTTGACCTTGATCTTCTGCTTGACCTCCTGGTTGCCTTCGGCTTCCTTGTGCTCGTCCTTGACGTCCTGGAAGCTCATCTTCAGCTCGTTGGCCAGCTTCCAGCGCTGGTAGGGCACGTCGATGGCGGCAAACAGCGCCAGCGTCACCACCACCTGGATCAGCCCGCTGAGCGAGGCGCTGACCGCCTGCTGCAGCGCCGCCGGCAGCGGCATGGCCAGCGTGGCGGCAAAGGCCTCGATGCGCGACTGCAGGTACAACGCGCCCACGGTGCCCAGCACCGCGGCCAGCATCACCGACTTGAGCGCCTGCACCAGGTTGCCCTTGGAAAAGAGGCGGGTCACGCCCGTCAGCGGATTGAGCTTGTCGAACTTGGGCGACAGCGCCTGGGTGGTGAAGTTCCAGCCGCCCGACAGGCAGGCACTGGCCACGCCCACCAGCGACATCACCAGGCCCATGGGCACGATGACCATCAGCATCTGCATCCCCAGCGCCGCAGCGCGTTCGCCCATCAGCCGGGGGTTCTGCAGCATGGCGTGGTCGAAGCGCAGGCCCTGCATCAGGATCTTCTGCATCCACTGGCCGATGTCGGGCGCCCACTTGACCAGCAGCCAGCCGCCGATGGCGATGGCCGCGAAATGCCCGAGGTCGACCGAGCGCGCCACCTGCCCCTGTTCACGGGCCTTGGCCAGTTTCCTGGCACTGGCGGGTAAGTTCTTGTCCTGGGCTGAGTCGGCCATGTCGCGGCTCTATCGGAAGACCACCATGCTGCCTGCACGCCGGCCGGGCCATGCGCGGATAAGCGGGCCAAAAGCGCGGCAGCGCCCGTGCGCCGCTGCGCCGCTGCTCCGCTCAGCGCGGCTTGTTGCGCGCCGGTGGCGCCGCGGGCAGTTCGGCCGCGGGCACGTGGTGGGTCAGCAGGTCCCACACCAGCTCGTCGTCCATGCTGAAACTGCAGATCAAGGTGTTGCCGCTGGCTGCGCGGCTGAGCTGCGTCGGCGTCATCTGCTCGATCACCTGCGCGGCATTGCTGCTCAGGCCCAGCCGCTGCAGCGCGGCGGGCCGGTCGGCCCGCAGCAGCGCCTGCGCGAGCATCAGGTAGGCGACGTTGGCTTCGCGGATCTCCGCAAGGATCTGGCTGCTGGTCATGGGCTACGGCACCGCGATGAGGGACCAGCCACTGTAGGAGCGGTGGCCGCGGGCGGGCATCCGCCGCTGCGCCATGCGCGCTGTCGCGCTTGTTCCGCCCGGCGTGTCGGCGTGTTTCCTACACGTCGGCCGCCGGGGTCTTCAGGCCGAGACGTCCACCCGTGCGCCCACGGGCGGGCGCGGGCCGCCGTAGCCAGCCGCCGCGGCCGACTGGCGCGCGCGCTCGGCCGCGTCCACGGCATGGGCGGGCGGCTGGGCCGGCACGGTGGCCTTGCAGGCGGCGCAGGTGCAGCCCGAGCCGTGCTTGGACCCCAGCCCGAAGCCGATGCTGAAGGGCAGCTCGATGGGCGGCGGTGGGGGCGCCGGGGCGGGCGTTGGTGCTTCGGTCCGCGGCACGTGGCCGGCTTCGGGGGGGCCATCGCCGGCGCTGGCGATGGGCGCCGTCGGCGCGCCAGCGGCAGCGCCCGCGCGGGCAGGGGCCGGCGCAGGTGCGGGTGTGGGGGTCTTCAGCGTGGCAACGCTGGCGGCAGTGGGCGAGATGGGATTCATGGTCACCCCAGGAAGATCTGATCCTGAGGTGAACTACGGCATCTTTTCGCCGGTCTTGAGCCGGCCGGGCGCCCAAAGTGCGCCCGTCTGTGTCAGAAGCCCAGGCTGGCGAGCAGGTCGTCGACTTCGCTCTGGTCCTGCACGATGTCGGTCCGGCCTTCGGGGTTGACCACCGGGCCATTGAGGATGGCGGTTTCCACCTTCTGTGCCTGCTCGGGCGGGGCGGCTTGCACCAGCAGCTTGACCAGGCTGGATTCCAGTTCGGTGGCCAGCGACACCACCTTGGCCACCACCTGGCCGGTCAGGTCGTGGAAGTCCTGGGCCAGCATGATGTCGGTCAGGTGCTGGTCGATGCGGGCGGTGGCGCGTTCCACCTCGCCCACGAAGTTCATCACCGAGCCCGAGGCCACGGCGCGCACCGGGTCGGCCACGATGGCGGCCGCGATCGCGCGCGTCTGCTCGCTGATGGTGTGGTGTTCCACCTTGGCGCTGTCGACCGAGTTCAGCACCTTGTCGGCGGCGGCGGCCGTCTTCTGGGCGATGTAGCTCAGGCGGCTGCGCGCATCGGGCAGGCCGTCGGCGGCGTCCTTGAGCTTGGGCATCACGCCCAGCTGGTGCAGCGTGTCGTGCAGCTGGCGGGTGATGGTGCCCAGCTGCTGGAAGATCTCCGGCGAAGCTTGAGCGGCCATTTGCGGTGCCAAGGCGGCGATGTCATCCATCTTCATCGTGTACTCCTTGGCGTTCAGGCCGTGGCTGCCAGTTTCTGCATGATCTTCTGGACCTTCTCTTCCAGCGTCGCCTTGGTGAAAGGCTTGACGATGTAGCCGGCGGCGCCCGACTGGGCGGCCAGCACGATGTCTTCCTTGCGGGCTTCGGCCGTCACCATCAGCACCGGCAGGTGCTTGAGCGAGTCGTCGGCCTTGACGGCCTTGAGCAGCTCGAAGCCGTTCATGTTCGGCATGTTGATGTCGGAGACGACGAAGTCGAACTTCTGGGCTTTGAGCATCTGCAGCGCGATCGCGCCGTCTTCGGCTTCGTCCGCGTTGTTGCAACCCATTTCCTTGAGCAGGCCCCGCACGATGCGGCGCATGGTCGAGAAGTCGTCGACGATGAGAAATTTGAGATCGGTGGTGCTGCTCATGGGAGGGCTTCCTCTCGGGGATGAGGCTTTATCGGAGATTGACGAGGGGACTTGAGGCGGGCCGGATCGACGGCACGCCGGTGGCTTCCGCCACCTCGGGCGCGGTACGGAATACGCGGTCTTCGGCATCACGGTTCATGACGATGATGCTGATGCGGCGGTTCTGTGGGTTCAGCGGTTCGTCGTTGACGAACAGCGTGCTGGAGGCCAGGCCCTGCACCCGCAGGATGCGGTGGTCGGGCAGGCCGCCGGCGATGAGTTCTCGGCGTGAGGCATTGGCGCGGTCGGCCGACAGCTCCCAGTTGCTGTAGCCGCGCTCACCGCCTGAAAAGGCGTGGGCATCGGTATGGCCCTCCAGCGTCAGCCGGTTGGGCACCTCGGCCAGCACGTTGCCGATTTCGCGCAGCAGCTCGCGCATGTAGGGCTGCACCTCGGCACTGCCGCTGGCAAACATCGGCCGGTTCTGCTCGTCGACGATCTGGATGCGCAGGCCGTCGCGGGTCATGTCCAGCCGTATCTGGCTGGCCAGCGGCGAGAGCTTGGCGCTGGCGGCGATCTTCTGCTCGACCTTCTGCTTGAGTTCTTCTAGCTTGGCGCGCTCGGCACGCTGCTGCTCTTCCTTCAGGGCCTGCAGGTTCACCGTGGCCTTGGGCGCCTGGATGTCGCCGCGCTTGACCTGGCCGGTGGTGCGCGTCAGGTCCTGGCCGCCGCCCTTGAGCACGTGCGAAGAATCGCCCGAGCCCGAGCCGCCGGCCAGCAGCGCCACCTTCAGCGGCGATTGAAAGTAGTCGGCAATGCCCTTCTTGTCGCCTTCGGTGGTGGAGCCCAGCAGCCACATCAGCAGGAAGAACGCCATCATCGCCGTCACGAAGTCGGCATAAGCGATCTTCCAGGCGCCGCCATGGTGACCATGGCCGCCCTTCTTGATCTTCTTGACGATGATCGGCT
>CAKZXL010000259.1 GCA_937883885.1 uncultured Aquincola sp. | reverse complement strand
GACGACAGCACGCGGGTGCTGAAGCAGAACTTCCCGGACAGCAAGTTCCTGTCGGATGGCCTGCGCGAGCGCGAGAAGGCTTGGTGGCAGTTTTGGTGAATCCAGCCCCCTGACGCCGCCTACGCGGCGCCAGCCCCCCGGGGGGGCGGTGAGCCGCCCCTTGAGGCGGCTCGGCGGGGGGCTCACGGCTTGGGTCAACGGCTGCTGCGGCGGCCGTTGCTGTTTCCGCTACTCGTGCGCTTCGGCGAGGTGATGGAGCCAGTCGAGCGCTTCTTGCTCGCTGGTGGCCAGCGTCATGGGCGGTAGCGCGGCGCGCAGGCGGCGGCCGTAGTTCATCTGGGCCATGCGGGGGTCGCACACCACCAGCAGGCCGCGGTCGGTTTCGCTGCGGATCAGGCGGCCGGCGCCCTGCTTCAGGCTGATGGCGGCATCGGCGACGAACAGCTCGCCGAAGGCATTGCCGCCTTCGCTTTCGATGCGCTTGACCCGCGCTTCCACCAGCGGGTCGTTGGGCGGCGGAAACGGCAGCTTGTCGATCAGCACGCACTGCAAGGCATCGCCCGGCACGTCGATGCCTTCCCAGAAGCTTTGCGAGCCCACCAGCACGCTGGCCGGGTTGGCCAGGAAGCGCTGCATCAGCGCCCGCTTGGGCTGCTGGCCCTGCACCAGCACCTCCACGTCGCCACCCGCCCAGGCCAGCTCGTCGCGCAGCGCCTGGGCGATGACCTGCATCGCCCGCAGCGTGGTGGTGAGCACGAAGGTGCGGCCGCGCAGCGCACTGGCGCAGCGGCCGGCCAGCCGGCCCACCGCCTCGGCATGGCCGGGATCGTTGGGCTTGGGAAAGCGTGGCGGGATGAAGAGGCGCGCGTTCTCCGGGTAGTCGAAGGGGCTGCCCACGCGCAGCTTGGCCGCGTCTTCCAGGCCGGCGGCCACGGTGAACCAGCGCATCTCCTCGTCGTCGCCCAGCGTGGCCGAGGTGAACACCCAGGCCCGCGGCGCGGCGTTGCGCTGCTCGGTCAGCAGCTGGCGGATGTCCAGCGGCGCTTCGATCAACCGCGCCTGCTGGGCGCTCAGGTCCACCCAGCGCACATGGTCGGGCGTGCCCGGCTCCACGAAGTGTCGCGCCATCTGCACCGCATGCTCGGCGCGGGCCTGCAGCCGCTGCAGGTCGGGCTGGCCGTCGCTCACGGCTTCCAGCGCCTGCACCGCGGCGTCGAAGGCGGCGCCCACGTCGTCGATGGCGTCGAGGAAGGCGTCGTGCCCGGCCCGCTCGGCCCAGCGCAGCTTGAGGGCGGCATGCACCTCGCGCAGCGGGCCGACGGCGGCGATGCGCAGCTCACGCGCGGCGCGGTCGCAGGCGGCGGCCAGCGCCTGCCAATCGGCCTGGCCGCGGGCCAGCTGCTGGCCCAGACCCAGCAGGTCGCGCGACAGGTCCACCAGCTGCGCCGTGCCCAACGCGCGGCCCAGGAACTGGGTGCCCACGTCCACCAGCTGGTGGGCTTCGTCGAACACCGCCGCATCCACCGTGGGCAGCAGCTCGGCCACGCCGCTGTCCCGCAGCGCCATGTCGGCAAAAAACAGGTGGTGGTTGACCACCACCAGGTCGGCCGCCATCGCGTCGCGGCGGGCCTTCATCACATGGCAGTCGCGGTAGCGCGGGCAGTCGGTGCCCAGGCAGTTGTCGCGGGTGCTGGTGACCATGGGGATCACCGGCGAGCGCTCGTCCAGGCCTTCCAGCTCGGCCAGGTCGCCGCCGGCGGTGGTGGTCGCCCATTGCTCGATGCGGGCCAGCGCCCGCAGCGCGAAGCGGTCGGCCAACGAGATGGTCTGGCGCGCCTGTTCCAGCCGGTGCAGGCACAGGTAGCTGGCGCGGCCCTTGAGCAGCGCCAGCGTGACGGGCACCTGCAGCGCCTCGCGCAGGCGTGGCAGGTCGCGCAGGAACAGCTGGTCCTGCAGGCTCTTGGTGGCGGTGCTCACCAGCGCCCGCCGGCCCGACAGCAGCAGCGGCACCAGGTACGCAAAGGTCTTGCCGGTGCCGGTGCCGGCTTCGGCCACCAGGGCGCTGCGCTCTTCCACCGCACGGGCCACGGCCAGCGCCAGGCGCTGCTGGCCTTCACGCTCCATGTAGTGCGGGTCGGCGGCCGACAGCGGACCGTCGAGCGCGAAGGCGCGGCGCACCGCTTCAGCCAGGTCGACCACAGGCTCGGCCGGGGGCACCGCGGGCCAGGCGTCGGGCATCGCGTCGGGCACGACGTCGGGGTTGTCGGTCACTCGGTCAAGGAAAGAAGAAGGCGGGGGGATGACGGGCTCAGGCCGGCTCGGGCGGCTCCAGCTGCACTTCCAGCCGGGCGATCTGGTCGCGCAGCAGCAGCCGGCGCTTCTTGAGCCGCCGCAGGGCCAGGTCGTCGTCGGGCTGGGTCAGCGACAGGCGGTCGATCACGCTGTCGAGGTCGGCATGCTCCATCCGAAGCTCGATGAGCAGGCGCTGGGGCGAATGCAGGTTGTCGGACATGGCAGCCGGCCGAGTTTAGGCGACTCCTTCCCGTATATTGCCGTGATGTCCAGCGCCTTCCCCGCTTCCGCCCCCTCCCCCACGCCCACCGCCGCCACCGGCCACCGGCTGTCGGCCGCCACCGGCATCCACCGCGGCGACCGCGCCTACCAGCAGGACCAGGTCGAGCTGCTGACGCATGCCCGCGTGCCGGGTGTGGCGCTGGGCGTGCTGGCCGACGGCATGGGCGGCAAGAGCGGCGGGCGCAAGGCGGCCGATCAGGTGCTGCTGACCGCGCGCCAGCTGTTCGACCGCTTCGTGCCCGGCAGCGACGACGCTGCCGAGACGCTGAAGCAGCTGGTGCAGGAAGCGCACCTGATGATCAAGCTCACCGCCATCACTGCCGAGGAAGAGCCGCACAGCACGGTGGCCGCTTTCCTGGTGGGCGCCGACCGCAGCTGCCAGCTGGTGCATGCGGGCGATTCGCGCATCTACCACTTCCGCGGGCCGCATCTGGTGTCGCGCACCATCGACCATTCGTTCGTGCAGCGGCTGATCGACGAAGGCCGGCTGGCCGAAGAAGAGGCCAACAGCCATCCGCAATCCAACCTGCTGACCGGCTGCCTGGGCACCCAGCAAGACCCGCCGCTGACCCTGAACCGCATCGACCGCCTGGAAGTGGGCGACAGCCTGCTGGCCTGCAGCGACGGCCTGTGGCACTACTTCACCCCGCAGGAACTGGGCACCATCGTCGATGCGCTGCCGCCGCGCGAAGCGGCGGAGATGCTGATCAACAAGGCCCGCCAGCGCGCGCGGGGCGGTGGCGACAACCTGTCGCTGGCGCTGCTGCGCATCGATGCGATGCCGCGCGGCGGCGCCGCGGTGACCGGCGCCGCACGTTGACGGCCTGGGCCGCGTTCAGCGCGGTGCGCCGGGCGTAGGCAGCGACGGCGCAGGCGGGTCGCGCCGGTTGCGCTCCAGCACCTTGTCGCGGTGGGCCTCTGCCTCGGAAGCGCGTTGCGCGCGTTCCTTCACACGCTCGGCGGCGCGGGCCTTTTCGGCGCTGGCCTCTTCGGCACGGCGTTGCTGCTGCTGGGGCGACGGTGCCGCCGGCAGCAGCCGACCCGCAGAAGCCGACGCCGGTGCCGCGGGCGTGCGGGCGCCCGCGTCGGAGGCGCGCTGGGCCGCGCGCACGGCGGCTTCGCGCTCACCTTCGGCCCGCTCGCGCTGGCGCTGCTCGATGCCGGCCAGCCGGTCGGCCGCGCGCTGCTTGCGGGCGGCTTCGTCCAGCAGCAGGCGCTGGTTGCGCAGGCTCTCCAGCAGCTCTCGGCGCTCGGCCTTGGCCTTGTTGACGCAGGCGGTGACGACGAACTGCTGCCGGCATTGCGCCTCGCGTTCGCGGTAGCGGGCCTCGGCGGCGTTCTGCTCAGCGTCGATGCGCTGGCGCTCCTGCGCGGCCGAAGGCACGGTGGCCGCCGGCGGTGCCGAAGCAGCCGCGTCACCGGCGGCCGCGGCAGGCGCTGCCAGGCCGCCCATCGCGGCGCTGAACCCCAGCACCACACCACAGCGGCGGGCCAGCGGCAGCAGGGTCGGCCAACGGATCATGCGGGCGCCTTTCAGGTGATGCGGGTGTCGACGTCGCGCCGTTTCAGCGCCAGGAACTCGGCCGAACGCATCTCGTTCAGCCGCGAGACCGTGCGCGGAAACTCGTGCGCCAGCGGCCCTTCGGTGTACAGCTGTTCGGCCGGCACCGCCGCCGACAGGATGAGCTTGACCCGGCGGTCATAGAGCACGTCGATCAGCAGCGTGAAGCGCCGCGCCTCGCTGGCTAGGTTGGGCGGCATCATCGGCACGTTGGACAGCAGCACGGTGTGGAACTGCGTCGCGATCTCGAGATAGTCGTTCTGCGAACGCGGTCCGCCGCACAGCTGCTTGAAGTCGAACCACACCACGCCACCGGCCTTGCGGCGCGAGCGGATCTCGCGCTGCTCGATGTGCAGCACCGGGTCTTCGTCGCGCGCCTCGGCCAGCTTGTCGAAGGCCTCGTTCATCGCGGCGTCGGCCTCGGGCCCCAGCGGCGTGTGGTACATCGCCACCTGCTCCAGCGTGATGCTGCGGTAGTCGGTGCCGTTGTCCACATCGATCACCTCCATCCGCTCGTTCAGCAAGTCGATGGCGGGCAGGATGCGGTCGCGGTGCAGGCCGTTGGGGTACAGCCCCTCGGGCCTGAAGTTGCTGGTGGTGACGATGCTCACCCGGTTGGCGAACAGCGCGTCCAGCATGCGGTGCAGGATCATCGCGTCCGTCACGTCGGCGATGTGGAATTCGTCGAAGCAGATGAGGCGGAAGCGCCGCGCCACCCGCTTGCCCAGTTCGTCCAGCGGGTTCTGCAGGCCCTTGAGCTCCTGCAGCTCGCGGTGCACCTCGCGCATGAACTCGTGGAAGTGCAGCCGCGTCTTGCGGCGCAGCGGCACGGACTGGAAGAAGCAGTCCATCAGGAAGCTCTTGCCCCGCCCCACCCCGCCGACCATGTACACGCCACGCGGAATCGGCGGGCGGCGCAGCATGCGGGTAACCGCGTTGCTGCGCTGGGCCAGGTAGCTGATCCACTCGTTCTCGCAGCGCTCCAGCGCGGCGATGGCGCGCAACTGCGCGGGGTCGCTCTTGTAGCCGCGGGCCTGAAGCGCGGCTTCGTAGACCTGCCTGACCCCCATGGGCGTCAGGCAGGCAGGCCGTGCACCAGCCCGGCCGCCATCAGAAGTTGAGCGTGCGCTTGTCGACGGCGAGCGCGGCTTCCTTGGTGGCCTCGGACAGCGACGGGTGCGCATGGCAGATGCGCGCGATGTCTTCGGCGCTGGCCTTGAACTCCATCGCCACCACCGCCTCGGAGATCAGCTCGCTGGCCATCGGGCCGACGATGTGAACACCCAGGATCTCGTCGGTCTTGGCATCGGCCAGGAACTTGACGAAGCCGGTGGTGTCGCCCAGCGCGCGCGCACGGCCGTTGGCCATGAACGGGAAGCTGCCGGCCTTGTAGGCACGGCCTTCGGCCTTGAGCTGCTGCTCGGTCTGGCCGACCCAGGCGATCTCGGGGCTGGTGTAGATCACCCACGGGATGGTGTTGAAGTTGACGTGCCCATGCTGGCCGGCAATGCGCTCGGCCACGGCCACGCCTTCTTCTTCCGCCTTGTGCGCCAGCATCGGGCCGCGCACCACGTCGCCGATGGCCCACACGTTGGGCAGGTTGGTCTTGCAGTCGCCGTCCACCACGATGGCGCCACGCTCGTCCAGCTTCAGGCCCACCGCTTCGGCATTGAGGCCGATGGTGTTGGGCGTGCGGCCGATCGAAACGATCAGCTTGTCCACCGCCAGGCTTTGCGCGCCGCCCTTGGCGTCGGTGTAGGCCACCGTCACGCCACCGGCTTCGTTCTTGATCTCGCCGATCTTGACGCCC
Source organism: uncultured Aquincola sp. (assembly GCA_937883885.1). Next base: position 519 of record CAKZXL010000259.1, on the reverse strand, counting down.
AGCTCGATCTTCAGGCCCTGCTTGGTGAACGCCTTGTGGGCTTCCTTGGCCACCTGCTCGTCCACCGCCGCCAGGAAGGTGGGCAGGGCTTCGAGCACGGTGACTTCAGCGCCCAGGCGGCGCCACACCGAGCCCATCTCCAGGCCGATGACGCCGGAGCCGATGACCCCCAGCTTCCGGGGCACCGCGCCGACCTTCAGCGCGCCGTCGTTGGACAGCACGTTGACTTCGTCGAAGGGCACGCCCGGCAGCGCACGGGCGTTGGAGCCGGTGGCCACGATCACATGCTTGGCCACCAGGGTCTCGGCTTCCTTGCCGGCGACGCTGATCTCGTAGCCGCCGTCCGCGGCCTTGGCGAAGGAGCCGCGGCCGTGGAAGAAGCTGACCTTGTTCTTCTTGAACAGGTACAGGATGCCGTCGTTGTTCTGCTTGACCACCAGGTCCTTGCGGGCCAGCATCTTCGGCACGTCGATGGACAGGTTGTCCAGGCCGATGCCGTGGTCCGCGAAGTGGTGGTGG
>CAKZXL010000258.1 GCA_937883885.1 uncultured Aquincola sp. | reverse complement strand
CGCGCCGCGCTGGCCGAAAGCGAGGCCACGCTGGCCGAGGCGCAGGCCAATGCCGAGCGCGCCCGCCAGCTGCAGACCACCGGCGCCATCAGCGCCCAGCAGATCAACCAGTACCTGACGGCCGAGAAGACCGCCCAGGCCCGCCTGCTGGCCCAGCGCGCCCGGCTGCAGAGCGACCAGCTGCGCCTGGCCAAGACCACCATCACCGCGCCCGACGATGGGGTGATCTCGGCCCGGCTGGCCACGGTGGGTGCGGTGGCCGGCAATGGCCAGGAGCTGTTCCGCCTGATCCGCGGCGGCCGGCTGGAGTGGCGCGCCGAGGTGACGGCGGCCGAACTCTCGCAGCTGCGCCCGGGCATGAAGGCCACGCTGCAGCTGCCCGATGGCAGCAGCACCGCAGGCACCGTGCGCATGGTGGCGCCCACTGTCGATGCGCAGACGCGCAACGGCCTGGTGTACGTCGACCTGACCTCGGCGCAGGCCGGCGCCTCGTCCACCGTGCGCGCGGGCATGTTCTCGCGCGGCGAGTTCCAGCTGGGCGCCACGCCCGCGCTGGCCTTGCCGCAATCGGCGGTGGCGCTGCGCGATGGCTTCCAGTACGTGTTTGCGCTGGAAAGCCAGGTGGCCGGCAACGACTGGCGGGTGCGCCAGGTCAAGGTGCAGCTGGGCCGCCGCCTGGGCGACCAGGTGGAAGTGCTGGGCGGCCTCACCGCGCAGACCCGCGTGGTGGCGCAGGGCGTGGGCTTTCTCACCGATGGCGACATCGTCAGCGTGGTGAGTGCCGCGCCTGCAGCGCCGGCATCGGCCGCGTCCCGCTGAGCCCACTCGTCTAGACAAGCAGAGAAGCCCGTATGGCCATCAACGTCTCGTCCTGGTCGATCCGCAATCCCACGCCGGCCATCCTGCTGTTCGTCATGCTCACGCTGGCGGGGCTGATGTCGTTCCGGGCGATGAAGATCCAGAACTTCCCGGACATCGACCTGCCGATGGTGATCGTCACCGCCTCGCTGCCCGGCGCCTCGCCCGCGCAGCTGGAGACCGAGGTCGCCCGCAAGCTGGAAAACTCCATCGCCACGCTGCAGGACATCAAGCACATCTACACCTCGGTGTCCGATGGGCTGGTGAGCACCACGGTGGAGTTCCGGCTCGAGAAGAACACCCAGGAGGCGGTGGACGACGTGCGCGACGCGGTGGCCCGCATCCGCAGCGACCTGCCCGGCGAGTTGCGCGACCCGGTGATCTCCAAGATCAACCTCTCGGGCCTGCCCATCCTCACCTACACCGTCGCTTCCGGCCGCATGGACGACGAGGCGCTGTCCTGGTTCGTTGACCACGACGTGGCCAAGAGCATGCTCAGCGTGCCGGGCGTAGGCGCCGTCTCGCGCGTGGGCGGCGTCACCCGCCAGGTGGCGGTGGAGCTGGACCCGGCGCGCATGCTGGCCCTCAATGCCACCGCGGCCGACGTGTCGCGCCAGCTGCGCCAGGTGCAGCAGGAAGCCTCCGGCGGCCGCACCGACCTGGGCGGCGCCGAGCAATCGGTGCGCACCATCGCCACCGTGGCCACGGCCGAAGAACTGGCCCGCATGGAGGTGCCGCTGTCCGACGGCCGCCGCGTGCGGCTGGACCAGATTGCCAGCGTGCGCGACAGCGTGGCCGAGGTGCGCTCGGCCGCCTTCCTCAACGGCAAGCCGGTGGTGGGCTTCGAGATCACCCGCAGCCGCGGCGCGGGCGAGGTGGCGGTGGCCGACGGCGTGCGCGCCAGGCTGGAGACGCTGAAGGCCGCGCACCCCGACATCACCATCACCGAGGCCTTCAACTTCGTCGACCCGGTGGTCGAGAACTACGAGGGCTCGATGCGGCTGATGTACGAGGGCGCCATCCTGGCCGTCATCGTGGTGTGGCTGTTCCTGCGCGATTGGCGCGCCACCTTCGTGGCCGCGACGGCGCTGCCGCTGTCCATCCTGCCGGCGTTCGCGGGCATGCACCTGCTGGGCTTCAGCATCAACGTGGTCACGCTGCTGTCGCTGTCGCTGGTGGTGGGCATCCTGGTGGACGACGCCATCGTCGAGATCGAGAACATCATGCGCCACCTGCGCATGGGCAAGACGCCGTACCAGGCCGCGATGGAGGCGGCCGACGAGATCGGCCTGGCCGTCATCGCCACCACCTTCACGCTGATCGCGGTGTTCCTGCCCACGGCCTTCATGGGCGGCGTGCCGGGCAAGTTCTTCGTGCAGTTCGGCTGGACGGCCGCCATCGCGGTGTTCGCCTCGCTGGTGGTGGCGCGCATGCTCACGCCGATGATGTCGGCCTACATCCTGCGCGCCGGCCACCACGAAGAACGCGACGGCCGCGTGATGCGCGGCTACATGGCCACCGTGGGCTGGTGCCTGCGCCACCGCGTGCTCACCACGCTGATGACCATCGTGTTCTTCTTCGGCTCGCTGGGCCTGATGGGTCTGCTGTCCACCGGCTTCATGCCGCCCGACGACCTGTCGCAGACGCAGGTGAGCATCGAGCTGCCGCCCGGCGCCACGCTCAAGCAGACGGTGGCGGTGGCCGAGCAGGCACGCGAGATCGTGCAGCGCAACCCGCACACCCAGCTCATCTACACCGCGGTGGGCGGCGGCAGCTCGGGCGGCGACCCGTTTGCGCCGGCCGGCGCGGCCCAGGTGCGCAAGGCCACGCTCACCCTCAACATCACCCCGCGCAGCGAGCGGCCCGGCCTGCCCAAGCAGGCGGTGGAAGAACAGTACCGGCAGGCGCTGTCGGTGCTGCCGGGCGCGCGCTTCAAGGTGGGCCTGGGGTCGTCATCGGAGAAGTACGTGCTGGTGCTGGCCGGCGAAGACGGCGACACCCTGGCCGCCCATGCCAGCAAGGTGATGGCCGACCTGCGCACCATCCCCGGCATCGGCAACATCACCTCCACCGCCAGCCTGGTGCAGCCCGAGCTGATCGTGCGGCCCGATGCGGCGCGCGCCGCCGACCTGGGCGTCACTTCGGCCGCCATTGCCGACACGCTGCGGATCGCCACCGCGGGTGACTATGAGCAGAACCTGCCCAAGCTCAACCTGTCGCAGCGTCAGGTGCCGGTGCTGGTCAAGCTGAAGGACGAGGCCCGGCAAGACCCCGACCTGATCGCCCGCCTGGCCATTCCCGGCGCGCGCGGGCCGGTGATGCTGGGCAACGTGGCCGACATCAGCATGGGCAGCGGCCCGGCCGTCATCGGCCGCTACGACCGGCTGCGCAACATCAACTTCGAGATCGAGCTGAACCAGGTGCCGCTGGGCCAGGTGGAAAAGCAGGCGCTGGCCATGCCCAGCCTGCGCAACCTGCCGCCGGGCGTCATCGTCACCGCGGTGGGCGATGCCGAGGCGATGGGCGAGCTGTTCCAGAGCTTTGCGCTGGCCATGCTCACCGGCGTGCTGTGCATCTACATCGTGCTGGTGCTGCTGTTCAAGGACTTCGTGCAGCCGGTCACCATCCTGGCGGCGCTGGTGCTGTCGCTGCCGGGGGCGGCGCTGGCGCTGTTCATCACCCGCACCGCACTCACCATGCCGTCGATGATCGGCATGATCATGCTGATGGGCATCGCCACCAAGAACTCCATCCTGCTGGTGGAATACGCCATCGTGGCCCGCCGCGACCGTGGCATGACGCGTTGGGAAGCGCTGCTGGACGCCTGCCACAAGCGCGCCCGACCCATCGTGATGACCACGGTGGCCATGGGCGCCGGCATGCTGCCCATCGCGCTGGGCATCGGGGTCGACCCCAGCTTCCGCGCGCCGATGGCCATCGTGGTCATCGGCGGCTTGATCACCTCCACCTTCCTCAGCCTGCTGGTCATCCCGGTGGTGTTCACCTACGTGGACGACCTGGTCAACTTCCTGCGCAGGCACACTTTCAAGTCGCCGCAGGCCCGGCCCGCGGCTGCGGCCCAAACGCCGCCCATCGCGACGGAGCCCCGCCCATGAGCATCACCCCTGCAGCCCCTTCCACCTTCAACCCCGAGCCGGCCGCCCAGCGGCTGGCCGACGCCTGGCGCCGCCGCCACCGGCTGACCGAGCTACCGCCCGAAGAGCGGCCCGCCGACGTGCAGGCCGGCTACGCCATCCAGGCCGCGCTGCAGCGCCGCCTGGCCGACGGCTGCGCCGGCTGGAAGATCGCCGGCGCCAGCGTCAATGGCCTGAAGGCCGCGCCGCACGGCGCCCCGGTGTACGGCTACCTGCGTGAGCCCTGCGTGCACAAGTCGGGCGCGGTGCTGGCGGCGCCACCCAACGGCGCGCTCTTCACGGTGGAAGTGGAAGTGGCGGTGCGCTTCGGCCGCGCCTGCCAGCCGGCCACCGAGGCCTTCGACGCAACGGCCATGCTCGACGCCGCCTTCCTGGCGGTGGAGGTGGTGTGCAGCCGCTTCGTCGACCGCAAGGCCGTGGGCGTGCCCAGCTTCATCGGCGACAACGCCGGCTTCCATGCCTTCATCCTGGGCGACGAACTGCCGCAGGGGGTGGCCTCACCGCTGCTGCAGGCACCGGCCACCTTGCTGCACCACGGCGACGTGGTGGGCCCCGCGCTGGCCGGCGACGACCGCACCGACCCGCTGGTCTCGATGCAGCACTTCTGGCGCCATGCCGCCGAGCAGGTCCTGTCCATTCCGGCCGGCGCCATCGTCACCACCGGCACGCTGATCAAGCCCTGG
>CAKZXL010000257.1 GCA_937883885.1 uncultured Aquincola sp. | reverse complement strand
GAAGGCGCTTCGCTGCAGGCGCTGAAGGACGAAGCCCGCCGCGCCCATGCGCTGGACCTGCTGGCCCGCACCGGCCGCCCGATCAAGCAGATCGCGCAGGCGGTGGGCTTCAACAGCGAAAAGAGCTTCGCCCGCGCCTTCCGGGGCTGGGTGGGGCAGTCGCCGAGCGAGTGGCGAAAGGCGGGTCGTTGAGGGCTCAGGTCGTCAGGCTGTGCGTGGGCCGCTGGCCCGCCAGCGCTTGCGCCAGGCTTTCCAGCACCAGCTCGCCCATGGCATGCCGCGTTTCTTCGGTGGCGCTGGCGCGGTGGGCCTGCAGCGTCACGTGATTCATGTCGAACAGGGCCGGCGGCACGTTCGGCTCGTCGACGAATACGTCCAGGCCAGCGCCGGCGATGCGGCGCTCGCGCAGTGCCTGCACCAGGTCGTCTTCACGCACCAGGCGGCCGCGGGCCACGTTCACCAGGACGCCTCGCGGGCCCAGCGCGTCCAGCACCGCGGCATCCACGATGCCCTCGGCCTGGTCGGCGGCGGCGCACAGCACCAGCGCGTCGCTGTCATGGGCCAGCTGCAGCAGCTGCGGCTCAAAGGTCCAGGGCACGTCGGCCATCTCGCGCAGGTCGGTGTAGCGCACCGGGCAGCCGAAGGCCGCCACCCGGGTGGCCACCGCGCGGCCCACGCGGCCCAGGCCCACAATGCCCACCCGCAGGCCGCTGAAGCGGCGCGCCAGCGGCAGGGCGCTGGGCTGCGGCTGCCGCACCCAGGTGCCGGCGCGCACGAAGCGGTCCACCGCGCACAGGTTGCGGCACACCGCCAGCAGCAGCGCCAGGGCCAGGTCGGCCACGTCTTCGGTCAGCGCGCCGAAGGTGCCGGTGACAGGCAGGCCGCGCTGCCGGGCATAGGCCAGGTCCACCGCATCGGTGCCCACGCCGTTGACGGCGACCACTTCCAGCGCGGGCAGCCGTTCCATCAGGCTGCGGCTGATGCCGGTGTGGCCACCGGTGATCACGCCGCGCATCAGCGCGCCGTGGCGGCGGATGTAGTTGTCCGGGTCCGGCTGCTCGAACAGCCGGTGCATGGTGTACAGCGCCTGCAGCCGCTCGTTGATTGCGGGCACCAGGATGGGATTGAGCTGGAGGATGTGGGGCTTCATGTTCATGGGTATGCAAGGGGGTGGCGTCACTCGGGTTCGATGCCGGCGGCCTTGATCACGGCACCCCAGCGCTTGAATTCGGCGGCCTGGAAGCTGGCCAGGTCGGCGGGGCCGGTGACGAAGGGCTCCATGCCGTTCTGCTCGACGAAGCGACGCACGCCTTCGGCGCCCATCGCCTTGCGCATCAACTCGTGCACCCGCTGCACCACCGGCGCCGGCGTGCCGGCGGGCGCGTACACCGCGTTCCAATAGCTGATCTCATAGCCGGGCAGGCCGGCTTCGGCGATGGTGGGCAGCTCGGGCACCAACGGCGAGCGCTGCGGGCTGCTGACGCCCAGGGCCTTGAGCTTGCCGGCCTTGACCTGCGGCAGGCTGGTGGTCAGGTCCACGATCATCATGTCGATCTGCCCGCCCACCAGGTCGATGATGGCCTGCGGGTTGGCCTTGTAGGGCACGTAGTTCAGCTGGGTGTGCGTCATCTGCTGGAACAGCTCGGCCGCCACCCGTGCCGACGAGCTGCCGGCCCCGAAAGTCATCGGCTGCTTCTTCGCGGCCGCGGCCAGTTCGCCCACGTTCTGCGCCTTGACCGACGGATGCGTGACCAGCAGCAGGTAGCCCTTGACCAGCGCGCCCACCGGCGCAAAGTCCTTCACCGCGTCGTAGGCCAGCTTCTTGAAGAGGTGCGGATTGGCCGCCTGCGTGGTGTTGGTGGTGATGAACAGCGTGTAGCCATCGGGCGCCGCGCGGGCCACCGCCTGCGCCGCGATGCCGCCGCTGGCGCCGGCCTTGTTGTCCACGATCACCGGCACCTTGGTGTCGGCGGTGATCTCCTGCGCGATGGCGCGCGCCAGCCCGTCGGTGGTGCTGCCGGCGCTGGAGCCCACCACAAGCGTGATGGGCTTGGCCGGGTAGGTGCTGGCCCGTGCGGCGGGCAGGGCGGCCAGGCACAGCAAGGTGGCGGCCAGCAGGGGGTGTGGGGTCATGGTTTGTCTCCGTGGTGTGCCTGCATGCTAGGAAGCGGCGTCCACCACGGTCAATATTGATCATCAAGATCAACTGCGTAACATCCGGCGTCCACATCACCGCCTGCAGCCCATGTCCACCTGGATCACGATGGAAGAAGCCCGCGCCGCCCTGGGTGTGCGGCCGCAAACGCTGTACGCCTACGTCAGCCGGGGCCGCATTGGCGTGCAGCCCGACCCGCAAGACCCGCGGCGCAGCCTGTACCG
>CAKZXL010000256.1 GCA_937883885.1 uncultured Aquincola sp. | reverse complement strand
TGATGGCGGCCCACGGCGGCGGCGCCATCGTCAACATGAGCTCGGTCAACGGCCGGCTGGCCATTCCCAGCATCGCCAGCTACAACGCCAGCAAGGGCGCCATCGACCAGCTGACGCGGGTGATGGCGCTGGGCCTGGTGGACCATGGCATCCGCGTCAATGCGGTGGCGCCAGGCACCATCGCCACCGAGCTGGCGCGCAGCGCGGTGCTCACCAGCGAAGAGGCCAAGGCCCGCATCATGAGCCGCACGCCGATGAAGCGCCTGGGCGAGCCGGCCGAGGTGGCCGACGTCGCCGCCTGGCTGCTGAGCGATGCGGCCAGCTACGTCACCGGCGAGATCGTGGTGGTGGACGGCGGCCGCATGACGCTCAACTACACCATGCCTGTCTAGACAACTAGCCCGAGACCAGCGCCACCACCCCCAGCACCGCGAAAATGGCCGCCGCGATGACGTGGATGACGCGGATGGGCACCTTCTTGGTGACCTTGTCGCCCAGCAGCACCACCGGCGCATTGGCCAGCATCATGCCGAGGGTGGTGCCCAGCACCACGCTCACGATGGCGTCGTAGCGGGCGGCCAGCGCCACGGTCGCGATCTGGGTCTTGTCGCCCATCTCGGCCAGGAAGAAGGCCACCACGGTGGCACCGAACACGCCCAGGCGCGGGGCCTTGGCATCTTCGTCGTCCAGCTTGTCGGGGATCAGCGTCCACACCGCCATCGCCAGGAACGAGATGCCCAGCACCCAGCGCATCACGTCGGGGCCGGCCAGGTTGGTGATCCAGGCGCCCAGCGCGCCCGCGGCGGCATGGTTGAACACGGTGGCGACGAAGATGCCCGCGATGATGGGCCAGGGGCGGCGGAACCGCGCGGCGAGCACCAGCGACAGCAGCTGGGTCTTGTCGCCCATTTCAGCGAGGGCGACGATGCCTGTAGAGACGAGAAAGGCTTCCAAAAGGGTGGCTCCGGCCGGACAAGGACGCTATTGACCGCAGCGCATCCCCGGCCCATCGGAGTCGCCACGGCCAAAGGTCTCGCAAAATCCGGTGGATCGCTTGCGCCATGCCCGCGGGTGGCCCCGCCGATGCAAGTCTGTTGACGCAAGCCCCTCTCACATCACTGCCGAGACAGCCGGCAGGCGGAGGGCAGCTACTCCCCAATGACAGCGCGCATTGTAAGCGTGGGCCCCGCGGCTTGAAGCCACTTCATGCCATAAGCAACAGCGCGCGCCAGTGCATCAGGCGTCTTCGGCGGCCTGCAGCAGGCCGATGCAGTCGTCCAGCAAGGCATGCAACGCCACCACGCGTTCGGCCCCCAGCACCGCATTGACCTTGAGCTGCGCTTTTTTCCAGGCGCGCTGGCTCTGCTCGCGCACCGCGCGGCCTTCGTCGGTGATCTCGACCAGGCGGCTGCGCGCGTCTTCGCCCGGCAGCTGCCGCACCCAGCCCTGTGCCACCAGCGGCTGCAGGTTGCGGCTGAGCGTGGACGCGTCCAGCCGCATCGCGGCTGCCAGGTCGCCGGGGCGCAGCGGCCCCAGCTTGAGCACGAAGGACAGCAGCGCGTACTGCGTGCTCTTCAGGCCCGTGGCCTGGCCATGCGCCTCGTCGTAATAGCGGCCCACCAGGCGCGACAGCTGGCGCACCTTCATGTGCGTGCAGCCCTGCGGACGGACGGCGGAAAGTTCTTGGCCCATGTCGATCAGTGTACCTACAATCATTGCAGGTACAAGCAATGGAGACGCTTATGAATGCTGCAGACACCCTGGCCGCCTGGCAGGCCCGCCAGAACGAGATCGACGCCCGCCCGCACGAGGTGGGCGTGGCCCGGCCCGACCAGGTGGCCGGCCTCAGCGGCCTGCAGATCCTGCAGGCGATGGTGGCAGGTGAGTTGCCGCGCGCGCCCATCTCGCGCACGCTGGGCTTCGTGATCGTGGACCTGGCCGAAGGCCGCGCAGTCTTCCAGGGTCAGCCCAGGTTCGACCATTACAACCCGCTGGGCACGGTGCATGGCGGCTGGATTGCCACGCTGCTGGATTCCGCGGTGGGCTGCGCGGTGCACACGCTGATGGAGCCGGGCAAGAGCTACACGACGCTGGAGCTGAAGATCAACTACGTGAAGGCCGTGACCCACAAGGTGCCGCTGGTGCGGGCGGTGGGTGAAGTCATTCACCGCGGTGGGCGCATTGCCACCGCCGAAGGCAAGCTGGTGGGCGCCGATGGCACACTTTACGCACACGCGACCACCACCTGCCTCATCTTCGAGGCTCAGCCTTTCGCCAAGCCATGAGACTTCTACACACGATGCTGCGAGTGGGCGACATGCAGCGCTCGATCGACTTCTACACCCAGGCCCTGGGCATGAAGCTGCTGCGCACCGTGCAACGCCCCGAGCAGCAATACGACCTGGCCTACCTGGGCTACGGCGCCAACCCCGAGCATGCCGAGCTGGAGCTGACCTACAACTACGGCACCGACAGGTACGAGCTGGGCACTGCCTACGGCCACATCGCGTTGGGCGTGGATGACGCCTATGCGATGTGCGACGCGGTGCGCGAAAAGGCCGCCGCCTTCGGCGGCGCCGTCACGCGTGAAGCCGGCCCGGTCAAGGGCGGCAGCACCGTCATCGCCTTCGTCACCGACCCGGACGGCTACAAGATCGAGCTCATCCAGGGCGGGGTCTGACGGTCACCCGAAGGGAGGTCAGCCGCGCAGTGCGGTGGCACCCTTCGCCAGCTGCGTGATGCGCCCCCAGTCGCCGGCTTCCACCGCGTCGGCCGGCGTCAGCCAGGAGCCGCCGCACACCTTCACGTTGGGCAGCGCCAGAAAATCAGGCGCCGTCTGCAGGCTGATGCCGCCCGTGGGGCAGAACACCACGTCCGGGAACGGGCCGGCCAGCGCCTTCAGCATCGGGATGCCGCCGGCCTGCATGGCCGGGAAGAACTTCAGGAACTGCAGGCCATCGGCCTGCGCCGCCATCACTTCGCTGGCGGTGGCCACGCCGGGCAGCAGCGGCAGGCCGGCGGCCTGGCAGGCGCGACCCACCTCGCTGGTGTAGCCGGGGCTCACGCCAAACACCGAGCCGGCGTTCTTGGCCGCCTGCGCATCGGCCGCCGAGCGGATGGTGCCGGCGCCGACGATGGCATCGGGCACCGCCTTGGCGATGGCTTCGATGCATTGCAGCGCCACCGGGGTGCGCATGGTCACTTCCAGCACGCGCACGCCGCCGGCCACCAGGGCTTCGGCCAGCGGCACGGCGTCTTCCACGCGCTGCAGAACGATGACCGGTATCACCGGGCCATAAGAAACGAGGTCGAGGGTGTTGTTCATGAAGGTCCTTGTCAAAGCCAGGTGCAGGCGCCCTCTTCG
>CAKZXL010000255.1 GCA_937883885.1 uncultured Aquincola sp. | reverse complement strand
TCGGTCGGTGCCACCGAGCGGGCGCCGGCTTACTACGAGCTGTACGCCAACGGCGTGCACGTGGCCACCGCCGCCTATGAGCGCGGCGACACCACGCTGGGTGTGGAACGCAGCCGCCACCTGGAACTCGGCACCGAGTGGAAGCAGGACGAGCACCGCTTCAAGGCCAGCGTGTTCCAGACGCGCTTTTCGCGCTACATCGGCCTGGACGCCACCGGCAACGTGATCGACGACGTGCCCGAATACGCCTTCACCGCGGCCCGCGCACGCCTGCGCGGCCTGGAGCTGGAAGGCCACACCCGGCTGCTGAACCGCCCGTGGACGCTGGATGCCGACGCGGCCGTCGACATGGTGCGCGGCGACAACCTGACCACCGGCGAGCCATTGGCCCGGCTGGCGCCGGTGCGAGTGCGCGCCGGCCTGACCACCGCCAGCGGCCCCTGGCAGCTCGGCGCCACGGTGGTGCACGCCGCGCGGCAGGACCGGGTGCCGGCCGCCGACGTGGCCACGCCTTCTTCCACGGTGCTGAACCTGTTCGCCACCTGGAAGATGCCGCTGCAGCAGGCCGATGCGCTGTGGTTCGTGCGGCTGGACAACGTGACCAACGAGCTGGCCTACAACGCTGCGGCCATCCGCACGGTGCGTGACCTGTCGCCGCTGGGGGCCCGGGCGCTGACGGCGGGCGTGCGTGTCGCGTTCTGACTGAACGAGGGCGGCGCGCTGGTGCCCGTCAGGGCGCCAGCCGCTCGCGCACCCACTGGCCGGCTTCGTCCAGCCGGTAGCGCAGGCGGTCGTGCAAGCGGCTCTTGCGGCCTTGCCAGAACTCCCAGCGGTCGGGCACCAGCCGGTAACCGCCCCAGTGCGGCGGGCGCGGCGGGTTCAGCGCGTAACGTGCGCCGAACTTGGCGGCATTGGCCACCAAGGTGGCGCGCGAGCCGATCACCTGGCTTTGTGGCGAACCCCAGGCCCCGATGCGCGAATCGAGCGGGCGGGAGTTGAAGTAGGCGTCCGACTCGGCGTCGTCCACCTTCTGCACCCGGCCCTCGATGCGCACCACGCGCTCCAGCTCCACCCAGTGGAACTGCAGCGCGGCAAAGGGGTGGTCGGCCAGCTCGCGGCCCTTGCGGCTCTCGTAGTTGGTGTACCAGACCAGGCCACGTGCGTCGCAGCCCTTGAGCAGCACCACCCGGGTGGAAGGCCGGCCGCCTTCGCCCACGGTGGCCAGCGTCATCGCCGAGGCTTCGGGCACCTGCGCGCTCAGCGCCTGCTGCAGCCAGGCTTCGAATTGCTTCAGCGGGTCGGCGTCGGACGCGTTTTCGTCCAGCTCGGCCCGTTCATAACTCTTGCGGAGGTCCGCCAGTGAAATGTCCATCGCGCCAGCATAGCGCCGACAGCAGATGCCATGCCCGGCCCACCCGGCATTTGCGCTTACGGGGTGGGCCCTACGTAGCAGCCCCACTACCTGTCGGCGCGCAGGGGTCCCATCCTTGCTATACCGCGCTGCAGCAATTTCGCGCCGCGGACGAGGAAGGGAGGGTTGCACCATGAGGTCGCAACCGACAGTGATCGTATTGGCCGCGGGGCGGGGCAGCCGTTTCCAGGGGCCGCAGCACAAGCTGGCGCAACCGTTCGAGGGCGGTGCTCCGGTGCTGGTGTGCACGCTGCGCCGCGTGGTGGCTTCGCAGATGAGCGTGGTGGTGGTCACCACCGCAGCGCTGGAGCCGCTGGCCCGCTCGGTGGTGGCCAGCCGCGACGTGGTGGTGCTGCCGCCGGCCGACAGCCAGCCCGGCCTGGGCATGGGCAGCTCCATCGCGGCGGGTGTGGAGGCGCGGCCGCATGCGCCGGGCTGGTTGATGATGCCCGGCGACATGCCGTTGGTGCGCCCCTCCACGCTCACCGCGGTGGCCTCGGCGCTGCAGACGCACCCGGTGGCTTATGCGCAGCACGCCGGCCGGCGCGGCCATCCGGTGGGCTTTTCGGCCGAGCTGTTCACCGACCTGGTGATGCTGCAGGGCGACGAAGGCGCGCGGCGCCTGGTGGCGCGTTACCCGTCGCAGGCAGTGGACGTGGATGATGCCGGCGCGCTGATCGACCTGGACACGGTTGAAGACTTCGCGGCGGCCCAGCGGCACCAGCAGCAGCATGCGGTGGTGGGCAAGTGATCAGGCCAGGTCGTGCCGGCGCGCCAGGGCCATCAGCCGGCGCAGCTCCTGGTCGGTCATGCCGCGCTCTTCCAGGCAGCGGGCGGTTTCGCACAGGTATTCCAGCGTGGTGCCGAAGCGGCCGCGCGCCCGGCGCAGGATCTGCACCATCTCGTCGTCGCTCAGGCGACCGGTGTAGCTGGGGCTGCGCCGGCTGAGGGTGAAGGTGAGGGCGGTGACGCGGCCGCGCGGCGTCAGGCAGGGCAGCCAGCGCGGGTCGTACACGCCGTTGATCATCTCGCGCGCCCACAGGCGTTCCAGCTCGGCGTCGGCCCGCTCGCGCGCCACCCGGTACACCATGCCGCGGCAGGAGCCGCCGGGCATCAGCGCGAACACCAGGCCCGGGTTGTCGGGCGTGCCGCGGTTGATGTTGGAGCGCATGCGCAGCGCACGGTGCCAGCCGCGCACCATGCCGGGCCGGTGTTCGTCGGCGTGGAATTCGGGGCGCCAGATCAGCGAGGCGTAGCCGAACACCCAGAGGTCTTCGGTCGGGGTCCACCGGCGGCGCACCTCCTGCAACATCGCTTTGGGATCGCGGCTTGCCGAAGGCCGGCACCGCGGCAACTCGGCCGGTGCGCCGGCCTCTGCATCGCTGCCGGACGCGGGCAAGGGCTGGGCGTGGCGAGGGTCGTCCATCACAGGGCGAGATGATGACAGAGCCGATACATGGTCAAACGAAGTTGATTTGACGATGTAACCTTGTTTCGTAAGAATCGAGTATCGAGTTACAGGGGCGCCGCCATGAAACCAGCCATTGCCAGCATCACGGACCGCATCCGGGAGCGCAGCCACGCCACCCGCTCGGCGTACCTGTCGCGGGTCGACAAGCTCATCAACCGCCCCCGCGGCAGTGATCGCATGGGTTGTGCCAACGTGGCGCACGCTTTTGCAGCGCTGCCCGCCAACGACAAGCTGCGCGTGGTGGCCGAGCGGGCGCCCAACATCGGCGTGGTCACGGCCTACAACGACATGCTGTCGGCCCACCAGCCGTACGAAGGCTTTCCGGCCATCCTGCGCGACGAGGCGCACCGCCAGGGGGCCACGCTGCAGGTGGCCGGCGGCGTGCCCGCCATGTGCGACGGCGTCACCCAGGGCCTGCCCGGCATGGAGATGAGCCTGTTCTCGCGCGACACCATCGCGATGAGCACCGCCATCGCGCTCAGCCACGACGTGTTCGACGGCGCGCTGCTGCTGGGCGTGTGCGACAAGATCGTGCCCGGCCTGCTGATCGGCGCGCTGCACTTCGGGCACCTGCCCTGTGTGTTCGTGCCAGCCGGCCCGATGAGCACGGGCCTGTCGAACAATGAGAAGTCGAAGGTGCGTGAGAAGTTCGCGCAGGGCCAGGTGGGCCGCGACGAGCTGCTGGCTGCCGAATCGGCCGCCTACCACGGCCCGGGCACCTGCACCTTCTACGGCACCGCCAACAGCAACCAGATGCTGCTGGAATCGATGGGCCTTCACGTGCCCGGCTCGGCCTTCGTGCACCCCCATGCCACGCTGCGCGAGGCGCTCACGCGGGAAGCGCTGCGCCGCGTGCTGGCCATCGGCAAGGGCGCCCATTTCCAGCCCATCGGCAAGCTGGTCGATGAGCGCACCATCGTCAACGCGATGGTGGCGTTGCTGGCCACCGGCGGCTCCACCAACCACCTGATCCACTGGGTGGCCGTGGCCCGCGCGGCCGGCATCCTGATCGACTGGACCGACTTCTCCGACCTGTCGGCCAATGTGCCGCTGCTGTCGCGCGTGTACCCCAACGGCTCGGCCGACGTGAACCAGTTCCAGGCCGCGGGCGGCCCCAGCTTCGTGCTGCGCGAACTGCTGGCCGCCGGCTGCCTGCACCCCGACGTGGCCACCATCGCCAGCGGCGGCATGGCCGCCTACGGCGACGTGCCCGCGCTGGACGGTGAGCGCCTGGTGTGGCAGCGCCTGCCTGCTCAAAGCCGGGATGAATCGGTGGTGCGCCTGGCCTCGGCCCCCTTCAGCGAGACGGGCGGCCTGAAGCTGCTGACCGGCAAGCTGGGCCGCGCGGTGATCAAGGTCTCGGCCGTGCCGGAAGACCGCCATGTGGTGGAAGCGCCCGCCCGCGTGTTCGAAAGCCAGGAAGCGCTGCAAGTGGCCTTCAAGGCCGGCGAGCTGGAACGCGACTTCGTGGCCGTGGTGCGCTTCCAGGGGCCGAACGCCAACGGCATGCCCGAGCTGCACAAGCTCACGCCGCCGCTGGGCGTGCTGCAAGGCAAGGGCTTCAAGGTGGCGCTGGTGACCGATGGCCGCATGAGCGGTGCCTCGGGCAAGGTGCCGGCGGCCATCCACGTCAGCCCCGAGGCGCTGGCCGGCGGCCCGCTGGCCAAGGTGGTGGACGGCGACATCATCCGCCTGGATGCGGTGCATGGTGTGCTGGACGTGCTGGTGGACGACGCCACCTGGGCCGCCCGCCCGGTGGCCACCATCCGCCCCGAGGCGGCTAAAGACAACGCGCATGGCCTGGGTCGCGAGCTGTTCGCGGGCATGCGCAAGAACGCGGTCAGCGCCGAAGAGGGCGCCTGCACCTGGCTTTGACAAGGACCTTCATGAACAACACCCTCGACCTCGTTTCTTATGGCCCGGTGATTCCGGTCATCGTGCTGCAGCGCGTGGAAGACGCCGTGCCGCTGGCCGAAGCCCTGGTGGCCGGCGGCGTGCGCGTGCTGGAAGTCACCATGCGCACGCCGGTGGCGCTGCAATGCATCGAAGCTATCGCCAAGGCGGTGCCCGATGCCATCGTCGGCGCCGGCACCATCCGCTGGGCCGCCGATGCGCAGGCGGCCAAGAACGCCGGCTCGGTGTTCGGCGTGAGCCCCGGCTACACCAGCGAAGTGGGTCGCGCCTGCCAGGCCGCCGGCCTGCCGCTGCTGCCCGGCGTGGCCACCGCCAGCGAGGTGATGGCGGCGCAGGCCGATGGCCTGCAGTTCCTCAAGTTCTTCCCGGCCATGCAGGCCGGCGGCATCCCGATGCTGAAGGCGCTGGCCGGCCCGTTCCCCGATGTGGTGTTCTGCCCCACGGGCGGCATCAGCCTGCAGACGGCGCCCGATTTCCTGGCGCTGCCCAACGTGAAGGTGTGCGGCGGCTCGTGGCTGACGCCGGCCGACGCAGTGGAAGCCGGCGACTGGGGCCGCATCACGCAGCTGGCGAAGGGTGCGACAGCCTTGAGGGGCTGAGATCTCGCTCCGGCACCCTCAAGTCAACTTCAGACCCCGCCCTGGATCAGCTCGATCTTGTAGCCGTCCGGGTCGGTGACGAAAGCGATGACGGTGCTGCCGCCCTTGACCGGGCCGGCTTCACGCGTGACGGCGCCGCCGAAGGCGGCGGCCTTTTCGCGCACCGCGTCGCACATCGCATAG
>CAKZXL010000254.1 GCA_937883885.1 uncultured Aquincola sp. | reverse complement strand
TGCGAGAAGCTGCGGGCCAGCGCATACGCCTTCTCGCGGTCGGCGTCGTTGGTGGCGCGGGTCAGGAGCTGGGTGAACTCGGCCTCCTTCTGCCGATACACCTCGCCGACATCGACGACGCCGACCCGCTGGGCCGGACGCACCACCACGCGGTCGTAGGCGGCCAGCGTGCCCAGAACGATCAGCAGCGCGAATGCCGCATGCAGGAGGATGGGCACCATGCCCACAGGCCCGGCAACGGGTTGGCGAGGACTGGCGCTGGCGTCGACGTCCATCGGAGCCTCGCCAAAGTCACACCGCGTGCCCGCGCCGCCGCAGCAGCTCGGTGATCGCGTCGTCGATGCTCAGGCCCTGCGCCCGCAGCTCGTCGATCGGGGCGTTGTCCTCCAGCTTGTTGGAGAACAGCAGATGGGTCGCCGGGTCGAGGATGTTGCGCGCCACTCCTTCGCCCACCGGCGATGAGATGTAGACCTCCGAGAAGACGCCCGGCTCCGTGCGCAGCGAATTGAGCAGCCGCTTCTTGGGCTCGTCCATCGACAGCCGCCCCTTCCGGTCGAGCATCTCGATCGACTCGGGCTTCTGCCGCAGCAGGAACACCCAGTCCGAGCAGTTGAAGGCCGCCTCCATCTGGGCCGAGCCGTAGTAGTCGTCGGCGCTCTGCGTGGCCGTGCCGAGCGAGCCGCCGTACTTGCGGGCGCGACGCGCGGCTTCCTCGACCACGGCCGCCTTCACGGGGTCGTCGGCGCCGATGTCACCCAGCTGCTGCTTGAGCTCGTCGATGAAGAGCACCTTGCGCCGGTTGCGCGTCAGGTACATCTCGCCGGTGATCTGGTGCAGCAGCAGGATGTTGACGACCGCGTGCAGGTCGGGCCGGCGCTTCAGCTCCTCGTTCTCGATGACGACGAAGTCGTTGCCGAAGTCGATGTTGTTGCGCCCCTCGAAGAACCGCTCGTACTGGCCGCCGCGGGCGTAGGGGTTCAGCATCACGGCCAGGTCGCGGATGCGCGGGTCCTCGCGCACCCCCAGCTCCTCGATGGTGCCGGCCTTGAAGGCGTCGCGCAGCGCGGTCACCGTGAGCGCGTTGCCGTGCTCGCGGAACAGCTTGATCACCATCGCCGAGATGGCCTTGTACTGGACCTCGTCCAGCGGCCGGGACATCGAGGCCATCTTGGAAATGGCCGGCACCAGCATGTCGATGTCCTCGTTGATGTCGACGATGTGCGTGAAAGGGTTGAGGCAGATGTCGACGTCGGGCCGGAACTCGATGTACGTGCCCTTGGCCTTGCGGCACAGCTTCTCGAAGGACCGGCCGAGGTCGAGCATCCACACCTTGGCGTCGATGGCCCGATAGGACCACGCCATCTCGTTCATCAGCACCGACTTGCCGGACCCGGGCGCGCCGATGATCGCGAAGTTGTAGTTGCCCAGGTCGTTGTCGAAGATGTCCAGCGTCATCAGCTGGCCGCGCCGGCCACCGAAGACCAGGGCCGGCGTGCGCGTACCGCGCCACTCGGCGATCAGCGGCGCCAGGTGGATGGCATTGGCCATCGTCTTGCGCGAGACGCGGCGCATCTTGGCCAGGTCCTTGTGGAAGGCCTCCGACAGCGTCATCGGCAGGCTGGCCAGCAGCGCCTGCCGGTGCATGTAGACATCGGCGTTCAGCTGGAAGCCCCGTCCGCGCCAGATCGCGTTGGCGGTCTCCTGGGCGGACACGGCCTTCTCGGGCGGCGAGAAGATCGCCAGCTGGTGGTACAGGCTCACCAGGCTGCTGCCCGTGTCGATGGCGTTTGCCGCCGCGGTCCAGTCCTGCAGCTTCTTGCCCACGTCGGGCATCACCTCGGCCATCTTGCTGCGGGCGTTCTGGGTCGCACGCACGTGATTGGCCGTGACCACGGACTTCATGACGTTGGGGTCGAGCACGTGCACGCCCATGGTCAGCAGGAAGGGGGCGCTGTACTGCAGCGCCGGCTGCATCAGGTCGCCTATCAGCGAGCCCATCTGCCACAGCGCAAAGCGCTCGGGGAAGGACTTGATCGAGTAAAAGCGCGCCTCCAGCAATCCCTCGTGACCTTCTTTCCAGAGGGTCAGGCCGGCAGGGTGCGGGTCCTGGATGGTGTCGAAGTCGACGATCTGGTCGCGGATCTCCCGGCCATCGTCGTAGTGAAGGTTGGGGGCGTCGGTCTGGGAAACCCGGTCCGGGTTGGTGAACAGCGCACACCAGTTGATCAGGTCAGCGGCGTCGCAGACACGGCTGGGCAGCGACGCCGAGCGCAGCGTGGACGCCATGGACTCGCGCAGCGCGACCAGCTCGTCGCGCCGCGTCAGATCGCCGGCCTGTTCCACGCCGCCGGGAACCGACACGCTCATCATCAGCCGGAAGTCGCGGATCGTGTAGTGGAACCCGGTGGTCAGCGACTGCTGCGCGCCGTGCAGCAGGTGCCCCACACGCTGCCGAGCAAGGCGGTGGAACAGGTTGTCGTTGCGCGCCGGGCGACCCCAGTGCTTGGCCTTGTCGGCCTGGTCGGCATCCTCGACGCGCAGGTTGGCGTAGCGGCGCAGCTGCTCGCGGATGTGCGGCGAGGCAAACAGATGGAACTGGATCCCGGTGGCTGGTGGGCAGGTCGAGTACAGCGAGATCAGCACCTCGGCCATGCGGTCGTCGGCACCCGACTGCGGCATCAGCTCGAGCATGAAGCCCAGGCTGTCGCGGTTGACGAAGAGCTTCTCGTCGGCGAGGTAGGCCGAGTAGGGCAGCCAGGACGCGAACTGCTCGGCCGGCGTGTCGGGAGGCGAGCCAAGGCCCAGCCATCCCAGGCTGCCGTGGCCGGGGCGGCTGCCGCCGGGAAAGGCGGCGGATCGGGTCGAAGCGGTCGGGGTGAACGGAGTGGGCATGGAGCGTGCCTCGCAGGGATGGCCGGAACAGATGTCAGGTCAGTCGTTGGGTTCGTTGCCACGCGGATCGACGGGAATCTGCGGCCGGCCCGCCGGAGGTGTCAGGCCGGGCAGGGACAGCGAACCACTCGGTTGATCTGTCCGAGCGGACTGGTTCGATGTCCTGGGGTCGCGCGACTCGGTGGCGCCGCCTGCAGGACGTCCGGACGCGGGCGGCGGAGGCCGCAGCGGTGCGTAGGCATCGCGGATCTGCCGTTGGGCGTGCTCGACGAGCCACTGGCCGTCGTCGACCCGAACGTAGACGTAGCCCTGGTCGTGGAGGTCGCGGTCGGCGTCTTCCCAGGGCTTGAACCACAGCCGCAGGATGCGGGCCGAGGACCGGAGCGGCATGGCCGTGGGCGCGGGCGGCGCCGATGGCGAGACCGCGATGCGGGAGGCTGCCGCGCCTGCAGCGCCCGCTGCGGCTGCGCCTGCGATGCCCTCCGTCGCGCGCGGAGCTTGTGGCGTGCCTGGGCTGGCACCGGCCGTTCGCCGCTGACTCGGCAGGTTGTTCTGCACGGCATTGGCGTAGGTGCCGGAGACGGAGTCGCAGGTCACCCCGTCCGGGGCCTTGCAGGCATAGCTGGAGCTGCCGCTGAGACCGCTCATGCTCATGCAGCCGCTCAGCATCCAGGCCAGCAGCACCGACGCCGCGGCCAGTCCGGTGGCTGGGGCAGCACGCGATGTCGGAGCTGCGGGGAACACGACGGCGGACTGCTTCATGGCTTGCCCCCCGCCACCTGTGACACCTGCTTGAGGCGCGCGAGCAGCACGGCCCGGTCGACGTAGCCGTCGGTGCGAGTGCCATCCGCCCAGACCAGGGTGGGCGTCCCCTGGACGGCGAGGCGATGCGCGAGCGCGAGGTTGCGGTCGAGCGGGTTGTCGCACTCCGGGGCCCGCAGGGCTGCCGGGTCGCCCGCCGGCCTGAGCAGCGAGGTGTCGCCCTGCAGCATGAACTGGTGCCAGGCCTTCTCGCGGTCCGCCGCGCACCAGATCGAGACCGGGCGCGTGCGGCCCTGGAAGGGCACGAGGAAGGTGTAGATCGTCACGTCGTCCAGGCCCGCGAGCTCGGGCTCGAGCCGGCGGCAGAACGAGCACCCCGGGTCGCTGAAGACGGCGATGCGACGGTGCTCGTTGCCGCCGCTGCCTCGCACGGTCTTGATCGCGTCCGCCAGCGGCAGCTGGTCGAAGGCGACGGGCGTGTCGGGAGCCGGCATCCTGTCGGCCTGCGCGGAGGGCACGCCCGCGCCGGGCGCCTGGCCGGCCTGCGCAGCAATGGTGGCCGCGCGAGCCAGTCTGGGGCCGGTGAGGTCCTGCATGGTCTGGGTGTCGAAGACCCGGCCGAAGATGAAGTAGCGCGGATTCCGCGGCGACACGTAGGCCACGTTGCTGTTCATCCAGACCTCGTACAGGCCGGCCACGGGCGAGCGCTGCACCTGCGTGAACTGGGTGCCGGGGTGCGCCTTGCGCAGAGCGGCCAGCAGCCGCGCCTCATCTGCGGCGGCGGCGCCGGCGTGGCCTGCGGCAAGGGCCACCAGACCGGCCATGAACCAGGCCGTGGGCCGGAGATGCAGGCTGGGAGCACGCAGGTCGGGGGAGGTAAAGGCGAAGCCTGGCGAGGGCTTGTCAGTCGTTGGCATCGTCGGGGACCTCCGGGTTGTTCGGTCGGACTGCAAGGGGCGCGGCGGCAGCGGCGCTCATCGGCACGTCGATGCGGACGCCCTTGGTGATGACGACATCGATCTCGCGGCCGGCGTCGACCTCGATCACAGGGAAGGTGTTCTC
>CAKZXL010000253.1 GCA_937883885.1 uncultured Aquincola sp. | reverse complement strand
CCGACAGCACCAATTCAACCTTCGGCCTGCCCGTTCTCATCGTGGTATCTCCGTTCCTAAGATACCTCGCTGGCCTGCATGATTAATGCCAGAAACTAATGGGACAGGACACTAGCATGTCTTGAGAGCGTGAGTCTGGGTCGCAAGGAAGCCGTCGCCGCGAGGCTGTCTGGGCCAGACGCAGGCCGCGCGGCCGTAGACCTGTACACAGCCATTTCGCGCGACAAGCGGCTGCCAGGACCTGTGACTGCTTTGTGGCGATCAGCGTCAGTTCGTGCCTTCGCAGCCAATTTCAGCAGCCGCTGCAAAGCGGACATCCACACCGCAGGCCGACCGCGCCGAGGCGGAGTCCACAGCCACTATTCCTTACATGCTCAATTGGGCGGTCCGCGTCCATCAACGCCGACTCGACCTGCCGATGCCGCGCGGCGCCGATGCCGGCATCTCCCACCGTCGCCCACTCCGCTGGCGCACAAGGCACCCCACGAACAGCAATCCCGCTGCAGCCATCCAGACGGTGCTGGGCTCCGGCACCGGCGTGGCGACAAAGGCGCGGTAGCCGCCGTCCGCCGTGGTGTAGTGCCCGACCATCACGCCGGCGTTGTTCAGGCCCTCGACGAAGGTTTCGTCGCTGCCGCCCGCCTGGAACCGCTCGACCACGCCCGCGGCTGAAAGATGAAAGCCCAGCACGGGTCCGCCCTCGTCCCACACCCGGCCGGCCAGATCGCCCTGGTCGTTGATGCCGCGAAGGTAGGTGGACCCGGTCGCGGACTGGTGAACGCGGTAGGTCTTGCTTGCACCCGTTCGCAAGTCGACGGTCGTGCCGACCATATCGAGTTCGAGCGTCACCGGATCTTCGACCAAGCGGCTGCCCGCCACGATGCCGTGGCTGTTCACATCCTGCAGATACCGGTTCCCGTCGCCCGCAGGCAGGTAGGTGCGATCCACGGTGTCGTACACGAAGGTGGACAAGTTGGTGCTGCCGCCACCTCGCAGCCCTGTGAGGTACCTGCCGTCAGGCGAGATGCCCCGCGCATACAGACCTTCGGCGACAAGGGTGAACGTGCCGTTCTCGTACAGGTAGGTCCAAGGCAGCGAGTCCGGCCGGTCCGCGCTCGAGACAGCCACGGCCACGACGCCGGTGTTGCTGATGGCCTGCGCGCTGAATGAGTTGCCGAGACTGGCGTCGAAGATCTTTTCGACGGTGCCGCCGCGCAGCACGAATCCATAAGAGACGGTGTCGTCGCCGGCTTGGCCCACCATGTCGCCCCGGTCGTTGATGCCGAACAGCAAGGTCACGGGTGCCACCACTGCGGTAAGGTCCTTCACCTGATAGGCCGCCGACGCTGCCAATCCGATCAGCAAGCCAGGCAGCACGACCAGGTGCTTGCATGCCGACAGAGCGGTGCCAATGCCGGAGAGGTTCAACTTCTTCATGGTCATCTCAGTTCGTGGTTGATGCAGGTTGGCCAGGAGCGACGTATGCATGTCCAGTTCGGCGGGATCACTTCTCGAGTGCCGCGAGCTCACCCATGGCCGATGCCTCCATGACGTGTTTCGAAAGTGCCTGTGCCGCGGCACAGGACCAGCGCTGCTCAGTCGGATCCTGCGTGTCTGCCGCCTTGCGTTGCGCCGCCTGCAGCCTGGTTTGCAGCGCATCCGCCCTTTCGGTGGACCAGCCGCCTCGGCGTGCAATCGACAGCGCCACGGTGGCGTCCAACAGGCTTGTGCCTGGACGGACCAGTTGGTTTGCCACTTGCCCGCAGGCCATCTTCCGGTTCGCGTCGACCATGGCTTCAGCGCTGCAATGGCGAACCAATCCGGCATGGCCCGGCAAGCCCACCGACAGTCCCGCCCTCATGGCTGCCTCGACGACCCCCATGCGTCCCACGGCGCGTTCTGGTGGCCAAGGCACGCCAGCCAGGATGGCCGCAGCCAGATGCACGCGCTGCTCCATTCGCTGCGCGCGCTCGGCCCGGACGACGGCGGCGGCAGCACTCGCTTCATCGCCTTGAAGCATCGCTTCGTCTGCAATGGCCAGCCACACCGCGGCGTTGTCTGGCTCCAGTTCAGCCTGCCTGGTGAGGCTGAGCTCGCCGCAAGCCGGCGTATCCGGCTCCAGCGAGCATGCCTGGCGGGCCAGGGTGTAGAGCGCTGGGTCGCGCGTGTGGCGGGCAGAAGCGATGAGTGCCTGCCTGTCGGGCGCCTCGGCAAACAAGGCCGCGGCAGCCCGCACGAGAGGGTCCGGGTGGGCCAAAGCGTGACTCAGGAAGGCCTGGGACTCGGTTTGTAGTGCGGCTTGCTTGCGCTGCTTTTCGTCCTCGCTGTCGGTGTCGGACGGGATGGGCCAGGCGACGCAGGCGCCAGTCTGGCTGCTGGTCGGCGCCGTCGACGGCACTGCCGTATGGATAGGTTCGACAGCTTCGCTGGCTGCTTGTGCTGGACCGCTGCTGTTCCCGGCGGCAGCGCTCGGCGGGGAATGCCCGGTGGCCTCGTCCTTGTTCTCGCATGAGCGAACGCCGAACCACAGTACCGCGGCGAGCACGACCGTGCAGAGTGCGATCCTGCTGAGGCGTTGACTCATCCGCTGACCACCTGTCGCCAGTGGGTCAATGGGGATGGGTCGCTGCGCGGGTCGAGGTGAGTTGACGGCGCCGCCGCCACCCGACGAAACCAAGGCCGGCGATCAACATGCCGGCGGCGCCCGGCTCAGGAACAGCCGATGGCATGGCGATGAAGGCCTGGGAGTTCCCGTCCGCCGTAAGGTACGACCCCACGATCACACCGGCGTTGTTGAGTCCGGACAAGTAGGTGTCCACGCCAGGGCTGGCTTGGAAGGTCTCGACGTCACCAGCCGCGCTCATATAAAAGCCAAGGACCTGCTCGCCGGAGGTGAACCGACCCACCACGTCGCCCTGGTCGTTGATGCCGCGCAGCACCGTCCAACCCGGGTCATCGACATGCTGCTTGTAGTCCCGAGCCTCGCCCGTGTGCAGGTTGAGGGTGGTGCCGACCATGTTGATGTGTCCGCTGCCTGGCACATCAGCGCGCCTGTTGCCGACGACGACCCCGCTGTTGTTGATGTCGTAGAGAAACTCGTAGCCATCGATGGGCAGGTAAGCGCTGGCCACCGTGTCATAGACGAACGCCGACCCTCCGTCTCGCCGCCCAGCGACATACCGGCCATCGGGCGAGATGCCGCGTGGAAACAGCCCGACCCCGAGAAGCGTCAGCTTGCCTTTTTCCCAAAGGTAGGAGGACCCCACGGGATCCGAGTCGGTCGCAGCCGTGACCACCACCACGCCGGTATTGCTGATGGCCCATGCGCTGAAGGAGGAGCCCAGTGACGCATCGAAGATGGTCTCGACGGTGCCGCCGCGCACCACGAACGCGTAGGAGCTGCTGAAGTCTCCAGCACTCCCCACCATATCTCCGCGGTCGTTGATGCCGTAGAGGGCAACGTAGTCGGCGGCGACGCCCTTGAAGTCGGTGACCTGGTATGCGGCAAAGGCCGATGACACAGCCAGTGTCAAAAGCGGGAAGGCGGCCAAGCGGGTGAAGAACATCCGGGCACTCGCTCGAGTTGAGACGGTGCATGCTACCGGCGACGCGTAGCCATATCCGGTGTCCGTCAGAACGCCTCACGGTGAAAAGTTACCTGGGTCCTCCAGCCCGACGCTACAAAGCCACTGCACCAAAAAAACGGCCGCAGCCAGCGCGCCCATCACGCGCCCTGCTGCGGCCTCCCCACGGCTCACCGGCCCTCCGGCCGGCAGCCTCGCTGACGAATCAGCCGATCTTCAGCTGATCCGCCATCGCCACCCCACCCATCGCCGGGTCGCTGACGCCATCCACCCCGGTCTCCATCCGCCCCGCGAAGCGGCGGCTGAAGTCGGCCTGACCGTTCACCTTCACGGTGAAGTCGTACCAGTGGCTGCTGGCGGCCAGCGGGCAGCGCACCAGCTGCTCGCTGCGGGCCACCACGGTGTACACGCCGGGCGTGGCCGCGAAGTAGGCGTTGGCGGCGATGCTGAAGGTGCAGGGCCCGCTGCCGCTGTTGACCAGGCGCACCACCAGGTCGCCGGTGGTCTTGTCGTAGCTCACTTCCACGTCGGGGTTGGGCTGCGCGGCCGACACCGCCCGGCGGGCATTGCCGGTGAAGTG
>CAKZXL010000252.1 GCA_937883885.1 uncultured Aquincola sp. | reverse complement strand
GGACTGGCTGACGAAGCTGCGGTCGATCTTGACCACGTCCACCGGCAGCTGGTGCAGGCTGGCCAGCGACGAATAGCCGGTGCCGAAGTCGTCCAGCGCCAGGCTCAGGCCCAGCGCCTTCAGCTCATGCAGCCGGGCCTGGATGCGGTCGTCCTGCGCGGCCAGGCTTTCGGTCACTTCCAGCTGCAGCTGCTGCGGCGGCAGGCCGCTGCGCTGCAGCGCGGCCGCCACCTGGGCGGCGATGTCGCCTTCGAACAGCTGCGCGCGTGAGAGGTTGACCGACAGCAGCCGCGGCGCCTGCGCGCCCAGCTCGCCGCCCCACTGCACGAACTGACGGCAGGCTTCTGTCAGCACGTATTCGCCCAGCCGGCCGATGAGGCCGGTTTCCTCCGCGATCTCGATGAACTCGATCGGCGGCACGATGCCGCGTTCCGGGTGGCGCCAGCGCACCAGCGCTTCGGCGCCCACGGCCAGGCCGCTGCCCAGGTCGACGATGGGCTGGTACACCACGAACAGCTGGCCTTCGGTGATGGCGCGCCGCAGCTCGCCTTCGATGCTGCCGCGGCGCCAGGCCTGTTCCTTCATCAGCGGCTCGAACACGCAGTAGCGCGCGCCATGGGCCCGCTTGGCCTCGCGCATGGCCAGGCTGGCGTCCTGCAGCACCGAATCGGCGGTGGCGCCGGGCTCGGGGCTCACCACCACGCCCATGCTCACCGTCAGGTGCACCGGCCGGTCGCCCAGCATGTAGGGCTTGCACAGCACCTCGGTCAGCCGCTGGGCCACGGTGCGGGCGTCGTCGCCCACGCGCAGGCCGTCCAGCACCACCACGAATTCATCGCCGCCCAGGCGCGCGGCGGTCTGCAGCGGGCCGCTGGCGCGGGCCACCGAATCGCCCTGGCGCACCGTGCCGTTCAGGCGCGCGGCCATCACACGCAGCAGCTCGTCACCGGCGGCGGTGCCCAGCGTCAGGTTGATGCGCTCGAAGCGGTCGCAGTTGATGAACAGCACCGCGAACTGCCGCGTGTCGTCGGCCGCGCTGCGGCCGAGCGCCGCCTCGATGCGTTCCAGCGCCGCGGTGCGGTTGGGCAGCGTGGTCAGGCTGTCGATGCGGTTGGCATCGCGCAGCTGCTTGTCCAGCCGCTGCTGCTCCTGCAGCACCATCAGCGAGACGTCGGTCA
This sequence comes from uncultured Aquincola sp., assembly GCA_937883885.1. Next base: position 7,468 of record CAKZXL010000252.1, on the reverse strand, counting down.
GGCTGGCCATCAGCGTGCCGGCGTCCAGCCGCAGCAGCCGCAGCGACAGCGTCTGCCCCGGGCCGGCCGAGGGTGGCAGGTTCAGGCGCAGGCCTTCGCACACCACGCTGCCGGGCGGCAGCGCGCGCATGGCCGCACGGGCCGGGGCCCGCAGCGGCGGCGCCAGGTCCTGCAGCACGTCGAACAGGTTGGTCAGGTCGCCCGCCGGCGCCAGCGGCATCAGCAGCTGGGCGGCCATCGGGTTGATCATCGTGATCTCGCCGTCCAGCGTGGTCTGCACCAGGCCGATGGGCACCTGGTACAGGAACTGGATCAGCGACTCGTACGCGGTGGGCGTGTGCTCGGACATGCGGCCTGCCTCGGACATCCCGTGCTCACACCGCCTGCCGCGGCGCCGTGGCGCCCTGCAGGCTGGCATCCCAGCGCACCACGCGGTTGCGACCGCTGTGCTTGGCGGCGTACATGGCCACGTCGGCCCGCTTGACCAGCGTGTCCACGTCGGTGATGCCGGGCTCCATCGCGGCCACGCCGGCACTGATGGTGTAGCGGATCAGGCTGCCTTCCACCTCCACCGCATGGCTGGCCAGCTCGCGGCACACGCGGCGGGCCAGGCCTTCGGCGGCATCGGCATTGGCGCCGGGCAGCAGCACCACGAATTCCTCGCCGCCCAGCCGGGCCACCAGGTCCATCTCGCGGAAGGCGGCCTTCAGCCCGGCGGCCAGGTGGCGCAGCACCGCATCGCCCACCGCATGGCCGTGTGCGTCGTTGATGCGCTTGAAGTGGTCGGCGTCGATCAGCACCAGCGACAGCGAGCGCGGCGCCCGCAGCCAGTGCTGCAGCTCGGCCTCGGCCGCGTCGTAGAACGCGCGGCGGTTGGCCACGCCGGTCAGGTGGTCGCTCATCACCGAGCGGCGCAGCGCCTCGGTCGATTCGCGCTGGTCCGACACGTCGCGGATGATCAGCGTATAGCCCCGCTCGCTGCTGCCCTGCGGCTCGGGTCCGTGCAGCGGCGCCAGCAGGCAGCTGCCCCAGTAGCGGCTGCCGTCGGCATGCTGGCGCCAGCCTTCGTCCAGGCTCCAGCCGGTGCGTCGGGCGTCGTCCAGCCGGTCGGCCAGGCGCTCGGGGCTCATGCTGCCTTCGGGGTAGAAGAGGGCGCAGCTGCGCTGCAGCACGCTGTCGCGGTCATGGCCGGTCAGGCGCTGCACGCCGGGGTTCCAGCTCTGTACGCGGCCCTGGGCGTCCAGCGTCATCAGCGTGTAGTCGGTCAGGCCGGTGGCCAGGGTGTGGATCCAGGCGTGGTTCTGGCGCAGGGCCTGCTCACGCTGCACCGCCTGCGTCACGTCGCTGAGCATGGCCATCAGCCGCTCGGCGTCGAGCTTGAGCAGCGTCAGCGACAGCACGCGCGGCGCTTCGCGGCCGCCACCGTGGCCGCGCACCTGCAGCTGCAGCGCGTCGCACACCACCCCGTGCAGGGGCGCGAACTGGCTCACCTGGTGGGCCAGGTCGGGCGCCAGCCCCGACAGGGCGGTGAACAGGTTGGACAGGTCGCCCTGCGGCGACAGCGGCATCAGCAGCTGGGCGCACAGCGGGTTGATCATCAGGATCTCCCCGTCCGGCCGCAGCTGCACCAGGCCGATGGGGGCCATGTACAGAAACTGCGTCAGCGCCTCGAACTCTTCTTCCAGTCCGGGGTGGGCGTGCTGCATCTTTCAGCCGCGGTGAACCAGCACGTAGCGCAGCGCGTCGCCCGGGGCGGCCAGCAGCCGCAGCTTGACCTTGACCGGGCGCATGCGCAGCGTGAGCACGTAGTCGATGCTGTCGTCCAGCGGCACGGCCTGCGCGGCCGCGTCCTCGAAGCGCTGGGCCACCAGGTAGTTGTTCATGCAGGGCGCCACCACGGTGAACAGCGCATGGCCCAGCACCCGTTGCGGCGACAGGCCGGCGGCCCGGGATTCGAACTGGTTGTAGCGGCGGACGATGCCTTCGGCGTCGAAGCCGATCACGCCGAAGTCCAGGGTGTCCAGGTCGGCGTCGGTGGCCTGTTGCAGCTGGGGCAGGAGGTCCGGCTCGGCATACGAGGCGGCAAGGGCGTGTGACGTCATGGGAACTGCTGGGTACGGCGGAGGTGCCAATGCGGTGGAGATCGGCCTGCGGCGGGGCAACTTGAGCAGGCGGCCATACCCCGCATGGGCACAGGGCTTGCCGATCCGTGGCCCCGGCCTCCGTGCTGACAACCGCTTCACGCCATGCCCGCTCGCAAGACTTCTTCGGCCAAAGCCCCCTGGGACCGCGCCAACCCCAAGGAAAGCAGCGGCCAGCCCGCCAGGCACCTGAGCCCGCAGCAGAAGGCAAGCGCCAAGCGCGCCGCCAAGAAGGCCGGCCGGCCCTACCCGAACCTGGTGGACAACATGCATGCGGCCGAAGCTGGCAAGAAGGCGCCGGCGAAGAAGGCGGCTGCGAAGAAGACGGCTGCCAAGTCGGCGGCGAAGACCACCGCGAAATCCACTGCGGCCAAGAAGGCGCCGGCGAAGAAGGCGGCCGCCAAGCGCGCGCCGGCCAAGAAGGCCGCTGCCAAGAAGGCACCTGCCAAGAAAGCCGCCGCGAAAAAGACGGCGGCCAAGAAAGCCCCCGCCAAGAAAGCCCCCGCCAAGAAGGCCGCCACCCGCGACCCCGCCGGCGGGCTGACGGCGGCCGGCCGCGCCGAGTACGCACGCAGCGAAGGCGCGCACCTGCAGCCCGGCGTGAAGAAAAAGATCAGCGACATGACGCCGCAGGAGATGAAGCGCAAGGGCAGCTGGGCCGTGCGCTTCTATGGCCGCGATCCGCTGCCGCCGCTGGTCGATGCCAACGGCCGGCCCACGCGCCTTGCCTTGTCGGCCCATGCCTGGGGCGAGAAGGTGCCCACCACCGAGGCCCAGGCGCGCCGCATCGCCGAAGCCGGCCGCCGGCTGCTCGACCGTTACCAGAAGCTCAAGGACCGCGGCTGAAGGCAGCTCGGCGGCGCCCATCGTGCGGATGGCGCCGGGCTTGTCGATTGCCCGGTGTCGGTCAGCGGCGGGCAGGCCTGCGCGCCGCATTGCCATTGCCCACACAGGAGACAAGCCATGCATGCATCCCTTCGTTGCCGCGCCGCGCTGATCGCGGCCCTGCTGGCCGGCACCACCGGCCTGGCCGGTGCGCAGACCAGCCAGGCGGCACCGCCGCGCCCGGCCGACAGCACCGCCTCCACGCCAGGGGCGCAGGGCGACAAGGCCGCCAAGCCGCCGGCCGCCACCGAGGCCGCCAAGTCGGACGTGGCCACCAAGAAGCCGGCCAAGGCCGGGGCGCAGTCAGGGCCTGCTTCAGCACCCGCGACGGGACCCGCCGGCGCCGCGTCCGGCATGGGGCGTTAAAAGCCAGGCCGGGGCGTGAGGGCGAAGGCGCCACGGCGCCCGGCCCCGGATTCGTCAGGCCACCGCCAGCGTGCCGCGGAAGACGTAGCCCACGCGCGACTGCGACTGCAGCGGCACCACCATCGGCGTGGCGCGCTCGATGCGCCGGCGCAGCCGGTAGATGGTGGCGTGCAGCAGGTTGTCCGGGTGGTCGGGCGAATCGCGGCCCAGGCGCTGGCGCAGCGTCTCGCGGGTCACCGGCTCGCCACCGGCTTCCAGGAAGCACTCCATCACCGCCAGGTCGCTGGCGCTGAGCGAGACCTTCGCGCCATCGGGCGCGATGAGCTCGCTGGCGCGGCGGTCGAGCCGCCAGCTTTGCACCTGTTCGCGGGCGGCCACGGCGCGGCGCTGCACCGCGCGCACCGCCAGCGCCACCTGGTCGAAGCCCACCGGCTTGGCCAGGTACATGTCGGCACCGGCCGTGATGACGGCCTCGAACACGTCCGGCGCCAGCCGGCCCGACACCACCAGCACGCCGGCGGTGCTGCGCCGGCGCAGGATGCGGATCAGCTCGACGCCGTCGACGCCGGGCAGCGAAAGATCGAGGATGTAGAAGTCGAAGCGGAAGCCGTCCGGGTCAGCCAGCAGATCACTGCTGTCGGCATACACCTTCACTTCCAGGCCCCGGGCACGCAGGTCGAGCGCCAGGAATTCGGAGAACTCCAGATCGTCGTCGACGAGCGCCAATGTTTGCGGAAGCATTGCGCGTCAGAGAAATACAAAGATGGGAGGGTAACGCAGGCTGCGTTCCTCTATTCACCGGTTTCCTGCTCAATCACCAGTCTGATCGTCAGACCCGGCGATGCACCGGGCTCCACCACCAGCACGCGGCCGCCGTGCAGCTCCATCACGCGGCGCACGATGTACAGGCCCAGGCCCAGGCCGGCGGGGCCGCCCGGATGGTGGCCGCGCACCCCCCGCTGGAAGAGGCGCGAGGCCAGCTGCGGCGACACGCCCGGCCCCTGGTCGATCACGTCGATCAGCAGCGCCAGCGGCTCGTCCGAGTCCGACAGCCGCACCGTCACCGGCGCGCCTGCCGGGCTGTACTTCAAGGCGTTGGACAGCAGGTTGCGCAGGGCCAGCCGCATCAGGCTCATGTCCATGAGGGCAGTGCGGGTGCTGGTCACGCGCTCGACCACCACGCGGTGGCGCTCGGCCGCCGGCATGTCGGCGATGCACACCTCCACCAGCGTGTCGATGTCGGTGTCCGAGCGCTCGATCGGCCCCGATCGGCCCAGCAGCGAAGCCACCGCCAGCGTGTTGTCGATGCTGGCCAGCACATGGCCCATCACCGCCTGTGCACGCGTCACCCGCTGCAGCGCCACCTGGTCGCTGACGCCGGCCATCGCGGTGGCCGCGCCCTGCAGCGCGGCCGAGGCGTTGTTCAGCGGCTGGCGCACTTCATGGGCCATCACGTCCAGCATGTTGCTGCGCTCCTGCAGCAGCGTGGCCAGCTCGGCGGCATGGCGCTCCACCTCGCTGCGCAGCGCCTGCTCGCGGGCCAGCTCGGTGCGGCGCTGTTCGCTCTCGGTGATGTCCTGGATGGCGCCCACCAACCGTACCGGCTGCGTGCCTTCGAATTCGGCCGCGCCCACCGAGCGCACCCACACCTGGCGGCCGTCGGGCGTGTGCAGGCCGAGCTGCAGGTCCCAGGGCTTGCCCTCGTGCAGCGCCAGGTCCACCGCGGCCTCGATGAGCGGGCGGTGTGCGGGCTCGGTGAAGTCCAGCGCCTGCATCAGCGTCGGCCGGTGCCCCACCGGCACGCCGTGGATGCGGCAGGTCTCGTCCGACCAGGTCAGGCTGCCGCTGCGCAGGTCCACCTCCCAGCCGCCCACGCGGGCCAGGCGGCCGGTGCGGTCCAGCAGTTCGCGGCTGGCCCGCAGTTCACGCTCGGCCTCGCTGCGGGCGGTCACGTCGCGGGCCGAGCAGTACAGCAGGTCCTGGCCGTCGATGTGCACGCCCACCACGGCCACCTCCACGTCCAGCACGCCGCCGTCGCGCCGGCGGTGGCGGGTGAGCAGCTTGAAGCGGTCGCCCACGCGCACCTTGGCCACCATGCGGTTCAAGGCGTCGGCGGAAGAGCGCACGTCCCACTCGCTCACGTGCATGCCCAGCATCGCTTCGCGCGGGTAGCCCAGCATCGCGGCAAACGATTCATTGAGCTCCACCACCTGCCCGGCGCGGTCCAGCACATGGATGCCGTCGCTGGCGGTGAGCATCAGTGCCCGGTGTCGGTGGGCCTCGCGGCGCGCGGCGCGGGCGTTGTCGGCCGCCCGCTGCCAGGCCCGCCAGATGAACAGCGACGAGGCCCCCAGCGCCGCCACCACCAGCGTGGCCAGCAGCGACACCACCGCCACCTCGCGGTACCAGGACTCCAGGTAGTCGGCGGTGGACATGCCGACGATGACGATCAGCGGGTAGCGGTCGAGCCGGCGGTAGGCATTGGCCCGCTCGATCTGATCGAGCGCGGTGTAGGCGATGTAGTTGCCCGCCCGTGGCCGCTGCGCCAGGGCCTGCCGCAGCTCTTCCGAAACGTGGCGGGTGCCGATGTCGGCCGGTGGCACGCCGGCGGCGCTGGTCAGCCGCGTCACCAGCGCCAGGTCGGCGCTGCGCAGCGCCACGGCGCCCTGCGGCCCCAGCTGCACCGTGCCCAGCAGCCGCTCGAAATGCGACAGGTGCAGGTCCACGCCCACCACGCCGGCGAAGTGGCCGTCGGGCGCGGTCAGGCGCCGCACCACCATCACCACCCATTCGCCGTCGATGCGTGAGCGCACCGGCTCCGACACCACCACCTCGTCGGTGGCGGCATCGCGGGCCTGCTGGAAGTAGCTGCGGTCGGCGAAGTTGGCCGCCAGCTCGCCAAAGCGCAGGTCGCCGTCGGCCGTGGTCATGCGCAGCGTGGCGCGGGCCGGCACCATGCGCTGCTGCTCGGCCAGCAGCTGGCGCAGCACGGCCTCGCTGGCGTCGCCGCGGGCATTGGCGCGCTCATAGGCCAGCGCAAAGGCGTCCAGCGCGATGCCCACGCGGTCGAGGTCGGCCGCGACGGCCTGCTGCAGGCTGTTAGCGATGTTCTGCACCGCGTCCAGCGCGCGCTGGGTATGCGCCTGGCGGCTGCTGCGCAGCGACACGCTCGACAGCGTGGCCACCAGCGCACTGGTGATGACGATCAGCAGCACCAGCCACACCAGCGCGGCCCGGCGCTCCAGCGGCACGCGCGCGCGCCCTGCGGCCAGGTTCTCGGCGGTCGGCGCGTCGGCTACTTCCATGGTGGGCGCGATTGTGGACGCGACGGGTGCCCCTGTTGCACGCATAAGGGCCGTGGAATGCCCTTCATTGGACGGACAGGTACGCGTGGGTCAACGCAAACATGCCATTAAACTGGATGAAATATTCCAGTAAACTGGATGCCATGGACGTGCATGAACTCATCGCGCACCGGGTGCGCAGCCTGCGCCAGCAACTGGGCCTGTCGCTCGAGGCCCTGGCCGAGCGCAGCGGGGTCAGCCGCTCCAACATCTCGTTGATCGAGCGGGGGCGCAGCAGCCCCACCGCGGCGGTGCTCGACCGGCTGGCCACCGCGCTGGGCGTGGCGCTGGCCTCGCTGTTCGAACCGGCGCCTGCACAGGCCGCGGCCGAGCCTTCCCCGCTGGCCCGGGTGGCCGAGCAGCCGGTGTGGACCGACCCCGCCTCCGGCTATGTGCGGCGCAACGTGTCGCCGCCGGTGCGCTCGGCCCTGCAGCTGGTGGACGTGATCTTTCCGCCCGGCCAGCGGGTGGCGCTGGACAGCGCGGGGCGCGAGTCCGAGATCCACCAGCAGGTCTGGATGATCGACGGCCAGATGGAGGTGACGGTGGGCGGCAACCTGTGGCGCCTGGCCACCGGCGACTGCCTGGCCATGCGGCTGGACGCGCCCATCACGTACCACAACCCCGGCCGCAAGCCGGCCCGCTATCTGGTGGCGCTGGCCACCTTGCCCAGCTTTCCCAGCCGGAGGACCTGATGGACTCACCCCCGCTCACGCTGCGCCGCATCGGCGC
>CAKZXL010000251.1 GCA_937883885.1 uncultured Aquincola sp. | reverse complement strand
GTCCAGGCTGTGGCCGCCATCGGCCTCACGCACATGCAGGTGCAGCATGGCGGCGCCGGCCTGCAGGCAGCGCTGGGCCTCCTGCGCCAGCTGCTCGGGCGTTTGCGGCACGTGGGGGTATTCAGTGCGCCGCTTGTAGGCGCCGTTGGGCGCCACGGTCAGGATCAACGGGTCGGTCATCGGGTGGCTCATGCTTGGCCTTGCGTGTCATTCACCGGCGGCAGCGGCGGCAGGTCGTCGGCCAGCAGGGCCAGGCCGCGCTGCAGCGCCGCGTCGTAGCGGGCGCGCTCGGCGCTGCGCTGCGGCTCGGGCCAAGGCTGGAAGCCTTCGCCGGCCTTCATGCCGATGCGGCCGGCGGCCACGTGCTCACGCAGCACGCGGGCGGGCGTGGCGCTGTTGCACAGGCTTTCGTAGATGGTGGCGGCGGCGGCGCAGTGCACGTCCAGCCCGGCATGGTCACGCTGCAGCACCGGCCCCGCCGCCAGAAAGCGAAAGCCGAAGCCGAAGCGCACCGCGGCGTCCACGTCTTCGGGCGTGGCAATGCCCTGGTCGATCATCGAAAAGGCCTCACGCGCCAAGGCATGCTGCAGCCGGTTGGCCAAGAAGCCCGGCAAATCTTTGCGCACCAGCACCGGCACGCTGCCGCACTGGCGCATCAAATCGGCCAGCCGCTCAGCCGCCTGCAGCTCGCTGCCCTCGCCCATCACCACCTCCACCAGCGGCACGCGGTGCGCCGGCATGAAGAAGTGCAGGCCCAACAGGCGGCCTTGCCCGGCCAGCCCCGCGCCGATGCGGCTGATGGGAATGCCCGAGCTGTTGCTGGCCAGCACCGCCGCGGCCGGCGCCAGCGCCACCAGCTCGGCGAACACCTGCTGCTTGATGGCCAGCTGCTCGGGCACGCACTCCACCACCAGTTGCTGGTCGGGCCAGTGCACCTCGGCCAGCGTGGTGACGGTGCGCAGCCGGCCGGCCCAGGCGGCGCGGTCCAGCGCGGCCAGCTCGGCGGTCACATGCTCGGCCAGGCGGCCATGGCGGCTGGCGTCACGCTCCACCAGCGTGACGGTGCAGCCGCCGCGGGCCAGCACCACGGCCACGTCGGCGCCCATGGTGCCGCCGCCCACCACGACGGCGTGGCTGCGGGTGCTGGGCTGGGGCAGGTAGTTCAAGGCGTCGTCTCCACGGTACTGGGTGTGCGGCAGTCTAGGAACCGGGCGTTGATCGGTCCAACTGCGAATTCGTATAAATTGATCGGCGATGTTGATCAATCAAAGCTGGACCCTGCGTGAGCTGGACGCCTTCCTGGTGCTGGCCGAAACCCTGAACTTCCGCCGCACCGCAGCCCGGGTGCACCTGTCGCAGCCGGCGGTCTCCAGCCTGATCACGCGTTTGGAAACCGCCTTCGGCGCACGCCTGTTCGAGCGCAGCACCCGCGCCGTGCACCTGACCGATGCCGGCCAGGCGCTGCTGGGTCCGGCGCGCCTGCTGCGCCAGCAAGCCCAGGCCGCGGCCGCCGCGGTGCGCGACGTGGTGGAGCTGCGCAGCGGCCAGGTGCGCATGGCCGCCCTGCCCTCATTGGCCGCCACGGTGATGCCGCGGGTGATGGCCACGCTGGCGGTGCAGCACCCCGGGCTGCGGCTGGACCTGCTGGACACGCTGTCGGGCCCGGCCTTCGACCTGGTGCGCGCTGGCGAGGCGGACTTTGCACTCACTGCCGCCAACCCGGCTTATGCCGACCTGAGCTACACCCAGCTGGCGGCCGACCGCTTCGTGCTGCTGCTGCCGGCCGGGCATGCACTGGCGCAGGCGCCCGATGCGCCGTTGGCCTGGGCTCAGACGGTGGAGCTGCCGCACATCTCGATGCCCGCGCCCACCAGCGTGCGCCAGTACGCCGATGCAGCGCTGCTGCAGCTGGGCCGCCGCTTCGAGCCGCGCTACGAGGTGGAACACCTGGCCACCATCAATGCCATGGTGGCCGCCGGCCTGGGCGTGGCCGCGCTGCCCGAGCTGGCGGCGCTGGTGGCCCGCGGGCCGCAGGTGGTGCAGCGCCCGCTCACCGGCCCCGAGGTGCTGCGCCCCATCGGCCTGGTGACGCGTGAAGGCCGCAGCCTGTCGGCCGCCGCGCAGGCGGTGGTGGACCTGCTGCCCGGTGAGCTGGCGCGGCTGCTGGCCAACCCTGCGCCGCTACCATCCCAAGCATGAACACCGCAGTACCGACCATCCGTGTTCTGACCGTCGACGACCACCCCCTGCTGCGCGAAGGCATCGGCGCGGTGGTGGGCCGCCAG
>CAKZXL010000250.1 GCA_937883885.1 uncultured Aquincola sp. | reverse complement strand
GCGCTCGCGGTCAGCGGCCCGATGCCGGGCACCTTCTCAATACGCTGGCTGGCCTCGCTGGCACGGTGCCATGCCTTGATCTGAACTTCGATAGCGTCGACTTGCTCCTGCAGCGCCTTGAGGTGGTCGAGCAGGCGCTGGATGAGCAGACGGAAGGTGCCAGGCAGCTGGTTCTCGGCATCTTCAATGAGCGCTGGCACGCGCTGAGCGATGTAGGCAATGCCCTGCGGCACCACCAACCCGAACTCGCCGAGGAGACCCCGAATCTGGTTAGCTTGTGCGGTACGTGCCCTCACAAAGCCTTGGCGGACGCGGTGCAGTGAGAGCACCGACTGCTGCTCGACGTTCTTGATCGGCACGAAGCGCATCGACGGCCTGCTGACCGCCTCGCAGATCGCCTCTGCGTCTGCGGCATCGTTCTTGTTGCTCTTGACGTACGGCTTGACGAACTGGGGCGCCATCAGCCGGACTGTGTGGCCCAGCGCCTGCAGCTTGCGGGCCCAGTGGTGCGCGCTGGCGCAGGCCTCGATGCCGACCAAGCAGGGACGAAGGTTCGCGAAGAATGGAGCAACCTGGTCGCGCTTGAGCTGCTTGCGCAGCACGGCCTTGCCGCGCTCGTTGACCCCATGAACCTGAAACACGTTCTTGGCCAGATCAAGGCCGATCGTCGTAATCTCCATGGCGGACGCTCCTTCCGATCGAGTGGTTGCTGACACATCCACTTTGGCACTTCGATGCCGTCTACGGGTGGGGGCGTCCATCCCATTGCTTACGTCTCACATCGTGATCGACGTGTTCACGCACTCGAGCGAGTACTACCCGTCGCCGGTGCTCTACCCAATCACCGACCGGGGATTCGATGGCATCGCCTGGCCCACGCCGTGGTTCATGGCGCTGAACTACGCGGCGCTCGCCATCGTGGGCCTGTGGCTGTGGCGCTCCTCCCGATGGCGCGACCGGCTGGAGTAAACGACACTGCTTGCGGGCCCACCGTTTCGTGATGCCGCGCAGGTGAGGTGGAACGCCGCGCCTTTGGGACCGCTGGTCCAGGTTAATGACCTACCACGCCGAAGCAGTGTATGGATCCGGCCAACTCACCTCGAATCCGTGGTGGTGACTGACAAGGACCTCATCGAAGGCAAGTGTGGCCCAAGCTTTCAATTGCCCACAGGTTCCCGATCAAGACTTAATCGACGAACGATGTCGGTGATCACCAGTTCCAGCAACACCTCCTTCCGTTGCTGATCCCGGGAGGCTGAAGGCCGGGAACGCCCTCTGCCCGGCCACTGATGTCGAGCGACATCCAGAACTGCCCCCTGGTCAGTATCTCGTGTCGCCTGACAACTGACCACGAATGTCTCCTACGCCCATCAACCCCGCTGTCTTACGACCGCGAGATGCCTCTGGAATGAGGATCGTACGGGCCCGTCAACCCACTTGGAGAATCAAACATGCCCAGCCCAAACGAAGCAGCCTGCCTGCGCGCGTGCCACGAATGCGCCGTCGCATGCCTGCAGTGCGCCACCGCCTGCCTGCGCGAGCCGGATCCCAAGCCGATGGCGCATTGCATCGCACTGGATCTGGAATGTGCCGACCTTTGCCAGCTTGCCGTCGCCTCGATCGCCCGGGGCGACGAGCAGGTGACCGCGATCTGCACGCTGTGCGCGCAGGCATGCAGCCGCTGCGCCGCGGAGTGCGGCAAGCACGACATGGATCACTGCAAGCGTTGCGCCGAGGCCTGCAAGCGTTGTGCGGACGCCTGCGGCGCCATGTCGAACTGAACACCAACACTACCCAGGAGACCAGCATGAGTTTCAAGTCGCTCCAACGCCTCAAGGCCCTGTCGCTGGTGCCGTTGACGGTCCTGTCGCTTGCAGCTGCCCCGGCGCACGCGCAGACCGCCACCGGCACGGCCCCGGCGGCCAGCATGCCGATGAGACAGATGCACAAGGGTGCGGCCGGCGCGCATGACATGAAGGCGACGATGATGATGGGCATGGACGAGATGCAGAAGATGCAGCCGTCCGGCGACGTCGACAAGGACTTCGCAAGGATGATGAAGATTCACCATCAGCAGGCCTTGAGCATGGCGGAGATGGAACTCGCGCATGGCAAGTCCGCGGAGATGAAGGCGATGGCCAAGAAGATCATCGCGGCGCAGAAGAAGGAGATTGCGCAGTTCGATCAGTGGCTGGCCAAGCACAAGTAAGCCGTCCGCAGCATGAACCTCGGTGTTCGCAGCGGTGTAGCCAGCCGGGCGCTCACCGGAAGAACCACTGCAGCTGCAGCTGAACCGCGTTGGGCACCGCCGCGAACTCGCTGCCCTCGGTCCCGTTGTAGTGCTGCACGCCGACGGTTAGATCCATGGCGGGTCCGATCGACCACACGAGGCGGCTGTCGATCGCGCGGCTGCGGTCGTCGGCGTTGCGCACCGCATAGCTCACCCACTTCAGCAGCGGCGTGATCTCGTACGACGCGTACAGCCCCGTGTAGCGGGTCGCAAGGTTCACCGCCCGCCCGGAACGCAGCCCTGCCCTGTCGTAGCCAGCCGGATCGCGCGAGCCCGCACCGTTGTAGTACAGCTCCGCGCTCAACGTGAGCCCGTTCGCGAACGCATAGTCCCCACCGACCATCAGCCGGTTGAAGGCGGGGCCGCCGCGGGGGCGCAGGCGCGCCGCCTCTCCGCGAATGCCGGCGTCGCGGATCTGGGTGGCGAGGTCCATGCCGACGATGTCCAGACCCAGCAGCCGGCCGGCAACGAGCGACGCATCGACGCCCGCCGCATTACCGTGCCACTGCACCGCACTGCTGGTCGGGCCGCGGCCCGGCGCGGGGGCAACCACGAGCGACGCGCGCGACAGCGGTCCGAGCTGGGCCTCGAGCAATGCGGCATCGACCCCGACACGCTCCTCGCGCTCCAGCGCCAGCGGGTTCACCGGATTCAGGATGTCCAGCGGGCTCCAGAAGCGGCCCGTGCCCCACGCGATGCGCTGGCGGCCGAGCTTCAGATCGACGTTGCCGCGGGTCAGGGTCACGGCCGCCCGGTACAGGCGATGGCGGCCGTACACCTCACCGCGTTCGACGTAGTTCGCGTCGGCCCGCCAGTACTGCGGCGGCGGGCGATCCTTGAGCGCGCGGAACTCCGCTGTGTCCAGGTAGCTGCCAAGCAGCACCTCGTTGTCGTACTGCAGGTCGACTGCGAGCCCCGGGGCGAGGTCGCCCTTCGCCTCGACACGCAGCCGGTTCAGGCTGAGCGCGAAGTCCTCGCCCGTTGAGGCCTTCGAACGCAGGTAGACGCTCTTCAGGCTCCCAGTCAGTTCCAACGGCTGCGGCTGCGCGATGGACGCGGTGGCACCAAACGCCAGGACGGCCACCAGCGCAGTCGCACCCGAGTAACAGATCCGGTCTCGATAGGCCATCACATGTGCCGGATCGCCGCAGTCGGGTCCAGCCTCGCGGCCCGCACGGCGGGGTACAGCGACACGGCCACGCTGGCGAGGAACAGGCCGACGCCCGGGCCAACGAGATTCGCTGCGACCAGCCTCGGATAGACAATGCCGGTCAGGCCGGGGATGGCGCTGTAGTCGCGGTAGAAGCCCGAGAGGTCCAGGCCGATGCTGCCGAACAGCGAGACGACCGCCGCGCCGACCGCGTAGCCGAGGACCGACGCGACGAGCATCAGCGCGACGGTCTCGTAGACCACCATGCGCACGATAGCGTCGGGCGGTGTGCCGAGCGCCATCATCACGCCGAACTCGCGCGTGCGCTCGGCCACCGCCATGAACACGGTGTTCATCACCGCCAGCGCGACAACGAGGAAGAAGACCGCGACGATGACCGTACGGATGGCGCGCACCAGGCCCAGCATGTCCGCCACCCGCGGCAGCAGGCGAGGCCAAGGCGATGCGACCAGACCGTCCTTCTCCAACAGGGGTGTCAGTTGGGCGGCGACGCCGTCGACCTCGGCACGGTCAGCCAGGCGCAAGTTGACCGACGAGACGCGCTGACCGAGGCCAAGCATGCGCTGGGACGCCGGCAGCGTAACGAAGACCATTGCGCCATCGAACGAACTGCTCTCGGTCGCGAAGATGCCGCGGACGCGGAACGCCGACGTGCCAATTTCGCCGGCCGCGCCGGGCGCCATCACCACCAGCTTCTCGCCCAGGCGGATGCCGAGCTTCTCGGCCAGGCGCCGCCCGATCACGACGTCGCGGTCCGCGCCGGCCTCAAGCGCCGATCCTTCGACGAGGGTCCGGTGCAAGATCGTGAGCCCGCGTTCGAGTGCGGGGTCGACACCGTACAGAACGACCCCCAACGACTTCGTGGGACTGCTCACGAGTGCCTGCGCCTGCACCCGCGGCGCGGCAGCGATGATGCCGGGCTGGTCGCGGACCGCGGCGAGCGCGGCTGTGGCATCGAAGGCCAGCTCCGGCGCGAGGTCGCGCCGCAGCCCTTCGCGCTCGATCTGCAGATGCCCGGTGACATAGCGTGTCGAGTTGTCCACGAGCTGCTCGCCGAAGCCGTCGAAGAAGCCGTAGAGGAACACGTAGGCAACGATGGCAAACGCCGCGCCGAACACCGTGATCGCGCTGCGCTTTCTGTTGCGCAGCAGGTTGCGGGTCGCGATCAAAGCGAACACGGGCAACGGTGTGCGCATCGCGCCGCGCGCACCGTGCCGGCCGCCCGAGGACTTCTCGCCGATGCCGCGGATCGCCGCAACAGGTTCGAGGGTGGCCGCGCGGAACGCGGGGTACAGCGCCATGGCCAGCGCGATCAGGAACACCAGGGCAGAGATGGCCAGGCTGCGCTCGGCACGCACCACGGGGTAGATCACGTCGGCCAGGCCAGGCATCGCCCGCAACCCGTTCTCGAACGCGCCGAGATCGATGCCGACACGTCCGAAAGCCGCCGTCGCGCCGAGCCCGACCGCATTGCCCACCAGCAGCCCCGCGGCGCCGAGCACTGCAGCCTCGGCGACGACCAGCCGGAACAGCATCGACTGGCCGGTGCCCAGCGCCAGCATGATGCCGAACTCGCGGGTGCGCTCGAGCACCGCCATCAGCACCGGGTTGGCCACGCCGGCGGCGACCATCACGAAGAAGATCGTCAGCACTACGAAGCCCATCACCTCGTGGAAGCGGATGCTGATGGCCACCATGGGCAGCAGCACCGGCCAGCCCACCACCTCGTGGTCGGCACCCACGCGCGCGGACAGCGACGCGACCGCGGCGCCCAGCGCGGCACGGTCGCGCAGCCGCAGCGCGACGGCGGTGACGACCTCAGGCGCGGCGAGGAAGTCGCGCATCGCCGACATCGGCATCACGGCGACGTAACCGTCCAGGTCGTCGATCTTGGTGCGGAACACGCCGCGCACCGGCACGCGCGCGCTGGCTACCGAACCGTCGTAGGCCTGGCCCACCAGCACGAGATCGTCGCCGGCGCGCAGCGCCAGGGCCTCGGCCATGCCCTCGCCGATCAGGACCCCGGTGTCGTCGGCGCCACTGAAGCCGCGGCCATCGACCACCGCCTTGAACAGGTCCGTGACACGCGCCTCCTGCGCCGGGTCGACGCCGAAGGCCAGGATGCCGCGCGAGCGATCGGCGCGGCTCGCGAGCACGGTGGTCTCGAGGCGGACCGTCGCCGCGGCCACCGACGGATCGCCACGCACCGCCTCGAGCACGCGCGCGCCGGCCTCGATCGCCCGGTCCAGGCTCGGGTCGTCGTGGTAACCCTTGAGGTGCACCTGCGCGTCGGCTGCGAAGTAGCGCGTGGTGTTGTTGATCATCTGGCGGTTCATGCCGTCGATGAAACCCCAGAGGAAGGTCAGCGCCGCCAGGCCGACCGCGATCGACAGCACCGTGATGACGGAGCGGCGGCGGTTGCGCATCACGTTGCGCACCGCCAGCGTCCAGATCATCACGCCGGCCTCCGTTCGTCGGCCTCGATGCGGCCGTCGCGCAGCCGGATCACGCGGCGCGCTCGCTCGACCACCATCGGGTCGTGCGTCGAGAACACGAAGGTCGTGCCCTGCTCCTCGTTGAGGCG
>CAKZXL010000249.1 GCA_937883885.1 uncultured Aquincola sp. | reverse complement strand
GCCATTCCGGCCGCGGGCATGAGCGTCAAGGGCCAGTTCGAGCATCCGCTGGTGGTGCGCGCCAAGCTGGAAATCGCGGCCGCCTGCCATGCCCACGGCAAGACGCCTTCGCACTGCGTGGTCACCGAGTTCAAGCATCCTTCGGCCCTGCAGGAAGCGGCCACCAAGGCCTGCCGGCAGTTCGGCTACACCCGCATGTGGAGCATCCACCCGGCGCAGATCAAGCCCATCGTCGATGCCTTCACGCCCACCACCGCCGAGGTGGACACGGCCATCGACATCATCACCGCGGCGCAGGCCGCGCAGTGGGCGCCCATCCGCCACAACGACACCCTGCACGACCGCGCCAGCTTCCGCTACTTCTGGCACGTGCTGGAACGGGCGCACCGCACCTCCTACGCCGGCGGGCCGCAGCTGCCAGCGCAGATCCGCGCGGCCTTCTTCCACTGACGGACGGCCATGGCCGCTGACCGCGTGCTGGTGCTGAGGACCTTCGACGCACCGCGGGAGCTGCGTACGCGCCGCACCCTGCTGCGCCAATGGAAGGACAGCGACCTGCCCGCCTGGTGCGCGATGAATGCCGATGCGCAGGTGCGCCGCTTCTTTCCGGCACCCCTCGGCTTCGAGCAGGCGGTGCAGGAGGCCGGCCGCATGCGCGCCGCCATCACGCAGCGCGGCTGGGGCATGTGGGCGCTGGAGCTGCCCGGCCAGCTGCCGTTTGCCGGCACCGTGGGCCTGCACGTCACCACGATCGATGCGCCCTTCGTGCCTACGGTCGAGCTGGGCTGGCGGCTGTGCCGCGAGGCCTGGGGCCGGGGCCTGGCCACCGAAGCGGCGCAGGCCGCCGCGCAGTTCGCGTTCGAGCATCTGCAGCTGGACGAACTGACCGCCTACACCGCCGAAGAGAACCTGCCCTCGCAGGCCGTGATGCAGCGCCTGGGCATGCAGCACGATGCGGCCGACGATTTCGACCACCCGCTGATCGCGGCCGGCCAGCCGCTGCGCCGCCACCGGCTCTTCCGACTGCGCCGCGCCGCAACATGAGCTCACCGGGCGGCTGCACCACCAGCGCGACAATGCCGGCCGCCGTACCGATTCCCTCCGGAGATCCCTTGATGACCTTTCGCTTTTCCCACCTGGCCGCTTCGCTGATCTGCGCGGCGCTGGTGGCGCCCGCCTTTGCCCAGCAGCCGGCCAAGCCCGCTGCCAAGCCGGCCGCCAAGGCCGCCCCTGCCAAGAAGCCCGTGGCCAAGAAGGCAGCACCGCCTCCGCCGCCGGTGGAAGCGCCGCTGCCCGACGCACCGCCCGAGCAGCTGGCCGCCGCCGAGCGCACCTACTTCGGCAGCTACGCCTGCGAGTTCGACCAGACGCTGTCGATCGCGATGAACCCCAAGGCGCCCGGCTACGTGGACGTCGACTTCAAGAAGCAGGTCTACGTGATGAAGCCGGTGCTCTCCAGCACCGGCGCGCTGCGCCTGGAAGACGTCAAGGGCCGCGCGCTGATGATCCAGATCGCCAACAAGTCCATGCTGATGGACGTCAAGGCGGGCCAGCGACTGGTCGATGACTGCATGCACGAGCGCCAGCGCACCGCGCGCCTGGAGATGCAGGCCAACCCGCCGACCTCGTCGCTGGGCATCGACCCGGCCAAGGCCGCCGCCGTGGCCGCGCAGTCGGCCGCCAGCGCCGCCCAGGCTGCCGCCGTCGCTGCTTCGGCTGCCGACCAGGCCGCCCGCGCTGCCAGCGTGGCCGCCACCGCCGCCTCGGCCGCCGCGCCGCGCTGAACGGCGCTCGGCCGGCGTGTTCAGCACGCCGGCTGTCGCACAAACATCGTCCGCGCGCTTCCGTCGGAATGGTTCGGTACGTACAATGCATACATACCGAATCTTTCCAACCCACCCGCCATGGAAGCCACCGTCGCCGAACGCGGACAGATCACCCTCCCCAAGGCCGTGCGCGATGCACTGGGCCTGGTCAAGGGCAGCGTGCTCAAGGTCGAGCTCGACGGTGGCCGCATCGTCCTGCGCAAGGACGTGAGCGAGGCGCTGCGCAAGGTGCGCGGCAAGTTCAAGCTGGTGGACGGCCTGTCGAGCACCGACGAGGCGCTGCGCGCCATCCGCGGGCGCGCGCCCAGCGACCCGGTCGATCAATGATCGCGATCGACTCTTCCGTCCTCATCGATGTGCTGATCGGCGACGAACGCTACGCCGATGCCTCCGAGGCCTGCGTGGCCGAGGCCCTGGCCGCCGACGACGTGGTGGTGTCCGATGCCGTGGTGGCCGAAGTGCAGGCCATGCTCGACACCTCGGTCAGCCTGATGGACACGCTGGCCACGCTGGGCATTCGCCACCTGCCGGGCAGCGAACAGGCCGCCATGCGCGCCGGCCACATGAACCGGCGCTTCCGCGCCCGAGGCGGCAAGCGCGAACGCGTGGTTGCCGACTTTCTCATCGGGGCCCATGCCTTGCTTCAGTGCAACGGCCTGATCACCCGCGACGACGGCTTTTTCCGCGAGTATTTCAAGGGTCTCAAGCTCATCGTGCCCAAGGCCTGAGCCCTGCAGTGAACCCCATCCGCACGAGCCCCATGGAGCCAGACCACATGCTGCAAGCCTATCGCCAACATGCCGCCGAACGCGCCGCGCTCGGCATTCCGCCGCTGCCGCTCGACGCCAAGCAGGTGGCCGAGCTGATCGAGCTGATCAAGAACCCGCCGGCCGGCGAAGACGCCTTCCTGCTGGACCTGCTGACGCACCGCGTGCCCCCGGGCGTGGACGACGCCGCCAAGGTCAAGGCCAGCTTCCTGGCCGCCGTGGCGCATGGCGACATCAGCGTGCCGCTGGTCTCCAAGGCCAAGGCCACCGAGCTGCTGGGCACCATGGTGGGCGGCTACAACGTGCATCCGCTGATCGAGCTGCTGGACGCCGAACCCGAGGTGGCCGCCGTGGCCGCCGAAGGTCTGAAGAAGACGCTGCTGATGTTCGACTTCTTCAACGACGTGGCCGACAAGGCCAAGGCCGGCAACGCCAAGGCCAAGGAAGTGATGCAGAGCTGGGCCGACGCCGAGTGGTTCACCAGCCGCCCCGAGGTCGAGAAGAAGATCACCGTCACCGTGTTCAAGGTGCCCGGTGAAACCAACACCGACGACCTGTCGCCCGCGCCCGACGCCTGGAGCCGCCCGGACATTCCGCTGCACTACCTGGCGATGCTGAAGAACACCCGCCCCGACGCGGCCTTCAAGCCCGAGGAAGACGGCAAGCGCGGCCCGATGCAGTTCATCGAGGACCTGAAGAAGAAGGGCAACCTCGTGGCCTACGTGGGCGACGTGGTGGGCACCGGCTCCAGCCGCAAGAGCGCCACCAACAGCGTGATCTGGGCCACCGGCCAGGACATCCCCTTCGTGCCGAACAAGCGCTTCGGCGGCGTCACGCTGGGTGGCAAGATCGCCCCGATCTTCTTCAACACGCAGGAAGACTCCGGCTCGCTGCCCATTGAGGTGGACGTGAGCAAGCTGGAGATGGGCGACGTCATCGACGTGCTGCCCTACGACGGCAAGCTGGTCAAGAACGGCGAGACCGTGGCCGAGTTCAAGCTCAAGAGCGACGTGCTGTTCGACGAGGTGCGTGCTGGCGGCCGCATCAACCTGATCATCGGCCGCTCGCTGACCGGCAAGGCGCGTGAGTTCCTGGGCCTGCCGGCTTCCACGCTGTTCCGCCTGCCCCAGTCCCCGGCCGAAACCAAGGCCGGCTTCACGCTGGCGCAGAAGATGGTGGGCCGCGCCGTCGGCCTGCCGGAAGGCCAGGGCGTGCGCCCCGGCACCTACTGCGAGCCGAAGATGACCACCGTGGGCAGCCAGGACACCACCGGCCCGATGACCCGCGACGAGCTGAAGGACCTGGCCTGCCTGGGCTTCTCGGCCGACCTGGTGATGCAGAGCTTCTGCCACACCGCCGCCTATCCCAAGCCGGTGGACGTGAAGACCCACCGCGAGCTGCCTGCCTTCATCAGCAACCGCGGCGGCGTGGCCCTGCGCCCGGGCGACGGCGTGATCCACAGCTGGCTGAACCGCCTGCTGCTGCCCGACACCGTGGGCACCGGCGGCGACTCGCACACCCGCTTCCCGATCGGCATCAGCTTCCCGGCCGGCTCGGGCCTGGTGGCCTTCGGCGCGGCCACCGGCGTGATGCCGCTGGACATGCCCGAATCGGTGCTGGTGCGCTTCAAGGGCGAGATGCAGCCCGGCGTCACGCTGCGTGACCTGGTACATGCGATTCCGCTGTACGCCATCAAGGCCGGTCTGCTGACCGTGGCCAAGGCCGGCAAGAAGAACATCTTCTCGGGTCGCATCCTGGAAATCGAAGGTCTGCCCGACCTGAAGGTGGAACAGGCCTTCGAGCTGAGCGACGCCTCGGCCGAGCGCTCGGCCGCCGGCTGCACCATCAAGCTCAACCCCGAGCCGATCAAGGAGTACCTCACCAGCAACGTGGTGCTGATGAAGAACATGATCGCCGACGGCTACGCCGACGCCAAGACGCTGCAGCGCCGCATCGAGAAGGTGGAAGCCTGGCTGGCCAAGCCCGAGCTGCTGGAAGCCGACAAGGACGCCGAGTACGCCGCCGTGATCGAGATCGATCTGGCCGACATCCAGGAGCCCATCGTCTGCTGCCCCAACGACCCGGACGACGCGAAGTTCCTGTCCGAAGTGGCCGGCACCAAGATCGACGAAGCCTTCATCGGCTCGTGCATGACCAACATCGGCCACTTCCGTGCCGCGGCCAAGCTGCTGGGCGGCCAGCGCGACATCCCGGTCAAGCTGTGGGTGGCACCGCCCACCAAGATGGACCAGAGCGAGCTGATCAAGGAAGGCCACTACGCCGCCTTCGGCACCGCCGGTGCGCGCACCGAGATGCCGGGCTGCAGCCTGTGCATGGGCAACCAGGCGCAGGTGCGTGAAGGCGCAACCGTGATCTCCACCTCCACCCGCAACTTCCCCAACCGCCTGGGCAAGAACACCAACGTGTTCCTGGGCTCGGCCGAGCTGGCCGCCATCGCCTCGCGCCTGGGCCGCCTGCCGACCAAGGAGGAGTACCTGAAGGAGATGGGCGTGATCGACGCCGACAAGGCCAGCGTCTACCGCTACATGAACTTCGACCAGATCGAGGAGTACGCCGACGCTGCCAAGGGCGTGACCGCCTGATCCAGGCACGCCCCCGGCAAAAGGCCCGCATCGTGCGGGCCTTTTTTCATGGTGCGGGGGACTGGCGCCGCCGCATCCTCAGCTGGCGTTGTGGCCGTAGCACGCCTTGAGCTTGCCGTAGTCGTAGTAATGGCTGCCGGCGGCGTAGCGGGCGCCGTCGCAATCGGCCTTGAAGTCGGTTTCCTTCTCGTTGTAGAGCATCTTCACCAGCAGGGTGCCCTTGGCGTCACGCACCACGTCCCATTGCATGTTGGCCGCCATCGGCGACACGTATTCGCCCCGCCAGGGGTTGTTGTCGTAGCTGTACATCGTGGCCAGGGGCTGCTGCTGCAGCACGTTCTTCAGGCCCATGCGCGAGGCAAACGGCACCACGATCTCGGCGTGCGCGAAGCGCAGCTTGGCCACGTGGCCGAGGTCGCCGCGGGCGATGGCGTCCACCTCATTGAAGAAGTCGTCCTCCAGGATCTGCGCCATGCGCCAGGTGACGTCACCCTTTTCCTGGATGCTCGGGCCCATCTTGTAGAAGTCGGACGCATCCTGCATGTAGGCGAAGTAGCGGGCCTGCTCCTGCGGCATGTACACGGTGAAGTCGACCGCGGCTTCGGCCTTCATCGCCGGGGCGATGGCGTACAGCTCATAGATCAAGGAGCCGCCGCTGGACAGATCGGTGATGCCCGTCTTGCCGTCACCGGTGAGGGTGCTGGTGAACTTGCCGTCGTCACTGGCGAAGGTCATGCTGCCGGTGTTGTAGAAGCTGTAGGTGCCGGCCGCGATCTTGTCGACGAAGGCTTTGGTGAACAGCCTCTCCAGCACCACCCGGCCCGCCGCCTGCGCTGCGGCATCGGCCTGGATGGCCGCCTGCTTGGCAGCCAGGTCAGGATCGCTCAGCCACTTCTGGAAGGCCTGGCTGTCCTGGTAGGTGGTGTACAGCGGATTGGCCGTGTTCGTGACCGCGTCGGTCTTGGCCACCAGCTTGTGGAAATACAGCAGGAAGCGGTTGGTGCCGGCGGGCTGGGCGACGGCGGAGCCGCCTTCCGGGTACGGCGAGGGCGCAGGCGGATAGGTCACCAGCGGGGCCAGCGCCGACTGGCTGGCCAGCATCGATCTGACGAAGAAGGCGCCACTGTCCACCGCCCGGTCCACGCCCGAGGTCACCACCACGATCTGGCGCGGCGCCGTGCTGGCCGCGCTGGCCGCAGCCTGGAACAGCGCAGACTGCCGGCTCAGCAGGCGCTGCGCCAGTTGCGTGTGTTCGGTGATGCCCAGCTGCGTTTCATTGCCGTAGCCGGGCGTGCTGATGCCGCTGACGCCGTAGCCCAGCAGGAAGTTGGCCTTCATGATCTTCAGCACGTCGGGGCCCAGCTGCGCCCCCAGCGGGGTCAGTGCGCCATCGTCCTGGGCCTTCTTCCACATGTTGTAGACGGCCAGGTCGTACTTGAGGCTGGACAGCCCGCGCGAGCCGTGGCGCGCGAGCAGCTCGGTGTACACCGCGGCAAAGCCGCTGGGCGGCGCCTCGTACGTGGCCGCGTCCTGCTGCGGCGCGTAGGGCGTTTTGGTCTGGTAGAAGGCCTGCGGTGTGCCGGCATCGTCGGAATCCGCGCAAGCGCAGACCCCACACAACCCCCCCGCCAGCACGGCCGCCGTCGCCACCCTGGAACTGTTCATCGCATAAGTCAGCATGGACTGATCACCTTTATCAATCACTGCGACATTACGCAGCTGCGGTGACAGTGCCGTGACGACCCGCCGCTGGCCGGCGCAAGCTGGACGACTACAACTCCGGCGCGATCTGCTCCGCGTAGTCGTACAGCGCGCCCAGGATGTCCTGGCCGCGCTCGTCGGCGGTTTCGCCCAGGGTGTCGATCTGCTCGAAGAAGGCAGTGAGCGACAGCGCACCGCCCGCGCCGTGGTGCAGGCGGGCCACGCAGTGCTGCTGCCAGCGGGCCTGCTCGGCCTCGTCCAGCGTGTGCGGGAAGTTGCGGGCGCGGAAGCGGAAGAACAGCTCTTCCAGCCGCTCGTCGGCAAAGGCCGGGCGCTTGCCCGCCATCGCGTCGGGCGACAGGCCGCGCAGCCGCTGCAGCGTGCGCCGGTCTTCGTTGCCGATGAAGCCGCCGTACAGGTCTTCGTCGACGTCGGGCGCCTCGGCCGGCGGCGCACGCTCGAACACCTCGGCCCACACGCCGGCCAATGCGCCCACGCCGCCTGCGGCCACCTCGGCATGGCGGAGGGCCTGGTCCAGGTCCAGGTTCCAGCGCTGGAGCACCGCGGGGGTCAGCGTCTTCAGGTTGCCCACCACCACGGGGCTCTTGTTCAGGTGGATGGTCTTGACCGGCAGCCGCGTCACGCCTTCGGGCAGGTCTTCGCTGCGGGTGAACATGCGCTCGCGGATGGTGGCGGCATTGAGCTGGAACAGCTCGCCCGGGTGCTGCGCCAGGTCCCAGACGATCAGCTCGTTCTTGTTCTTGGGGTGCGGCGCCAGCGGCCACACCAGCGCCATGCAGCCGCGCTCGGGGCCGTACATGCCGCTCAGGTGCAGCAAAGGCCGGCCCTGGCGCTGGGCGCTTTCGATCTCGGCGATCACCGCATCCTTGCGGCGCAGCTTGAGGCAGAAGTCCCACAGCCGCGGCTGGCGCTGGCGCAGCAGCCGCGCCAGCGCCACGGTGGCCCGCACGTCGGACAGCGCATCGTGCGCGGCCTCGTGCGCCAAGCCGTTGGCGGCGGTCAGGTGCTCCAGCTTGAAGGAGGCTCGGCCGTCGGGGTGCGTGGGCCATTCGATGCCTTCGGGCCGCAGCGCCCAGCAGGCGCGCACCACGTCCAGCAGGTCCCAGCGGCCGCAGCCGTTCTGCCATTCACGGCCGTAGGGGTCGATCAGGTTGCGCCAGAACAGGTGGCGCGTCACCTCGTCGTCGAAGCGGATGGAGTTGTAGCCCACGCCGATGGTGTCTGGCCGCGCCAGCTGCTGCTCGATGGCGTCGGCGAACGCATGCTCGGGCAGGCCACGCTCCAGGCAGGTCTGCGGCAGGATGCCGGTGAGCAGGCAGCTCTCGGGGCTGGGCAGGTAGTCGGGCGCCGGCGCGCAGTACAGCATCACCGGGTCGTCGATCTCGTTGAGCTCGTCGTCGGTGCGCACACCGGCGAACTGCGAAGGCCGATCGCGCCGCGGCGAAATGCCGAAGGTTTCGTAGTCGTGCCAGAAGAAGCTCATCGTGCGCCCTCCCCGGCTTGCAGCACCGCTTCCACCGCCAGCGCCACCGCGGCCAGGCGCGCATCGTCGCCGTGCACCGACGCCAGCATCAGCCCCACCGGCAGCTCATCGGGCGCCTGGCAAGGCAGGCTGAAGGCACAGCCATCGAGATAGTTGATGGCGAAGGTATTGCGCAGCAGCAGGCCGTTGGCCTTGAAGAAGGCCTCGTCAGACGCTTGCAGCTCGGCGATGGGCGGCGCCACCATCGGCACCGTGGGGCACAGCAGCGCATCGAAGCCCTGGAACTGAGCCTCCACCCGCGCGATCCAGCCGCGGCGCCGGTCGTGCAGGCCGATGTAGTCGGCCGCGCTCACTGCCTCGCCCAGCGCGATGCGGGCGGCCACGCGCGGGTCGAACTCGGCGCGGCGCTGGGCCAGGCGCTGGCGGTGCACCGCAAAGGCCTCCACCGACGAGAAGCCGCCCGGCGCATTCAGCGTGCTGATCTCGGCCAGCTCGGTCAGCGGCAGCGGCACGATCTGCGCGCCCGCGGCCGACAGGCGGCTGAGGCTGCGCTCGAGGGCGCGGGCCACGGTGGCGTCCAGCTGGTCCAGCACCAAGGTTTGCGGCAGCGCCAGGCGCAGGCCCGCCGCGGGCCGGCGGCGCACGGCCAAGGGGGTGTCGGCGATGGCGGCATCCACCGTCAGGCAGTCGTCCACGCAGCGGGCCATCGCGCACACCGTGTCCAGCGTGCGCGAGAGTTCAAACGCACCGATGCGCGGCACCCGCGCCTGCGTGTTCTTGAAGCCGACCAGGCCGTTGAGCGCCGCCGGAATGCGGATGCTGCCGCCGGTGTCCGAGCCCAGGCCCGCCACCGACAGCCCCAGCGCCACCGACACCGCCGCGCCCGATGACGAGCCGCCCGGGATGCGCGGCACGCTGGCATCGGCCGCATTGGCCGGCGTGCCGTGGTGGGGGTTGATGCCCACGCCCGAGAACGCGAACTCGGTCATGTTGGTCTTGCCCACCAGCGCCGCGCCTTGGGTGCGCAGCCGCGCCACCACCGGCGCATCGGCCGCGGCCGGCGCGTCGTCGCGGCAGGCGATGGAGCCGGCCAGCGTGGGTTCGCCCGCCACGTCGTAAAGATCCTTGATGCTGACCGGCAGGCCCGCCAGCGGCGGCAGCTGCACACCGGCCTTCAGCGCCGCATCGGCATGGCGGGCGGCGGCCAGCGCGGCATCGGCATACAGGCGGGTGAACACATGTCGCGCGGCGGGGGCGGCGGCGCCTTCCAGCGCCTGGGCCACCAAGGCTTCATGGGTCAACGTGCCGCGGGCGATCTGTGCGCGCAGCGTGGCGATGCGCGGCAGCGCAGCTTGTTCGGTCGTCATGGCGGGCAGTTTGCCGCACATCACGCCCCCTCATGCAGCCGCAGGAAGCTGGCAAAGCGCGGCACCCCCTGGGCGGTGAGGCCGCGGTAGCGGAAGGTGACCCAGCTGCCCGGCGGCGGCGGCGCCTCGCGCTGCGCATCGGTGAAGCCGGTGCCGATGTCAAACACCACGCCTGCTTCGGTGCGCACCCGCAGCGCACCCAGCCGGCCGGCATGGCGGCCACGGCCGGGCAGGTGGCCGATGACCTCGGCCTCGGCGTCCTGCTGGGGCTTGAGCTTGAGCAGCACGTCGCCGCGGCCAGTGGCGTAAGGCGCATCGGCCCGGTGCAGCGCCAGGCCTTCGCCGCCGGTGGACACCACCTGCTGCAGCCGATGCATCAGCGCCACGCGGTCGGCCACCGGGCTGTGCGCCACGGCCACCAGCTGCGGATGGCCGGCGGCGGCCACCAGGCGCGCGATGGCCTGCGCCCGCTCGCTGAACGGGCCTGGCGCGCCGGGCAGCTCGAACACCATGTAGCGCAGCGCCTGCCACTCGGCCGCATCGGGCCGCTCGCGCCGCACCGCGGCCGAGGCGGCGTCGAAGCGGCCGCGCCCCATCCACAGCTCGCCATCCAGCGGCGTGGCGGGCAGGTGGGCCAGAAAGTCGGCCGGCGCCGCCGCCACGCAGGCGCAGGACTTGCCCGTCCCACTGGGCGCGCACGCCGTCGTACTTTTCGCTCACCAGGTAGCCCGCGGGGTCGTCGTCGGGCCCGAACTCGCGGGCCAGCAGCCAGCCACGTGATGCCGACGCCCGCGCGATGCGCGGCAGCGGGATGAAGGAAACGAGCGTGGCCGCCACCAAGCGGCGACGGGTCCTGCTTGGAACATGCGGCATGGCGTGAGCCCTCCTGCCCTGGCTTTCGGCCGCCAAGGGCCGCAGCGCAAGAGAACTATTGCGCGCCAGCACAACCTTTGACCTGCTCAGTCGGCACAATCGATCGGTCATCCAACGCGGAGTCAGTACATGCCGAAAGCCCACGCCTTCTCCAAGACGGTCAAGACCTTCACCACCGCCTCTGGCAAGACGGGCCAGTTCTTTTCGCTGCCGCACCTGGCCAGGACCCACCCCAACGTCAACCGGCTGCCGGTGTCGATGCGCATCGTGCTGGAGTCGGTGCTGCGCAACTGCGACGGCCAGAAGGTGACGCCCGAGCACGTGCAGCAGTTGGCCAACTGGCAGCCGGTGGCCGAGCGCACCGACGAGATCCCCTTCGTGGTGGCGCGCGTGGTGCTGCAGGACTTCACCGGCGTGCCGCTGCTGGCCGACCTGGCCGCGATGCGCTCGGTGGCCGCCAGCCTGGGCAAGAATCCCAAGGCCATCGAGCCGCTGGTGCCGGTGGACCTGGTGGTCGACCACTCCATCATGGTGGACTACTACGGCACCAAGAAGGCGCTGGACCTGAACATGAAGCTGGAGTTCCAGCGCAACCAGGAGCGCTACCAGTTCATGAAGTGGGGCATGCAGGCCTTCGACACCTTTGGTGTCGTGCCCCCGGGCTTCGGCATCGTGCACCAGGTGAACCTGGAATACCTGGCGCGCGGCGTGCACAAGACGCGTGAGGGTGTGTATTACCCCGACAGCCTCGTGGGCACCGACAGCCACACCACGATGATCAACGGCATCGGCGTGGTGGGCTGGGGCGTGGGCGGCATCGAGGCCGAGGCCGGCATGCTGGGCCAGCCGGTGTACTTCCTGACGCCCGACGTGGTGGGCTTCGAGATGACCGGATCGCTGCGCGAAGGCGTGACCGCCACCGACCTGGTGCTGACGGTGACCGAGCTGCTGCGCAAGGAAAAGGTGGTGGGCAAGTTCGTCGAGTTCTTCGGCCCCGGCGTGGCCACGCTGCCGCTGCCCGACCGCGCCACCATCGGCAACATGGCGCCCGAGTACGGCGCCACGATGGGCTTTTTCCCGGTGGACGACAAGACCATCGACTACTTCCGCGGCACCGGCCGCACCAAGGCCGAGATCGAGGCCTTCGAGGCCTACTTCCGCGCCCAGGGCATGTATGGCGTGCCGGGCGCGGCCGGCGCCTCCAAGGAGCTGGCCGACATCCAGTACAGCAAGGTGGTAACGCTGGACCTGGGCACGGTGGCGCCCAGCCTGGCCGGCCCCAAGCGGCCGCAGGACCGCATCGAGATCACCCACCTGGCCGAGCAGTTCAAGACGCTGTACAGCCAGCCGGTGTCAGCCAACGGCTTCAACCAGCCGGCCGAGAAGCTGGACCAGGTGTTCAAGACCGAAAGCGGCCTGGAAGTGCGCAACGGCGACGTGCTGATCGCGGCCATCACCTCCTGCACCAACACCAGCAACCCCAGCGTGCTGCTGGCCGCCGGCCTGCTGGCCAAGAAGGCGGTGGAAGCGGGGCTGAAGGTCAAGCCGCACATCAAGACCTCGCTGGCCCCCGGCTCGCGCGTGGTCACCGAGTACCTGGAGCGGGCCGGCCTGCTGCCCTACCTGGAAAAGCTCAACTTCAACCTGGCGGGCTACGGCTGCACCACCTGCATCGGCAATGCCGGCGACCTGACGGCCGAGCTGAACGAGGTGATCTGGCGCAACGACCTGGTGTGCGCGGCCGTGCTCTCGGGCAACCGCAACTTCGAGGCGCGCATCCACCCCAACCTGAAGGCCAACTTCCTGGCCAGCCCGCCGCTGGTGGTGGCCTACGCGATTGCCGGCAACGTGCGCCGCGACCTGATGACCGAGCCGGTGGGCTACGGCAAGAAGGGCCAGCCGGTGTACCTGGGCGACATCTGGCCCAGCAGCGACGAGATCGCCGCGCTGATGAAGTACGCGATGAACGCCAAGGTGTTCAAGGCCAACTACGAGAAGGTGAAGACCGAGCCCGGCCAGCTGTGGGGCAAGATCAAGGGCACCACCGGCCAGGTGTACGACTGGCCCGCCTCCACCTACATCGCCGAGCCGCCGTTCTTCCAGGGCTTCCAGATGCAGCCGCCGGCCGAGGGTGAAGTGGGCGTCCAGGGCGCGCGCATCATGGCGCTGTTCGGCGACTCGATCACCACCGACCACATCTCGCCGGCCGGCTCGATCAAGGAGACCTCGCCTGCCGGCCAGTGGCTGAAGGAGAACGGCGTGCTCAAGGCCGACTTCAACAGCTACGGCTCACGCCGCGGCAACCACGACGTGATGATGCGCGGCACCTTTGCCAATGTGCGCATCAAGAACCTGATGATTCCGCCCGGCGAAGACGGCTCGCGCGAAGAAGGCGGCGTGACGCTGTACCAGCCCGGCGGCGAGAAGATGTTCATCTACGACGCCGCGATGAAGTACATCGCCGCGGGCGTGCCCACCGTGATCTTCGCGGGCGAAGAATATGGCACCGGCTCCAGCCGCGACTGGGCGGCCAAGGGCACGCAGCTGCTGGGCATCAAGGCCGTGGTGGCGCGCAGCTTCGAGCGCATCCACCGCAGCAACCTGGTGGGCATGGGCGTGCTGCCGCTGCAGTTCAAGGCCGGTGATTCCTGGGAATCGCTGGGCCTGAAGGGCGACGAGCAGATCGACGTGCGGATTGCCGGCGCGCTGCGGCCGCAGGCCGACGCCACGCTGGTGATCACCCGCGCCGACGGCAGCACGCAGGAGGTGACGGTGGTGCTGCGCATCGACACGCCAATCGAGGTGGACTACTACCAGCACGGCGGCATCCTGCCCTTCGTGCTGCGCCAACTGCTGGCTGCATGAATTGATAGTAATGATTTGATCTGCCATTTCCGCCGATTCATCGGCGGTGGCAGATCCATGATGGCGGCACCTTGGGAAAGGGCCCGCCATGCAGATCAGCCTGTCCATCTACCGCCGCAACACCGGCTGGTTTCCACCGCTGCCGGCGGCGCTCGACAGCCCCCAGACGCTGGTGCTGGTGTTCGGCGACAGTGCCTTCGTCGATGAGCCGGCGCCCTTCCTGGAGCTGGCCGATCGCTTCGCGCAGGCGGTGCATGCGGGCTGCTCGTCCGGGCCGGTGCCCGGCGCCTGCGGCTGGCGCACCGGCGCGCTCACCGCGGCCATCATCCGTTTCGAGGACACGCACCTGCACGGCGCCGCGGTGGAGGTGCGCCAGCGCCGCGACAGCGGTCTGATGGGTGCCGCGCTGGCGGCCCAGCTGCCGGCCGTGCCCATGTGGCGCCAGGGCCGCCAGGCCGCCACCGCTGCGCTGGACCGTCAAGGGCCGCTGCGGCTGGCGCTGCTGCTGTCCGATGGCCAGGGGGTGGACGGCGAAGCCCTGCTGCGTGGCCTGCGCGGCGGCTTGCCGCTGGCGGCACGCATCACCGGTGGCCTGGCTGGCGACCGCGGCGCCACCGGGCCGGCCTGGGTGTACGGCTGCGACGGCCGACTGCCGGCGCCCGGCCGCGCCTGCGTGGTGGGCCTGTACGGCCCGCGCCTGCATGTGGGCCAGGGCCATGCGGCCGGTTGGCAGCCGATGGGCATGGCGCACCTCATCACCCGCGCGCACGGGTCGGTGGTGTATGAGCTGGACGGCCGGCCCGCACTGGACGTTTACCGCAGCCACCTGGGCCCGGCGGCAGGCCGACTGCCCGCAGCGGCGCTGCTGCACCCGCTGGCCCTGACCGTGGCGGACGGCCACGCGCCCACCATCCGCAGCGTGCTCACCGTGGACGAACACCGCGGCGCGCTGCTGCTGGCCACCAGCCTGGCCGAAGGCAGCCGGGTGCAGGTGATGCAGCGGCAAGCGGCCGACTTGGTGGCCAGCACCCGCGAGGCGGCCGAACGGGCGGTGCAAGCCCTGCCCCCGGGCGCACGCCATCTGCTGCTGTCGGTCGGCTGCCTGGACCAGCTGGCCATGCCAAGCGCCGAGGGCGCCATGGCCGACGCCCCGCCCGCGATGCCCTGGCCGCTGAGCCTGAGCCGCGACGCGCTACCGGCGGTGGGCTTTCATTCGCTGGGTGAACTGGCGGCCGGCGCGGCACCCGGCGAGGTGCAGCTGCACCACCAGACGCAGGCCTTCACCGCGCTGGCAGAAGCCTGATAGGGGCCTGACAGGGGTTCAGACCCGGCCGCCCCAGTCGGCTGCGTCGAAGCCCACCGTCACTGCACCATCGGCCCACTCCACCACCGGGCGCTTGATCACGCTGGGCTGGGCCTGCATCAGCGCGGCGGCGCCGGCTTCGTCGGCCGCGGCGGCCTGGGTGGCTTCGTCCAGCTTGCGCCAGGTGGTGCCCTTGCGGTTGAGCAGCGTCTGCCAGCCGGCGGCGGCCAGCCAGCGCTGCAAGCCGGCCTGAGGCACGCCCGCCTTCTTGAAGTCGTGGAACTGGTAGGCCACGCCCCGGCCATCGAGCCAGGCGCGCGCCTTCTTCACCGTGTCGCAGTTGGGAATGCCGTAGAGCGTGATCGTCATGAGGGTTTGCTGTCGTTGCCCGTGTCGCACATCGGGTCGGTGTTGGGCCCGGCGTCGCGCACCTGCGCGTCCGGTCCGCTGCCGGTGACGGAGACCTGCCACCAGAAGCAACCCCAGGCATCGTAGCGGTACGACCACACCTCGCCGCCCTGGCGCCCGCCCGAGCGCTTTTCGGCCGGGCGGCCGAACTCGCGCAGCAACTGGTCCACCGGCATGCCGGGCTGGATGCCCTGCTGCAGGCGCGCTTCGGTCAGCACCTGCTGCCAGCCGCG
>CAKZXL010000248.1 GCA_937883885.1 uncultured Aquincola sp. | reverse complement strand
GGCATCTTGCCTTCGAAGACGACGTTGGCGGAGACCGTCGAGCCCTTGGGGTTGGCCGATTCTTCGATGGAGCCGATGGTGAGCTTCAGCGGGCCGACGGCCTTGCCGAACTTTTCCCAGGTGCCGCGGATGGCGTCGGTGGTGGCGTAGGTGCCGTCCAGCGGGCCGCCGACCCAGTTCAGCTGGGCCTGGTCGGCGTAGGCGCGCATCACGATCTGGGTGTCGCCCGAAGCGATGGCCTGGAAGTGCGTGCGGGCGTCGTCGGAAGGGGCGGCGAAGGCGCTGCCAGCGGCAAGCGTCAGGGCGGTGGCGGCAAAGGCGAATGTCTTGAACATGGAGGGCTCCGTTGAAGGCTTGATGTGAAGTGAGGGGTGGTCGGTGGTGGATGAAGGGTCCATGAGGTCCCGACACAAGGGCAGACGGCGCCGGCAGGCGGTCTATTCCGGTCCACGCAAAAACTTTTTCTGTCACGCCATCGGCAGTTGACCCGCCCGACACGCTCCACCAATTGCTCCGATGAAGCGAACCCTGACCTTCCTGCTGCTGGCCAGCTTGTTCACCGCCGCGACCGGTGCGCTGGCGCAAGGCATCACCGACCCCATTGGCGACCTACTGCCCACGTACATCGGTCCGCAGAACGGCGACGTGGATGTGGCGAGCGCGTTCGCCGGCTACGACCCGGCCAGCGACACCTTCAGCTTCTCGGGCACCTTTGCCGACGCCCTCGGCACCACGGCGGGCGCCTTCTACTTGCGGGGCCTGGACCGCGGTGTCGGCACCGAAGGTTTCGTGAGCGGCAGCCCATCGGGCGGCCAGCGCATGAAGTTCGACGCCGCCGTGTTCCTGCGGCCCGACGGCATGGCTCGCGTGATCACCTTCGTGGGGTCGGTGGGCACGGGCGTCGAACTGGGGGCTGGTACCGGCACTATCGCCGGCGGCTGCGCGCCTCAGGGCGCCAGCCGCTGACCGTCTTGCGCAAACACCACCCCGCCGGCGTAGTGCGCGGCAATCGACGCCTTGACGGCATCACGCTGCGCGTCGAGCGCAGGTGACAGGTGGCTCAGCAGCAGCTGGCCGGCGCGCACCGCATCGGCCACTTCGCCGATGGCCTTGGGTGGCGTGTGCAAGGTGTACAGCACGTCGGGCGAGCCGGGTGGGTCGAGCACCACGCTGTTGAAGACCAGCAGGCTGGTGCCTTGGGCGATTCGCCGCAGACCCGCCAGCCCGCTGGCGTCGATGTCGCCGCTGAAGGTGATGCTCTTGCCGGCGTGGTCGATGCGGTAGACCACTGCCGGTGCGTCGCGGTGGTGGCCGGCCACGGCGCTGATGCGCAGGCCGCCCTCATCGAACACCGTGCGCACTTCGGGCAGGGCTGACGCCGTGGCGGGTGCGTCGATGTCGTTCACTTGAAAGCGCAGCGGCGCCGAGAAGTCCTTCAGGTAGCCGAAGGCGCCCTGCTTGCCGAACAAGAGGTCAATGAAGCGGCTGGTGGCCGGGAAGTCGGCATCGTCGGCATCGAGCGCACGCCGCCCTGCCGGCCCGAAGATCTTGAAATCGACCGGCCCGCGGTTGGACACCGCACGGGCCTTGAAGAGGCCTGGCAGTCCACCGGCATGGTCCACATGAAGGTGCGTCAGCAGCACGATGTCGGCCCGACCCAGCGCCAGCTTGGCTTCACCCAGGCGCACGAAAGATCCCGGGCCGGCGTCGACGAAGACACGCGCCACGCCATCCACCAACACGGCATAGGCCGAACCCGCACGGCCGGTGGCACCCGGGCCGCCCGAGCCCAGCACCACCAGTTCCAGCGCCGGCGGGGCGGCCGTCTGGGCCTGGGCGGCGAATGCGGCGGGCAGCGTGCAAAAGGCCAGACAGATCGAAGCCAGTTGGCGCCGGCCAGGGTTGGCAAGAGTTTTCATTCGATCCTTTGTGCGGGCGGGAGGACAACAGGGCGAACCGGAAGCGGCAAGCCCCGGGCTCGGTCGTGCGGTGCGCCGGTTCTCTGACAGTTCCCGGTTTTCAGTACGCCGCCACCGCCTGCGGTGCGGCCACCGTGGCGACGATGCGCTGCCCGGCACGCTCGACCTTGGAGATGCTCAGGTCCTCGTTCAGCACGTAGGCGGTCTTGCCGTCGCGCGTGAACACGATGGCCTGGCGCGGCTGCTTGAAGCCGGCGATGGTGGCGACCACCTTCAACGTGGCCACGTCGATCACCGACACCGTGTTGTCGGCCAAGTTGCCCGAGTAGACGAAGCGGCCGTCGGGCGTGAGCGCGGCGCCGTAGGGGTCGCGGCCCACCGGCACGGTGCCGGTGACGCGGCGCGCGGCGATGTCCACCACCGCGATGTCGTTGCTGCCGCTGTTGGCCGCAAACAGGGTCTTGCCGTCGGCGGTGACGGAGATGGCGCGGATCTTGTTGAAGCCGGTGATCTCGCCCTCGATCTTGTCGGTCTGCGTGTCGACGATGGTCACCTTGTCGCCCAGGAAGTTGGTGACGTAGAGCTTCGCGCCGTCCGGGCTCAGGCGCACGCCCTGGCGCGGCTGCGCAAAGCCGGTGATCACCGCCTTGGCCTGCCCGCTGGCGGTGTCCAGTCGCGTCACGGTGCTGCTGGCCTGGTTGTTGACGTACAGCGCGCTGCCGTCCTTGCTGAGCGCGGTGCCGAAGGCGCCGGGGCCGGCCGCCAGCGTCGACGCGGTGGCCAGCGGCTTGAGCGTGGTGGTGTCCAGGCGCGTCACCGTGCCCAGGCTGCTGTCGGAGACATAGAAGCTCTTGCCGTCGGGCGCGAACACGATGTTGCGCGGCGTGACGTAGCCGCGCAGCACACCGCGCACGGCACCGGTGGCCAGGTCGTAGACGATGACGTCCGGGCGCTCGCTGTAAGACACCACGGCGGTGGCCTCGTCGGGGCTCAGCGCCAGCGAGTTGTTGCGGATCTGGCCGTCGAAGGTGACGCGGGCCGGGGTGGCTTCGGCGGCGTTGGCGGCGTTGGCGGGCACGCTGGCGGCGACGAGGACGAAGGTGCTGCACAAGGCCAGCGCGGTGGTGCGGAAGAAGGTATTCATGGGATGTCTTTCGGAGAGTGTTGAGAAAAGAGGGAAAGGCTTGCTGTGGTGGACGAGGAGAGCCCGTGGTTTATTCCGTCGGGCCGTGAATTCGAGGCTTCAGCCGAGCAGGGCCGGTACCCAGCGGTTGATCAAGGCACCGCCGACGATGAGCCAGCCGAACACGATCAGCGCCAGCAACAGCGGCTTGGCACCGGCCTTGCGGATGGCACCGATGTGCGTGGACAGGCCGAGTGCGGCCATGGCCATGGCCAGCAGCGCGGTGTCGATCTCGGTGGTCACCGCCACCACCGAGGCCGGCAGCCACTGCAGCGAGTTGAACAACACCACCGCGACGAAGCCGAAGGCGAACCAGGGCACGGCGAGCTTGCCTGGGGCCTGGCCCGTGGCGGCGGAAGTGTGGGCGTGGCGTTTGTCGTCACGTGCCAGCCAGGCCGACAACATCACCAGGAACGGCGCCAGCATCATCACCCGCACCATCTTCGCGATGACGGCCGAGTTGGCCGCGTCCGGGCCCACCGAACGCGCCGCGGCCACCACCTGGGCCACCTCGTGGATGGTCGAGCCGGCATAGATGCCGAAGCCGTTGGCGCCACCCGGAATCAGCGCCCAGTGCTGGTTCAGCTCGAACAGCGCCGGGTACAGAAAGATCGCCAGCGTGCCGAACACCACCACCGTGGCCACCGCCACCGTTACCTGCTCGGCGCGCGCCTTGACCACCGGTTCGGCAGCCATCACCGCGGCGGCGCCGCAGATGGAGCTGCCGGCGCCGATCAGCATCGCCGTCTTGCGGTCCAGGCCCAACCAGCGCGTGCCGATGAAGCAGGCCAGCGCGAAGGTCGAGCCCAGCACCAGCGCGTCGATGGCGACGCCGGCGATGCCGACGTGGCCGATGTCCTGCACCGTCAGCCGCAGGCCGTACAGCACGACCCCCAGGCGCAGCAGGTTCTGCTTGGACACGTTGACGCCGGCACCGCTGGCCGCGGCCAAGCGCGGCACCAGCGGATAGACCGTGTTGCCCACCAGCATGCCCAACACGATGGCCAGCGTCAGCGCACTGAAGCCGTGGTCCTGCAGCCAGCCGATGCGGCCTAGCGCCATGCCCGCACCGGCCAAAGCGCCGCTCAACACGAGGCCAGGCATCAGTGCCGCGAACTGCAAGCGCAACTGGGCTGCGCGGCGGCGGGCTACCGGGCCAGGGCTGGCTTGTGAGGTCGACAGCGCGTGCATCACGCCAGCACCCAGATCAAGGCGATGCCGGCGCACAGCAGCACGGCCGCCAGCGGCACTGCGACCGGCATCCAGCGCAGCACCTGCGGGTCGATGCTGCTGTCGGCGGCCAAGGTGGTCGAGACGGCATGGGCCACGTCGCGGGTCGGCCCCATGAAGCCCGCCACTGGCCGCCGGGCAGCAACCCATTGAAGGGCATGCAGCGCCTGTGGGGCCAGCGGGCCGGGTGCTGCGGGGCGTGGGGTTGTTCGTTCAAGGGTCAGCATGTCGGGCTCCAGATGCCGGTGGTGGCGCGGCAGGCCGCCGCCCCGTGATCGAGCGGCCAGGCAAATTTAGAGCTTGGCAATCAACCCGTCCAACGGGTTGTATGACTAAGATGTACCTGCGAAATCGATAACAAAGGCAATCACCGTGGACGTGCTTCGACTCACCCTGCGTCAGCTGCAGATTTTTGTCGCCGTGGCGCGCAGCGGCAGCACCACGGCGGCCAGCGCTGAGATAGCGCTGTCGCAATCGGCCACCAGTTCGGCCGTCAACGAGCTGGAACGCCTGCTGTCGCTGCGCCTGTTCGACCGCGCCGGCAAACGCCTGCTGTTGAACGACAACGGCCGCGCGCTGTTGCCGCGGGCTTTGGCTTTGCTCGACGGCGCCGCAGGCATCGAGCAGATGTCGCGCGACGGCAGCGCGCAGGCGCAGTCGCTGCGCATCGGCGCCAGCACGACGATTGGCAACTACGTGTTGCCCAAGCTGCTCGCTGGCTTCATGGGGGCACAGCAGCCCGGCAGCGCCGCCGCCTGGCGGTCGAAGGTCGTTATCGGGAACACCGCCGCCATCTGCGATGCCGTGACCGCTTTCGAACTCGACGTGGGGCTGATCGAGGGGCCCAGCCACCAGCCGGAGCTGGTGGTCACCCCCTGGCTGCAAGACGAGATGGTGGTCGTGGCTGCGCCCGACAGTGCGCTGGCCCAGTCAAGCCGGGCGGGCGATCGCATTCCCCTGCGCACGCTGCGTGAGGCGGTCTGGCTGGTTCGCGAAACGGGCTCTGGCACGCGCGAGGCCACCGACCAGAGCTTGCTGCCCCACCTGCGTTCTTACCGGCGCAGCATCGAGCTAGGCAGTTCGGAGGCCATCCAGCGTGCCGCTCAGGAAGGGTTGGGGGTGGCTTGCCTGTCCGCCTGGGTAGTGAACGATGCGCTGGAAGCTGGACGTCTGTGCCGCGTCTCCACGACATTGCCGCGGCAGCTTCGGCAATGTCATCTGGTTGTGCATCGTGAGAAGCAGTCGACGCCCGCGTTGCTGGCGTTCATCGCCCAGGCAGATGCGACCGCTGGGGCTGCCCGCTAACGTCCCGGCCCCGCTTCGCATGTCGAAGGTTCAGCCCTCGGCGACACGCGATTACCCTTCAGCTAGGCGCCGACGCCCGCTCCGCCCACCTGCCCATTGATCGGAGCTTTGATGCAATGAGCTGGTCTGGGTAATCGACGTCCGCTTCCGGACGCACCACCCAACGGCTGCTGGCCGTCCACAGACGCACAGCCCTCGCGGTTGAACGGCACCTGTGCGCACATCGCGCACGTTCGCCTCGTAGAGTCGATATCGCGCCCAATGCGGTACGCGGTACGTGCCGACGTTTGCGGTGTGTCGACCGAACGACCCTTCCATTCGATCAGGAACCCCGCGCCGCGATCGTGATCCGCTCGCTCTACATCCTGGCTTCTTCAGCGACGAGTGCAACGTCCCGAAGCGCATCGACCTGCATGGCGTCGAGGTCGATGATTGCATCGGCCATCGTTGCGAGGTGCGGGGTCTGGGTGATGAAGAACTCCTGCCGGTAGCCGCCGAGCTGAAGGACTTCGCGCTTCATGGCCATGAACATGCGCTTGTGTTCTGGGTCCAACGGCCCATCGGCCTCGTCGGAGAACAGCGTGTCGAATCGCCGTCCGGTGTTCTGGGCCAAGTACAGG
>CAKZXL010000247.1 GCA_937883885.1 uncultured Aquincola sp. | reverse complement strand
TCCGACACCGTTTCGTTGAGCATCAGCGCCCGCAGGCTGGTGGCCTGCGCCTGCAGCTGCTCGCCCACGGCTTCCCAGTGGCGGTGCTGGGCCTGCAGTTCCTCGATGCGCCGCGACAGATCGCCAGCAGCGCTATGCGCCCGCTCCAGCGTCTCGCGCCGGCGCTGGAAACCGCGGCGGCGGTCGCGTAGCTGCACCTCCACCTGCACCGCCAGCGACTGGCTCCAGCGCTCGGTTTCGTGCGTTGCATGCTCGAACACCGCTTCCAGCTTGCTCACCAGCATGCGGCGGAACTGCTCCTTCTGCCGGTCGTCGCCCAGGCGCAGCGCGTAGGGCAGCCCCAGGTAGCGGCCATAGTTGCGCTCGATCAGGTCGATCTCGCCCAGCGCACGGGCATGCGTGGGGGCGGGGCTGCAGGCCAGCGCAAAACCGAAGTCGGTGTTGAGCTGCTGGTAGCTGGCGGTGAGCATGGCCTGCGCTTCGGCCCCCAGCGCGGCGGCCTGTTCCAGCCGCTGACGCAGGCGCACGCACAGCTGGCCGAACGCCTTGCGCGTGCCCAGCTTGAGCAGCCGGCCGGCGGACTCCAGCTGCATGCGCGACACGTCGTCGCGCAGCTGCGCGGCCGACAGCAGCTGCACCGCATCGCCCACCAGCCGGCCGTGCACCGACCGCAGCGCAGCCAGCCGGCCGGTGCAGCGCTCGAAGTCCTGCGCCTCGGCGCCCAGGCGCTCCAGCGTGCGCTGCACCTTGCTGGCGTTCTTGCCTCGCACGTCCTGCAGTTCGGTCAGCTGCTCATGCAGCTGGCGGCGCTGGTCGGCCACCTGGCGCGCGGCCTGGGCCTGCACGGTGGCCGTGCCGCTCAACACCATCTCGGCCAGCACCTGGCGGCGGCGCGGCAGCAGCTGGGCCACCAGGGCGTCTTCCAGGGCCGCCAGGCCGCCGGTGGCGCTGGCCGCGACATCGGCCAGCCCGCCGTTGGCGATGCGTGCCACCAGCGCCTGGCGTGCCGACACCGGGTGCACCGCCGACGGCGGCAGGCCCAGCATGGCCGCCACCGACGCACACTGGCCATCGACCTGGGCCTGCACCTCGGCGGGTGTCAACAGCGGGTCGGCCAGGGTGTCGATCTTGTTCAGTGCCACATAGCGGGCCGGTCCATGGTCGCCCAGGTGGTCGTGCCACACGGCCAGCTCCGACTGGGTGACACCCGTGTCGGCGCCGACGACGAAGACCACCGCATGCGCCGTGGGCAGCAGCGACAGCGTCAGCTCGGGCTCGGCGCCCACCGCATTCAGGCCCGGCGTGTCCAGCACCACCAGGCCCCGGCGCAGCAGCGGATGCGGATAGTTGAGCACCGCATGGCGCCACACCGGCACCTCCACCAGGCCGTCGGGGCGCTGTGGCGCGCCATTGCCGGCGCCCGCCCGGTCGGGCTGCACCAGGCCCAGCGCGCGGGCCTCGTCGAGCGACACGGTCTTGGTGCGCGTGAGCTCCTTGAGCGCCTGCGCCACCCGGTCGGGGTCGTTGACGTCCAGCCGCAGCCGCTTCCAGCGGCCCGACTGCGCCCGCAGCTCCGCCAGCGTGGCGGCTTCGAGGCGGGTTTCGATGGGCAGCAGCGCCAGCAGGGGCGGCAGCGCGTCGTCGTGGCCCAGCTCCACCGGGCACATGGTGGTGCGGCCTGGCGTGGCCGGCAGCATGCGGCGGCCGGTGTCGGCAAAGAAGATGGCGTTGATCAGCTCGGACTTGCCGCGCGAGAACTCGGCGACGAAGGCCACCACCAGCTGTTCGCTGGCCAGGCGCTGCCGCAGCGTGTCCAGCAGCTGCAGCAGGCTGTCGTCCAGCAGCTCATGGCTACTCAGGGTCTGCTGGAATGCCGCCACCTGGCGAGCGGCGTCCTCGCGCCAGTCGGCCAAGGCGTCCAGGTGGTGGGCAAAGGTGAACTCCATCAAGCTTTGGCGGCTGCAGCAGAACTGAGAGGAATGCTAGCGCGCCCAGGTGTGTCTGCCGCAAGACGATGGCTACCGCTTGCTACGGCGCAACGCCGCCTGGGCGCGGCTGCAGGCTAGCGTTTCTGGCACACCGCGCACCAGAAGGTGCTGCGCTGCGCCTGCACCATGCGGCGCACCGGCGCGCCGCAGTTGGGGCAGGGCAAGCCTTCACGGCCGTACACACGCGCTTGCAACTGGAACTGGCCGTCCATGCCGTGGGCGTCGCGAAAATCCCTCAAGGTGCTGCCGCCCAGGGCCAGCGCGCGGCTCAGCACCTCGCGCACCGCCGCCAGCAAACGCGCCGCACGCGGCCGGCTGATGCGATCGGCCGGCGTGCGCGGGTCGATGCGGGCGTCGAACAGCGCCTCGCAGGCATAGATGTTCCCGGCGCCCACGATGATGTCGCCCGCCAGCAGGGCGGCCTTGATCGGCGCACGGCGGCGTTGCAGCGCGGCATGGAACAGCGCTGGCGTCAGCGCCTCGTCAAAGGGCTCATGGCCCAGTGTGGCCAGCAGCTTGGCGGCCATGCCGGCGTCGATGGCCGGCGACCACACCACGGCGCCGAAGCGCCGCGGGTCGGTCAGGCGCAGCACGCCGTGGCTGGTGTGCAGCTCGAAGTGGTCGTGCTTGCCGGCCTCGCGCGCCGGTGCCGGCAGCAAAGCCAGCGAGCCCGACATGCCCAGGTGCAGCAGCAGCCCGCCCGAAGGCTCGGCCGGCAGCTGCAGCGGCAGCCACAGGTACTTGCCGCGGCGCACGGTGTCGCCCACCGTGGCACCCACCAGCTCGTCCGGCTCACGGCCCAGCGGCCAGCGCAGCGGCGCGCCCATCAGCAATCGCTCGACCCGGGCGCCGGCAATGCGGTCGGCAAAACTGCGGCGCGTGGTTTCCACTTCCGGCATCTCAGGCATGGCGGCTGCTGGCCATGGCCCATGCCATGTTTTCTTGCAGGAACATGCACCGATTGTGGAGCGCCAGCGCTTCACCAGCCGTTGACACGGCCATGTCTAGAATCCAACGGCTCAAGGAGTCGCGATGCTTGCCCTCTCTCCGCGGTGGCGCGCCGCAACCCGCCACGCGCTAGCCGCAGCAATGCTGGCCGCGGGCGTCGTTCACGCGCAAAGCCCTTCACCGGCCGCCCAGGCCGCCCTGCCCGCTGCGGCCGCCGCTTCGGCCCCCGACAACTCGGCGCTCGATGCGCCGCTGTTCTATCAACTGCTAATCGGCGAGATCGAGCTGCGCAACGGCGAAGCCGGCACCGCCTACCAGGTGATGCTGGACGCCGCCCGCCGCGCACGCGACGAGCAGCTGTTCAAGCGCGCGGTCGAGATCGCGCTGCAGGCCCGCGCCGGCGACCAGGCCTTGTCCGCGGCCAAGGCCTGGCGCATCGCCGCGCCCGATTCGGCCGAGCCGCTGCGCTACCAGGTGCAGCTGCTGATGGCGCTGAACCGCGTGCCCGAAGTGGCAGAGCCGCTGCGCGAGCTGCTGGCGCAGACGCCGGTGGTCGAGCAGCCGGGGCTCATCTCTTCGCTGCCGCGCTTTTTCCAGCGCAGCACCGACCGCAAGCAGGTGGTCGACCTGTTCGAGCAGGTGCTGGCGCCCTATCTGGAAACCACCGGCACCCGCGCCTCGGCCCGCGTGGCGTTGGCGCGGGCCTGGCTGGCCGCGGGCGACACCGGCAAGGCCCTGACCCTGGCACGCCGAGCCCAGGTGGACGACCCCAGCTTCCCCGGCCCGGCGCTGCTGGCGCTGGAGCTGATGCCCACGCAGCCCGACGCGCAGCGCCTGGTCGAGAACTACCTCAACCAGCCCAAGGCCGAACCCGCGGTGCGGCTGGCCTATGTGCGCGTGCTGAGCAGCGCGCAGCGTTACGCCGACGCCGCCCGCCAGCTGGACATCGTCACCCAGTCGCAGCCTGACCAGCCCGGCCCCTGGCTCACGCTGGGGGCGCTGCAGCTGGAGCTGCGCCAGCCGCAGCAGGCCGAGGCCTCGATCCAGCGCTTCATCAGCCTGCGCCAGGCGGCTGCGCAAGCGCCTGCCACGGCAGCCTCCAGCCCCGCCGAAGACGCCGATGGCGACGATGCCCAAGGCACCGATGCCCAGGCCGACCTGGCGCAGGCCTGGCTGCTGCTCGCCCAGGCGGCCGAACAGCGCGGCGACCTGAAGGCGGCCGATGCCTGGCTGGGCAAGATCGACAGCCCGCAGCGCGCCCTGGAAGTGCAGGCCCGCCGCGCGATGCTGGTGGCCCGCCAGGGCCGCGTCGCCGAAGCGCGCGCGATGATCCAGGCGATCCCCGAACGCAGCCCGGACGACGCCCGCGCCAAGCTGATGGCCGAATCGCAGATGCTGCGCGAGGTCAGGCAATGGCAGGCCGCGCACGACGTGCTGGCCGCCGCCACCGCCCGCCAGCCCGAAGACGCCACGCTGCTGTACGAGCAGGCCATGATGGCCGAGAAGATCAACAAGCCGGCCGAAATGGAACAGCTGCTGCGGCGGGTGATCCAGCTCAAGCCCGACCATGCGCATGCCTACAACGCGCTGGGCTATGCGCTGGCCGATCGCAACCAGCGCCTGCCCGAGGCGCGCGACCTGATCGCCAAGGCGCTGTCGCTGTCGCCGGGCGACCCCTTCATCACCGACAGCCTGGGCTGGGTGGAATTCCGCCTGGGCAACCGCGAAGAAGCGCTGCGCCTGCTGCGCCAGGCCTACAGCGCCCGACCCGACCCCGAGATCGCCGCCCACCTGGGCGAAGTGCTGTGGGCGCAGGGCGAGCGCGACGAGGCCCTGCGCCTGTGGCGCGACGCCCAG
>CAKZXL010000246.1 GCA_937883885.1 uncultured Aquincola sp. | reverse complement strand
GCTGGCCGAAACGCCCGAGCTGAAGAACGTGGCGGTGGACAGCTGGTACGGCCTCTTTGCGCCCGCCGCCACCGATGCGGCGCTGGTGGACCGCCTGGCACGAGAAGTGGCCGCAGCGCTGGCCGAGCCCGAGCTGCAGCAGCGCCTGACCGAAGCGGGCCTGAAGCCGGCGCCGCAAGGCCCGGCGCCTTTCATGGCCACGCTGAAGGCCGAGAAGCAGGCCCTGGGCGCCGTGGTGGCCAAGGCAGGGATTAAGGCCGAATGACGCTGCTGCTGGCCGGCCTGCTGGTGCTGCTGGCGGGCGCCGCGATCGGCGCCACCGCCATCGGCGGCGTGCTGGTGGTGCCGGCCCTCACCGGCGTGGCGGGGCTGCCGGTGGGCACCGCCATCGCTGCATCGAGCTTCGGCTTTCTGCTCACCGGCCTGTTGGGCTGGCGGCGCACGCCGGGCGCGCAACAGGCCGGCGACCCTGTGAACTGGTGGGCGCTGCACCTGGCTGCGCTGGCCGGGGCGGCCGCTGGCGCGCTGCTGGTGCACCTGGTGCCGCCGGGCGCGGTGCGGCTGTGGGTGGCCGCGCTGGCCGCGGGCTCGGGCCTGCACACGCTGTGGCTGCTGCGCCGGCCGGCCGCACCGGCACGGGCGCCGCTGGGCCCGCTGGCCATGGTGCTGGTGGGCGGGGCGGTGGGCTGCGGCTCGGCCTTGTCGGGCACCGGCGGGCCGGTGCTGCTGCTGCCGGTGCTGATGCTGCTGGGCCTGCCCACGCTGCCCAGCGTGGCCGCGGCGCAGGCGGTGCAACTGCCCATCGCCTTGGCGGCCAGCACCACCCATGCACTGGCCGGCCGGCTGGACTGGACCTTGGGCCTGGCCGTGGGCGCCGCGCTGCTGGCCGGTGCCTGGGCCGGCCGCCGCGCCGCGCGCCGGCTGGATGCACGCCGCCTGCGCCTGGCCACCGCACTGGCGCTGATCGTCACGGGAGTTGTCTATGCAAGTCACTGAACACACACTGGCGCAGCCGCGCTACCTGCTGGCGCCTGCCCTCACCTGGCTGGAGCCGCAGGGCGCCACGCCTGGCCAGGGCGTCGTGGTGGAAGGCGGCCGCTTTGCAGACGTCGGACCGCTGGCCGAAGTGCAGGCCCGCCACCCCGGCCTGGTGGCGCAGGCACTGCCCGACCGGCTGCTGATGCCCGGCTTCATCGACACCCACCACCACCTGACGCAGTCGTTCGGCAAGTCGCTGGCCTTCGGTGAGCCGTCGGAGATCTTCCGCCGCATCTGGGTGCCGCTGGAGCAGCACCTGCAGCCGCACGACCTGTACCTGTCGGCCAAGCTGGCCGCGCTGGAGGCGCTGCGCGGCGGCTTCACCACCGTGTGCGACGCCGGCACCCGCTCGGAACATGGCCTGCACGCGATTGCCCAGGCGGCCGAAGAAGCGGGCCTGCGCTGCGTGCTGGCCCGGGTGTGCAACGACGCCGGCAGCGACGACGGCGCACGGCGCGACACCTTGCGCCAGGCCAGCGAACACCTGGTCCGCTGGCAGCACCATCCGCTGGTACACGGCTCGCTGGCCGTCTCGGTGCCCGAAGCGGCCACCGATGCCACCATGGGCCAGGTGGCCGCCTTGTGCCGCGAGGCGGGCGCGGTGCTGCAGGTGCATGCCAACGAACACCTGGCCTCGGTGGAACGCTCATTGGTGGACCGCGGCCTGCGGCCCATCGGCCACCTGGACCGCGCCGGCGCGCTGGGCCCGCAGACCCTGATCGCCCATGCCACGCTGGTCACGCCCGATGAGCTGCTGCGCCTGCGCGACACCGGCACCGGCGTGGCCTACAACCCGGTGGCCAGCGCCTGGAAGGGCAATGCGGTGGCCCCGGCCTTGATGATGCGGGCGCTGGGCATTCCCCTGGGCCTGGGCACCGACGGCACCCGCAGCGACGCCTTCCGGCTGCTGGACGCGGCCGAGACCGCGCAGCGCCTGGTGCATGGCCTGGCGGTAGGCGATTCGTCCTGCGGCGCCGGCTGGACCTGGCTGCAGGCGGCCACCGCGGGCGGCGCCGAGGCCTGCGGCCTGGGCCAGCGCACCGGCCGCATCGCCACCGGCCTG
Source organism: uncultured Aquincola sp. (assembly GCA_937883885.1). Next base: position 13,169 of record CAKZXL010000246.1, on the reverse strand, counting down.
GAGGCCGACTTCCTGCTGCTGGACCTGGACGTGCCCGAACTGGCGCCTTCCTGGGACCTGGGCTGGGAGCTGGTGCGCCTGGCCCACCGCGGCCAGATCGAGGCGGTCGTCGTCAACGGCCGGCTGCGCTTGTGGCAAGGCTGGCCCACCGACTGGGACGCCCGCGCGCTGATGCGCGAGGTGCGCACCGCCGCCGCCCGCGCGGTGGCCGATGCGCCGATCCAGCGGGTGCATCCGGTGTCGGCGGAGCACCGGCGGCAGGCCGGCGCCTAACCGAGCAGCCGCGCCACCTGCGGATCGACTGCGCCCTGGCCCTGCAGCCGCAGCACCCGCAGGCCGGGCACCTGCATCAGCGCGTCGGGCTCCAGGCCTTCGATGGCGCCTTGCACCGCCCGCGGGTCGACGATGGTCACCGAGCCGCTGCCCACCACCTCGGCGCCCTGGCCGCGGCGCAGCACCAGCGCGGTGTCTTCGTCCACGCCCACGCCCACGTGGTCGGGGTAGCGGCTGAGCGCGCGCAACAGCCGCGGCAGGCGCCGCCGCTCGGTGAAGTGCTGGTCGACGATGACCTGCGGCAGCAGGCCGAAGCCTTCGGTCAGGCTGCGCGCCCACAGCATGCGGGCCGACATCACGGCAGCGCCCGCGCTGGTGCCGGCCACGCAGGCGCCGTTCATGAAGGCCTGGTGGATGGCCTGCGCCAGCGGCGTGCCGCCGACGATCTCGGTCAACCGCCGCTGGTCGCCCCCGGTGATGAGCACGCCATCGGCGGTGGCCACCTGGGCCACCAGTTCCAGGCTGCCGGCTTCTTCGCGGCTGGCCGGGTGCACCACCACCTGCTGGCCCACGCCCAGGGCGGCCAGCGCCGCCTCATAGCGGCGGGCGGCGGCCTCGGGGTAGGCGCTGGCCGAAGGCAGCACCACCACGCGCGGCGCCGGGCCACGGCACAGCGCCACGAAGCGCCGCAGCACCAGCCGGTCGCCCTGACGGTCTTCGGCGCCGCCGATCAGCATCAGCGCACCGGGCCGGCCCGCGGGCTGCACCGGCGCGGCCACGGTGGCCGGCGCGGGCCGCGCCGCCACCGGCGCCCCGGCCATGGCCGAAGTTGCATAGACAAGCCACTGGCGACGCTGCATGGGATTCCTTCGCTTGCTCAAGGCACGAACCGGTAACCGACCCCGGCCTCCGTGAGCAGGTGGACCGGCATCGACGGCTGGGGTTCCACCTTCTTGCGCAGGTTGGCCATGTGCACCCGCACGTAGTGCAGGTCTTCGGCATGGCCGGGGCCCCACACGGCCTTGAGCAGCTGCTGATGGGTGATCACCCGATCGGGCTGCGTGGCCAGGTGGATCAGCAGCTTGTACTCGATCGGCGTCAGGTGCAGCGGCTGGCCGGCACGTTCGACCACACGGCGGGCCAGGTCAACCATCACCTCGCCGAAGCGCAGCACCGGCGCTGCCTCGGTGCCGGCGGCCGCCAGCGGCCGGCGCCGCAGCTGGGCCCGCACGCGGGCCAGCAGCTCGCCGGCGCCGAAAGGCTTGACCAGGTAGTCGTCGGCCCCGGCGTCCAGCGCGCGGATCTTGTCGGCCTCGCCGCTGCGGGCCGACAGCACGATCACCGGCGCGGCCGACCAGGTGCGCAGCTCGCTGATCAGCGACACGCCGTCGCCATCGGGCAGGCCCAGGTCCAGCACCAGCAGGTCGGGGCGGCGGGTGCCGGCCTCGATCAGCCCGCGCTGCAGCGTGGCGGCCTCATGCACTGCATGGCCTTCGGCCTGCAGCGACAGCCGCACGAAGCGGCGGATCTCGTCTTCGTCTTCCACCACCAGGATGGTGGTGGCGTGGGTAGTCGGGTTCATGCGGCGTGATCGTAGACCGTGGACAGCGGCTGCCCGCTGCCGTCGTCGGGCGGCGGCGTGCCTCGTGGCAGCAAGATGGCAAAACGTGCGCCCTGCCCATGGTGGCCGGCGCTGATGCGCCCGCCATGCGCCTGCACGATGGCACGGCAGATGGCCAGCCCCAGCCCCACCCCGGGCGTGGCGCTTTCCTTCTGGCCGCGCTCGAACTTCTCGAACAGGCGCGCTTCCTGCCCGGCGGGCAGGCCGGGTCCGTGATCGTCCACCGTCAGCAGCACTTCGGCGGGCCGCGCCTCGGCGCGCAGCACCAGCGCGCTGCCGGGCGGGGTGTACTTGGCCGCGTTCTCGAACAGGTTGACCAGCACCCGTTCGAAGAGCACCGCGTCCAGGTGCAGCAGCGGCAGCTCGTCGGGCAGGTGCACCTGCACCGGGCGGCCCGCCAGCGGGCCGGCGCAGGCGGCCAGCGCGCTGCCGATCACCTCGTCCAGCGGCATCCAGGCCAGGCGCAGCTGCACGCCGCCAGCCTGCAGCCGGGCCATGTCCAGCAGGTTGTCCACCAGCGCGGCCATGCGGCGCGCCGCGCTGCGGATGGCCTGGGCCTGCGTGCTGCGGTGCCGGGCCGCGGCGCCCGGGCCGGCAGTGGCCGGGGCCGGCAGGTCCAGCGTGTCGGCCAGGCCCACCAGGCCGGCCAGCGGCGTGCGCAGGTCGTGCGAGATGGCCGACAACAGCGAGTTGCGCAGGCGTTCCGACTCGATTTCCAACGTGGTGCGCTGGGCCACCTCCACGTAGTGGATGCGTTCCAGCGACAAGGCCAGCAGCGAGGCACAGGTATCCAGCAGCCGCCGCGCCTCGGGCGCCGGTGCCGCGCCGCAGGCCACCGCCAGCACGCCGCGCACGCCCATGGTGGCGGTGAGCGGCAGCACCAGGCTGCCGGCGCCGGGCAAGGTGTCGGTGCCCGCACCGGCCGGCGCGGCATGGTCGAAGGCCCATTGCGCCAGCCCCGCGTCCAAGGCGGCCTGGTCACCCGCCAGCGGCTGCAGGCTGCCCTGCGCATCGGGCACCAGCAGCAGGCTGGGCAGCGCCAGTTCCTCCTGCAAGAAGCGTTGGCCGATGTCGGCCACCTGCTGCGGCTGCAGCGCGGCCGACAGCTCGCGCGAGACGGCATACAGGCCCGCCATGCGTTGCTCGCGGCGGCTGGCGTCTTCGGCATGGGCCTTGAGGCCGGCCATCAGCTGGCCGATGAGCAGGCCGACCAGCAGCATCACCGCGAAGGTGACCAGGTACTGCACGTCGCTCACCGCGAACGAGAACTGCGGCGCGACGAAGAACAGGTCGAACAGCGCCACGCCCAGCACCGCGGCCATCACGGCCGGGCCGCGGCCATGCCGCCAGGCCACGGCCACCACGGCCAGCAGGAACAGCATCGCGATGTTGGTGGGCTCCAGCACCGGCAGCAGCGCAAATCCCGCCAGCGCCGTGATACCGCAGGCCAGGGCCGCGGCCAGGTAGCCGCGCCAGGCGGCGGATTCGGTGGACCACTTCGTCACCACCGCATGTTCCCACACGGGTGTGCGCGCAGCGGCGGCGCGGGTGATTGTTCAGCTTTGCGCAACGGGGCGTTGGCGGCGCGGTGGATTGTGGGTGCCGGGGTGCGCACCTAGATTCATCGCATCGCCACACCCTTCAAGGAGCACCCGCATGAAGCTGCACCGCACCCCCGCCGCCCTGGCCCTGACGCTGGCCGCCCTGCTCGGCAGCCAGGCCGCGCTGGCCGCCGAGCAGGTCGAAACCCGCCTGCAGCCCGGGCCCTATGCCCTGTACCTGCAGCACAAGGGCATGAGCCAGGACCAGGCCCTGGCAGAAACGCGCGGCGTCGGTGAGGCGCCGCAGAGGCAGACGCTGCGCGTGGTGGTACCTGCGCAGGGCGGCTGATGCAGCGCCAAGCCAGGGGGGACAGGGCACATCCGTTGCCTAAAGCGGGCGACATTGCGCCCCATCGATGAATCCGATCGCTCCCCGCCCCTGGCTCCCGCATGAACGGCCGATGATGCCGGGGTCGCCTTCGACCCCGCTGCATCCGGTGCGCCGTCGCGTGGCCTATGCGCTGGTCGGCTTCATCGTCTCGCTGACCGGCGGGTTGGGCAATGCGCTGGTCACCGCCAACCTGCAGAACTTGCAAGGCGCGCTGGGCGCCTATGCGGTGGACATCGCCTGGCTGCCGGCGGCCTATGTGATGACCAACGTCTCGATGAACCTGCTGCTGGTCAAGTTTCGGCAGGAGTTCGGGCTGCGGCTGTTCACCGAGGTGTTCCTGGTGCTGTATGCGCTGGTGGGCTTTGCGCACCTGTTCGTCAACGACCTGTCGTCGGCCATCGCGGTGCGGGCCGCGCACGGCATGACCGGGGCAGCGCTCACCTCACTGGGGCTGTACTACACGCTGCAGGCTTTTCCGGCTGCGCACCGCATGAAGGGCCTGGTGGTGGCGCTGGGGCTGTCGTCGCTGGCCTTGCCGCTGGCCCGGCTGCTGCCGGCCAGCGTGCTCGAGTATTCCGAGTGGCGCGGCCTGTCGATGTTCGAGCTGGGGCTGACGCTGGTGGCCCTGGGCTGCGTGCTGCTGCTCAAGCTGCCGCCCGGCGACCGCTACAAGACCTTCGAGAAGACCGACTTCCTCACCTTCTCGCTGTTTGCCCCGGGCATGGCGCTGCTGTGCGCGGTGCTGGCGCTGGGCCGCACCGTGTGGTGGTTCGAGGCGCCCTGGCTGGGCTGGTCGCTGGCGGGTGCCATCGTGCTGCTGACGGCGGCCATGTGCATCGAGCACAACCGTCGCAACCCGCTGATCAACACCCGCTGGTGGGGCAGCGCCGACATGCTGCGCCTGGGCCTGGTGATGGTGCTGGTGCGCATCGTGCTGTCCGAGCAGTCGGTGGGCGCGGTGGGCTTTCTGCAGGCCCTGGGCATGAGCAACGACCAGATGCGGCCGATGTTCGTCGCGGTGCTGGCGGGCACGGTGGTGGGCATTGCCACCAGCGCGCTGACCATCAACCCGCAGCGGCTGAACACGCCGCTGGTGGTGGCGCTGCTGGCGATGATGGGCGGCGCGCTGATCGACGTGGGCGCCACCTCGCAGACGCGGGCGGCGCAGATGCTGCTGAGCCAGTTTCTGCTGGCCTTTGGCAGTGCGCTGTTCCTGGCGCCGGCGCTGCTGTCGCGCATGGGCGCGGTGATTGCGCAGCCGCGCAACCTGGTGAGCTTTTCGGTGCTGTTCGGCATCAGCCAGAACCTGGGCGGCCTGCTGGGCTCGGCCCTGCTGGGCACGGTGCAGACGCTGCGCGAGAAGTTCCACAGCAGCCAGATCGCCGAGCAGCTGAGCCAGCTGGAGCCGCTGGTCAGCGCCCGCCTGCAAGGCGGCGCCACGGCCTATGGCCGCGTGCTGGCCGACCCGGTGCTGCGCGGCGCGCAGGGCCGCAGCGTGCTGGCCGCCACCGCCACACGTGAAGCCAATGTGCTGGCCTACAACGACGTGTTCCTGGTGATCGCCGCGATCGCCGGCGCGACGCTGGTGTTCGTGCTGGGCCATGCGCTGTGGGAACGCCTGAACAGGCCACCAGCGGCCGCTGCGCCGCCTTCCCCGCCCACGCCGCCTGCGCCCGCCAGGGCGGCGCCCGCCCCTTCCGCGGCACCCGGCAGCGAAGCCGGCGCCGCCCCCTTGACCGACACCATCTGACCGCCACCCGCATGAGCTCACCCACGCCGGCTTCAGCCCCCGCGCCTTCGCCCATCCCGCCCACCGTCGGCCCGGCCGAAAACCGGCGCCGCCTGCGCTCGGCCATCCTCTTCGGGCTGGTGGCGCTGCTGGGCGTGGTGGTGGTGCTGTACGCCTGGCGGCTGCCGCCCTTCACCACGCCGCTGCAAAGCACCGAAAACGCGATGGTGCGCGGCCAGGTGACCTTGATCGCGCCGCAGCTCTCGGGCTATGTGGTGGCGGTGCCGGTACAAGACTTTCAGCAGGTGCAGCGCGGCCAGTTGCTGGTGAAGATCGACGACCGCATCTACCGCCAGCGCGTGGCGCAGGCCGAGGCGCAATTGGCCGCGGCCCGCGCCAACCTGGGCAATGCCGCTCAGCAAAGGCGCAGCGCGCAGGCCACCATCACCCAAGGCCAGGCCGGCATCGAGAACGCCCGCGCCCAGGCGGTGAAGGCCGAGGCCGACCTGGCCCGCATCGAGGCGCTGGTGGCCGATGGCTCTCTGTCGCTGCGCGAGCGCGACCAGGCCCGCGCCGCCCGCGCAGGCCGTGGCCGCCACCGAACAGGCGCGCGCCGCGCTGGCCATCGCGCAGGAAAACCTGCGCAGCGTGGGCGTGAACCGTGGCGCACTGGAAGCCGCCGTGAGCAATGCCGAAGCCGCGCTGCAGCTGGCCCGCATCGACCTGGCCAACACCGAGGTGCATGCGCCGGTGGACGGCCAGCTGGGCCAGGTGGCGGTGCGCGTGGGCGCTTATGTGAACGCCGGCACCCAGCTCACCGCGGTGGTGCCGCCGCAGCTGTGGGTGGTGGCCAACATGAAGGAAACGCAGATGGCCCGCATCACGCCCGGGCAGCCGGCCAGCTTCGTGGTGGATGCGCTGGACCATGCGCGGCTGCGCGGCCGGGTGGAACGCATCTCGCCGGCCACCGGCTCGGAGTTCAGCGTGATCACGCCCGACAACGCCACCGGCAACTTCGTGAAGATCGCGCAGCGCATCCCGGTGCGCATCGCCATCGATGCCGACCAGCCGATGGTCGAGCGGCTGCGCCCCGGCATGTCGGTGGTGGTGAGCATCGACACCGCCGCTTCGGGGCCGCGGCCATGAAGCGCACGCTGCCCGCTGCCCTGGCCACCGTGGCGCTGCTGGCCGGCTGCGCCCTGCCGCAGCAGCCGCCACCGGCCAGCAGCCTGCAAACGCCCGCAGGCTGGCGGGGCGCGGCCAGCGGCAGCGACACCACCACGGCCGCCGCCGTGCAGCCCGGCTGGTGGCAAGGCTTCGGCGACCCCACGCTCGACGCACTGGTGCAGTCCGCGCTGGCCGCCAACACCGACCTGCGTGTGGCCCGCTCGCGCATTGCCGAATACCAGGCGCGGCTGACCGTGGCCGAGGCCGCGCAATGGCCGGCCTTGAGCGCCAGCTTCTCGCCCGCGCGCACCCGCACGCGCACCGCCACCGGCGCCTTCGCCGAGACCACGGTGCTGCAGCTGGGCGCGCAGGCCAGCTACGAGCTGGACCTGTGGGGCCGGATCGACCGCCTGGGCGAAGCCGCCGCGGCCGACCTGCAGACCCAGCAGGCGGCGGCCGATGCGGCGGCCTTGTCGGTGGCCGCCACCACCGCCAACGGCTACCTGAACCTGCGTGGGCTGGACGCGCAGCTGGAACTGGCGCAGGCCACGCTGCGCTCACGCGAAGAATCGCTGCAGCGCGCCCGCCACCTGTTCGAGACGGGCTACAGCTCGCGACTGGAATGGGTGCAGGCCGAGTCGGAATGGCGCGCCGCCGCGGCCGCGGTGCCGGCCCTGCAACGCAGCATCGCGCAGCAGGAAAATGCGTTGGCCCTGCTGCTGGGCCGCAACCCCGGCCCGCTGGACCGCGGGCTGCCGCTGGCCTCGCTCTCGGCCCCGGCGGTGGACCCGGGCCTGCCCTCCACGCTGCTGCGCCGCCGGCCCGACATCCGCCAGGCCGAGCAGCGCGTGGCCGCGGCCGATGCCAGCCTGGCCGCCTCGCGCGACCTGCTGCTGCCCACGGTGCAGCTCAACCTCTCGGCCAGCCTGCAGGGCAACACGCTGCACCAGTTGCTGGACGCACCGGCCCGGCTGTGGAGCCTGGGCGGCAGCATCCTGGCGCCGGTGCTGCAAGGCGGCCGGCTGCGCGCCGGCACCGAGGTGGCCGCGGCACTGCGCGACCAGGCCGTGTTCGGCTACGAGCAGACGGTGCGCAATGCCTTCGGCGAAGTGGAAAACGCGCTGGTGGCGGTGGACGCCCTGGGCGCGCAGGCCGAGCAGGCGCAGGGCCGGGCCGAGGTGGCCGGCGAGGTGCTGCGCATTGCCCGCAACCGCCAGCGCAACGGCTATGCCTCGTACCTGGAAGAGCTGGATGCGCAGCGCACCCAGTACGCCGCGCAGCAAAGCCTGCTGCAGCTGCGCGCCGCCCAGTTGCAGGCCCATGTGGACCTGTACCGGGCGCTGGGCGGCGGCTGGCAGGCGCCGCCGGATTCGGCGGTCAGCGCGCCTTGAGGTCGGGGTCGTGTGCGGCCGGCGAGTCGCCGGTGGGCGCGGCATGGCCGGCACGCGGCGTGGCCAGGCCTTCGCTCCAGCCATTGGCGCGCCACTCGTCGGCCTTGGCCTCGATGTCCACCGCACCGGCCTGCTGCAGCGCCAGCTTGGCAGCGTCGGTCTGCTCGGGCGTGGCTTCCACCTTCACCAGCGTCCAGCCCAGGCGCATGGCCTCTGCGTAACGCGAGGTCTCGGGCTCGCTGCCGGGCTGGCTGAACAGGTCGGCCAAGAAGCTGCGCACGCTGCTCAGCACGCCCTCTTCATGGGGCGTGGCGCCCACGGTGCTGCCACCCGGGCGGCCGGTGACATGGATCTGGCGGCCGTCGAAGCCCGCGGCCTGCAGTGCATGTTCGGCACGGTCCACGCCTTCGGGCCGGTCGAACACGCCGATCACGGTGCGGGTCATGGCAATCCTTTCGGGGTAGTGGCAATGACCTGGACGCGGCAACCCGCATACCCGGGCACCTGCGGGTCGGCCCCATGGCCTGCGGTCCTACAGCACGGCGGGGGGCCGGCCCCTGGTTGCCCGCCGGTGCCGCGCGCAAGCTCGGGCCGTCCTGATTCCCGCGGATGTTCAACGTGATCGAAGCTGCCCTGGTTGCCCGTCCCTCGCTCTCCCTGTTCGGCCTGGAAGGCCTGCGTGCCAGCTTCGAGCTGTTGTCCCACCAGATGAGTGCCTGCCTGCAGGCCACCGCGCCGCCGCCGGCCCCGGGCGACGGCCACCCGGTGCTCATCTTCCCCGGCCTGGGCGCCGACGGCGCCGCGGTCGGCCCCTTGCGTGAGCATTGCCGGCGGCTGGGCTACACCGCCTTCGACTGGGGTCGCGGCTGCAACACCGGCGTGACCGGCGACCCCGACCAATGGCTGCAATGCCTGGCCACCGACGTGCAGGCCTTGCTGGCAGCCCATGCGCAGCCCGCCACGCTGGTGGGCTGGAGCCTGGGCGGCATCTATGCCCGTGAGCTGGCGCGGCGGCTGCCGGGCCAGGTGCGGCAGGTCATCACCATCGGCACGCCGTTCAATGCCGACCAGGACCACAGCAACGCCGGCTGGCTGCTGCGCTGGCTGGGTTGCGGCGGGCCGGCGCTGGACAAGCGCTGGGCCGCGCGCCTGCGGCGGCCGCTGCCGGTGCCCAGCACCTCCATCTACAGCCGCAGCGACGGCGTGGTGGCCTGGCAGACCTGCCGCCACCCGCGCGGCAGCCGCCGCACCGAAGACGTGGAGGTGGAAGGCAGCCACATGGGCATGGCCTGGAACCCCCAGGTGCTGCAGGCCCTGGCCGACCGGCTGGGGCGGCCGGCCGTGTGACAGGTCAGTCGTCGCCGTGGATGGCGGCGACCACCTCGGCCAGCGCGCCGTGGTGCACCATGTGGCCCACGCCGCGCACTGCGGTGTAACGGCTTTGCGGTACCGCCTGGTGCAAGCGCTCCGAGTGCGCGGCCGCATCGACGATGGCATCGTCCAGCCCGGCCAGGATGGCCACCGGCATCTCCAGCTCGGGGTAGCGTTCGCTCAATGAGCGGGCGGCCGACATCATGAAGGCCGCGTCTTCGGCATTGGCGCGCAGCTGCACCGGCCGCACCAGGATTTCCTTGTGCAGCGTGGGCAGGAAGTCGGGCGGCACGGCCTCGGGCTTGAACATGGCCTGGAGCGCCGGGTTCATCAGCGCCCGGCTGCCCGCGGCCGTCACGGTGTAGCGCATCACGTCGCCGATGACGGGCAGCGCTGCCGGCGCCGTCAGCAAGGCATCCACCCGCAGCGCCGGGTAGTGGTAGCCCGACAGCAGCACCAGCCGCTGCACCGCGCCCGGGTGGTCCAGCGCCAGGGCCAACGCCACCAGCGTGCCCATCGAATGGCCCACCACCACCGGCTTGTCGATGCCCAGCTGCTGCAGCGCGCGGTACAGCAGGTAGGCCTGTGCGCTGGGGGTCCACAGCCGGTTGCGCGGGCGGGTGCTGTGCCCGAAGCCCGGGCGGTCGAACGCGATCACCCGGTGGTGGGCCGACAAGGCATCCACCAGGCCGCTGGCCTGGAAGTCGGCCGAGGTGACGACGTTGCCGTGGATCAGCACCACCGGCGGGCCTTCGCCACGCTCGGTGTAGTGCAGGCGCACGCCTTCCAGCTCGATGAAGCGGCCGGTGGGCGGGTGGTCGCGCTCGGCCTGACGGGCCTTACTGGCCACCCACACGGCCAGGGCGCCGGCCACCAGGCCCACCGCGCTGGCCACCAGCGTGCGGCCCGAGACGCCGGTCGGTCGGCGCTGCACCAGCTCACGCGCCTGGCGTTCGATCGGCTGCAGCGCGGCCTTGAGCTTGCGGCGCACCGCCGGCCGCTTGGGAAGGTAAGGATGAAAGCTCATGACGCCCTTTTTCAGTTGTAGCGGCCGGCGATGCCGCCCACGCTGTGGCGGCCCGCGCCCAGCAGGGCCACGGCCAGTGCGCCGAACAGGTACATGCCCTGCAGCTCCAGCGCCCAGCCACCCTGGTTGTTGAGTGAGAACAGCTGCGCCTTGTGCGCCAGCGCAATGGCCACCACCATGTTGAAGGCCACGATCAACGCTGCCGGCCGGGTGAACAGGCCCAGGATGATGAGCAGCGGTGCCACCACTTCGCCGATGTACACGCCATAAGCCACCACCGGCGGCAGGCCGGCCTTTTCCACCATGCCGGTGATGCCGCCGATGCCGTTCATCAGCTTGGAGATGCCGTGCAGCAGGATGAGCACGCCCAGCGCCAGCCGCAGCACCAGCTTGCCGGTGTCGTCGTGGGAAGAGGTGGTCAGGGGTGCACGAGGAATGTCGGCCATCAGCAGCTCCAGAAGTGATCACGCTCGTCAGCAACCAACATGCCCGTCAGCGCCCGCATCGGTGTGCCTGCCCGCCGTGCGCAGGCCTTCACGCTTGGGGGCACCACGTGGTGCGGCTGCTCCGGGGCGGCGGTTATAAGCCCGCTCCATGCTGTGGTGTACCCCATGACCGCCGACCTCCAGGCCTTGATGCGCCGCCACCAGATCCGCCTCAGCGGACAAGGCGAAGCCGCCATCGTGTTCGTGCACGGCTTTGGCACCGACCAACGCATGTGGCGCCTGGTGGCCCCCGCCTTCGAAGCCACGCACCGGCTGGTGCTGTTCGACCAGGCGGGCTTCGGCGGCACCGCCTTGAGCGACTGGGAACCCGGCCACCACACGCTGCAGGCCTATGCCGACGACCTGGTGCACATCATCGAAGCGCTGTCGCTGCGCGAGGTGACGCTGGTGGGCCACTCCATCGGCGGCATGGTCGCGGTGCTGGCCAGCCTGGCCCGTCCGCAGCTGGCCCGGCGCCTGGTGCTGATGTGCAGCTCGCCGCGCTTTCTGGACGATGCACCGGGCTACACCGGCGGCTACCAGCCGGCCGATCTGGCCGCGATGTTCGACCTGATGCATGCCGACTATGCCGGCTGGGCCCGCATGCTGGCGCCGATGGCGGCCGGCGAAAGCGGGCCGCAAGCCCTGGCGCGTGAGTTCGAGGCGGCCCTGCGCACGCTGGACGCGCGGGTGGCCGACCGCTTCGGCCGCCTGGCCTTCTACGCCGATCTGCGCGCACAGCTGCCGCTGGTGCGTGCGCCGGCGCTGGTGCTGCACATCGAGGGCGATCGGGTGGTGCCGGCTTCGGTGGCGCATTACCTGCACGCGCAGCTGCCCGACAGCCGCCTGGTGATGCTGGAAGGGCAGGGCCACTGCCCGCCGCTCAGCCATCCCCGGCTCACCATCGCGGCGCTGCGCGAACACCTGGCGCTCAAGTAACAAGCCCGCTGGTTCGATAAACGAGGCGTTGTAGCAGTGACGCCTCGGTCATGACATCCCTTTTGTTGCAGCTCAAGCTGCGTTCCCGCCTCACGCTGTGCCTGGCCGCCGTCGCCTTGTTGATGACCATCGCCTCCGGCGTGGGCATATGGCGCCTGCAGACGCTGGGCGACGTGGCCCAGCAGCTGGGCGGCCCCGCCGCCGAACGTGCGGTGCTGGCACGTGAACTGCACGGCATCGTCGAGATCAGCGCCTTCCGCGCCGAAGTGCTGCTGGCCAGCGACGACAAGGACCTGGCCACCCGCGTGGACGCCGACCGCAAGCGCACTTCCAAGCGCTCGGCCGAGCTGCGCAAGCGGCTGGAATCGCTGATCGACGACGAAGAATCCGGCCGCCTGATGAAGGCGCTGGACGCCGCCGGCGACCGCTTCCGCGACCTGCGCACCGCGATGGTCAAGCGCGATGCGGCCGGCGAAAAAGTGCCCGCCGCCGAACTGGAATCGCAGCTGCGCCCGGCCGCTGCCGCCTATGTGTCGGCCGTGGATGCGCTGGCCAGGCATGAAGCCCAGCTGGTGGAACAGCAGCGCGCCGATGCGCAGCGCTCGGCCCGCGAAGGCCAGGGCCTGCTGCTGGCCGGTGTGCTGGCCGGCATGGTGGCCTCGGCCGCGCTGGGCTGGGCGCTCACCGGCTCCATCCTGCATCCGCTGAACCATGCTGCCCGCCTGGCGCGCCGCGTGGCCGCCGGCGACCTGACGCCCGAGCCCGACGCCCCGCAAGGCCGCGACGAAGTCACCGGCCTGGTGGGCGAGCTGCACGCGATGCAGGGCATGCTGTCGCAGCTGGTGCGCGAGGTGCAGATCGCCAGCGACTCCATCGCCACAGCCAGCCGCGAGGTGGCCACCGGTAATGCCGACCTGAGCCAGCGCACCGAACAGACCGCCAGCAACCTGCAGGAAACCGCCAGCGCGATGGAGCAGCTCACCGGCACGGTGGCGCAAAGCGCGCAGGCCGCGACGCAGGCCAACGGCCTGGCCGGCAATGCCTCTGACGTGGCCCAGCGCGGTGGCACGGTGGTGGGCCAGGTGGTGGACACCATGCAGGCCATCAGCGCCAGCTCGCGCAAGATCGCCGACATCATCGGCGTGATCGACGGCATCGCCTTCCAGACCAACATCCTGGCGCTCAATGCGGCGGTGGAAGCCGCCCGCGCCGGCGAACAGGGCCGCGGCTTTGC
>CAKZXL010000245.1 GCA_937883885.1 uncultured Aquincola sp. | reverse complement strand
CGACCGCTGACGGCCGCCTCTGTGTGTGAGGCCGACCTTACTCAGCCCGTGGCTGCACACACCACGGAGAAGCTCCCGGCGTGCACTGGTGAAAACCCGTCGGGCACCCGCGCGCAGGCTCGTCTGCACGAAGTTGCATAGACAACTGCAAGAGGATCCTTATTCTCAGGAAGTACTTCACGAACGACGTACACGCAGCACATAATCGGTGCGCCATGAATGCCTTGCGCCACGCCCCCTGGACCTGCCGGCTGTTGCTGGCTGCGTTCATCGTGGCCGTGTTCAACATGGCCTTGATGCCGCTGCTGCATCCGCAGTCCATGAACCTGGTGTGCAGCGCCTCCGGTGTCGTCAAGCTCGTGCTGGCCGATGGTCAGGACGACGCATCGCCTGCCCAGGGCCATGGCACCGAGTGCCCGCTGTGCACCCTGGGCAGCGCACCACCGCCGGCTGCAGTGGTGCCCCAGGTCTTGCCGCTGTCGCCGCTGGCGTATGTGATGCAGGCCATCCCGGCCGCACGCCTGGCAGCGGCCACTGCCGCGCCGCTGCCGCCTCGCGGTCCGCCCGCGCGCGCCTGAGCAGCCTTCTTCGCTGCCCCTGAGACCGTCCGCCGGTCTGGTCCATCCGCTGCATCTGTCCGTTCGCTGCTGAGCAGTCGAGCGTGCCGCTGCCTGTGCGTGTTCCACCGACGCCATCCCCGATGCCATCCCCGACGCTGAAGGCCTGAAGCCCGGCGCGGCCGGCTCGCGTCGCCCCGGTCTCCCCCCGTCATCGCCCCTATTCCGCACGGCCTGCCGCTGAGGCCAGGCAGCGGACGGGTGTGCGCCTGCGCTTGTCTTTTTTGTCATCGCCGATCGACATGACTTCCGTTCGCCTGTTCTTTCTCGCCGCTGCTGCGGCCGCTTCCGTGCCCGCCGCTGCCCACATTGGTTATGGCGGCCGCGACTTCGGCAGCTTGCAAGCCGACAGCTTCACCACCATCAGCAACCAGGCCGTGAGCGGCAACTACGGTTGGGCCGACGCCACCGACGCCGACTTCGGCGACAGCCACCGCTCGCGCGCCTTCCGCTTCCACCTCGACAGCACCTTGACGCTGGAGATCACCGCTGCCGCCAACGCCGGTGCCACGGCCACCTCCATCGGCGGCCTGCTGCCCGGCTTTTCTCTGTACGAAGGCCTGGCCCATGTGTCGCCGGCCTCGGCCGACCATGACGGCGCGGCCATCACGCTGGACTACCTGGCCAGCCTGCCTGGCGTCGCCAAGGAAGGGGCCTGGGTGGCCACGGGCGACTGGCGCATCGGCAACGACGGCAACGCCGCCCAGCCCGCGGCCTTGTCCAGCTTCCGCTTCGTCGGCTACGCGGTGGACGGTGATGCCGGCAACTTCGGCAGCGCGGCCGGCCTGGTGGGTGACGGCCTGGCCGACGGCACGGTGACGGCCCGCTTCACGCTCGGGCCGGGCGATTACTCGCTGTTCGTCGGGGGCGCGGACTACGCCGCGCAGGCCAGCGCCGCGCTGCCCAGCTACGGCCTGGCCGTGACCGTGGCCGCGGTGCCCGAGCCCGGCACCACGGCGCTGCTGCTGGCCGGGCTGGGCCTGGTCGGCGGCCTGGCCCGCCGCCGCGCACGCCCCGCCTGATCCGTCGTCCACCGCCTCCACCTTGCCGACCCATGCCACCGAAGCTGTTGTTCCCTGTCGTTCGCGCCCATCGGGCCGCCGTGCCTGCGGCCTGCCTGGTGGCCTTGCTCGTCGCCGCCTGTGGGGGCGGTGGAGGCGATTCGGTGGCCGTCATTGGCGGCGACTCGACGCCACCGGCCACCCCCACCACGCCGCTGCCGTTGCCCACGGCCAGCGCCACCACGCTCAGCGGCACCGTGGCCGTGGGCGCTGCGGTGGTGGGTGCCCAGGTGCGCGCGCACTGCCTGAACGGCGATGCCCAGGCCCTGGCCCCCACCGATGCGCTGGGCGCCTACACGGTGGAACTGCGCGACGTGCTGCCACCGTGCCTGCTGCAGGCGCGCGGCGGCCAGGCCGGCGGTGTGGCCTTCACCGGCGTGCTGCATTCGCTGGCCCAGGCCACCGGCCAGGCCGCGCTGCATCCGCTCACTGAACTGGCGCTGGCCAAGGCCTACGGGCGTGAGCCTGCCGCTGTGTTCGACGCTTTCGTGGCTGCGAACGACCTGCCCAGTGCCACCACGCTCTCCTCCGCGGCCGACTGGGTGCGTGCGCAGGCCGGCGCCCTCGGCTTGTCCATGCCCGCTGGCGACCTGTTTGCCGGTGCGTTTGCCGTGGGGGACCAGACCGACCGCCAACTGGATGCGCTGGCCGCCCGGCTGGCCGCCGACGGCGCGACCTTGTCAGACCTGCGCAGTGCCGCGGTCGCCGCCACCGCCTGGGCGCCGACGCTGGCGGCCACCCGCGCGGCGGCCGAGGCGCGTGCCGCGGCCGAGGCCCAGGCCGCCGTCGATGCCGCGGCGCGCCAGGCCGAAGCCGAGCGGCGCGCGGCCGAACAAGCCGCGGCGGCCGAGGCCGCCCGCGTGGCCGCCCAGCGCGCCGCCGAAGCAGCCGCCCTCGCTGCCGCGCAGGCGGCCGCTGCCTCGGAGGCGGAGCGCCTGGCGGCGCTGGCCCGCGCCGAGGCGGCTGCACGGGCAGCCGCGGAGGCTGAGGCGGCCGCCCGCGCGCAGGCCGAAGCCGCTGCGCAGGCGGCCGCCGCGGCCCAGGCCGACACCGTGCGCGGCACGGCACGTGCGCTGGGCGGTGCCCTGGTGGGTGCCACCGTCGACCTGCGCTGCGCTGCCGGTGCACCGCAGACCGGCGCCATCACGGCCAGCGATGGCAGCTTCTCGCTGCGGCTGCAGCAGGCCAGCCCGCCCTGCGTGCTGCAGCTGCGGGGTGGGCGTGCGGGCGGCAATGACAACACCGAGACCCTGCACGGCTGGGTGACGCAGGGCGGCAGCACGGTGCAGGTCACGCCCTTGTCGGATCTGATCCTCGGGCGTGCGTGGGGTGCCCGACCAAGCCAGGTGTTCAGCCGCTATGCCGGCGGCGCCGATGCACTGGGCAGCAGCAGCCTGGCGGCGGCGCGCCAGGCCGTGGTGGCTTCACTGGCCACGTTGGGCATGCCGGCGCCCACGGGCGACGCCCTGTCGGGTGCAGTGGCCGACGGCGATGCCACGGCGCTGGCGCTGCAGTCGTTCAGCGGCATCCTCTACACCCACGACGTGACGCTGGCCGAGGTGGCCGAGGCTGCGGCCGCCCGCAGCGACCTGGCGGCCCGCATCACCGCCGACCGCAGCGTGGCGGTGCAGTTCGCCGCCGTGGCCGGCAGCACGCCGCTGCGCTGCGGCACGCCGCTGGGGCCGCTGGGCAGCACCGCCACCCCGGCCCGGCTGATGGACTTCCGCTTCTACCTGTCGGCGGCGCGGCTGTTGCGCGCCGACGGGGCAGAAGTGCCGGTGAAGCTGGCGGCCGACAGCGCCTGGCAGACCACGGCCGCCAACGGCGACGCGGTGACGCTGATCGACCTGGAAGACGGCAGCGCCGAGTGCGCCGCCGAAGGCACCACCGGCGGCAATGCGCTGCTGGCGGGCACCGTGCCGGCCGGCCGCTACGTGGGTCTGCTGGTCACGCTGGGCGTGCCGCATTCGATGAACCACACCGACACCGCCACCGCACCACCGCCGCTGGACAGCTTTGCGATGGGCTGGAGCTGGCAGGCCGGCCGCAAGTTCGCCAAGATCGAAGTCACCCAGCCCAGCGCCGGGGCCTGGTCGTCAGACACCTTCTTCGTGCACCTGGGCGCCACCGGCTGCACCGGCAACGCCGGCCTGGGCACGGTGCAGTGCAGCAAGCTCAACCGGGGCCTGATCCGGCTTGAAGCATTCGACCCTCGCACGCAGAAGGTGGCGGTGGACCTGGAGGCACTGCTGGCCGGCACCAACATCACGATCAACCAGGGCGGGGCGCAGGGCTGCATGTCGGCCGGCACCGACCGCGACTGCGACGGCGTGTTCCGGGCGCTGGGCATCGACTGGCGCGCCGATGGCAACGGCAGCGGGCTGCCGATCGACGGCGGCCGCACGCAGACCGTGTTCAAGGCGGTGGCCAAATGAAGCGGCTGTGTGTTCTCTGGCTGGCGACGCTGGCCCTGCTGCTGGCCGGCTGCGGCGGTGGCGGCAGCACCGAGGTGCAGGTCGACCGTGGCAGCAGCAGCGGATGGGCCTGGAGCCTGCCGGCGCAATTTCCGGTGCCGCGGGTGCCCGCGGACAACCCGATGACGGCCGACAAGGTGGCGCTGGGCCGCTTCCTGTTCTACGACCGCCGGCTGTCGGGCAACGGCACCCAGGCCTGCGCCAGCTGCCACGTGCAAAGCCTGGCTTTCACCGATGGCCGCATCACCGCGCTGGGCTCCACCGGCCAGGGCCATCCACGCAATGCCCAGCACCTGGGCAACGTGGCCTACAACCCGACGCTGACCTGGGCCAACAACGCGCTCACCGATCTGGAAACGCAGATGCTGGTGCCCCTGTTCGGCACCGCACCGGTGGAGATGGGCATCAACGACGGCAACCGCGCCGCGGTGCTGGCGCGGCTGCAGGGCGATGCGGCCTATCCGGCGATGTTCGGCGCGGCCTTCCCGGGCGAAGCGGCGCCGGTCAGCTGGGGCAACGTGGTCAAGGCCATCGCGGCCTTCCAGCGCACGCTGGTGTCGGGCAACAGCAAGTACGACCAGTATCTGCGCGGCCAGGCCACGCTGACCGACGCCGAACAGCGCGGCCTGACCCTCTTCTTCGGCGAGAAGGCCGAGTGCTTCCACTGCCATGGCGGCATCAACTTCAACGACCAGTTCGTGCATGCCAGCTCGCGCCTGACCGAGACGCCGTTCCACAACACCGGCCTCTACAACATCGGCGGCACCGGTGCCTTCCCTGAGCCCAATCGCGGCCTCTTCGAGCTCACTGCGCTGGCCGCCGACATGGGCAAGTTCCGCGCGCCCAGCCTGCGCAACGTGGAGGTCACTGCGCCCTACATGCACGACGGGACCATCGCCACCCTGGCCGAGGTGCTGGCGTTTTATGCCGCCGGTGGCCGTGTGATCAGCAGTGGCCCCCATGCCGGCGATGGCCGCAGCAACCCGTTCAAGGACCCGCTCGTCAGCCGCATCACGCTGGATGCGCAGGAGCGCGAAGACCTTGTCGCCTTTCTCAAGACCCTCACCGACCATGAGTTCCTCACCAACCCCCGCCTGTCCGACCCGTTCGCCGCCGCGCGCTGAGCGCTGGCCACGCGGTGCCGCGGCGCTGCTGCTGGCGGCGCTGGTTGGTGGCGCCGTCGCGCACGGCCTGGAAGACCACGAGGCCGACGACACCGCGCCGGGCGTGCAGCTGGAAGGCGCGCTGGCGCTCAGTGCCGCCCACGCCTCCCAGCCCTGGCCGGCAGCCCGGCTGCCGGGCCTCTTCAGCAATGGCGACACGCCGGCCGACCGCCGCGGCGGTGCGCTGGAACACGGCACGCTGGCGCTGGGCCTGCGGGCCGATGCGCAGTGGTCGGCCCGGCTGGGCTACGGCTGGCACGACAGCGACCCCGCCCACGTGGAAGACGCCTGGCTGCAATGGCAGCGCCCGCTGGGCGAGGGCCGGCTGCAGCTGCGCGGTGGCCGGCAGGCCGTGCCCACCGGCCGCGTGGTGGCCGGCGGCGGGCATTTCGACCGTTTCGGCGCCATGCCGCTGGCCAAGCGGGTGGTGCTGGGCGGCGACTGGATCGACGACGGCCTCGACCTGCGCTGGCAGCGCGGGGAAGACGACCGCTGGCCCTGGCTGCAGTCGCTGGGTGTGGGTGTGTGGCGCGGCCGCGCCTACCCGGGCGGTGCCGGCATGCCCTGGGCGCCGGCGCTGCAGGCGCGTGTGGGCGCCGGGGGCTGGCAGGCCCAGCTGCTGGCCATGCGCCTGCAGCCCAGCCGCCGCGGCGCCTACATCCAGAACGCGTTGTCGGGGCATACCCACGCCAGGCCCGACTGCGAGCGCAGCCTGGTCGGCATCACCTGCTTCGACGGCCGCAGCGACGTGCTGACGCTGGGCCTGCGCTGGGACACCCCCTGGACGGGCTGGACGCTGCAGGCCGCGGGCCTGTGGCGACGCGATGTCGGTGCGCTGTGGTCGGCCAGCGGCGATGCGCATTACCGCGGCAACACCGGCGGCGGCTGGCTCGATGTGATCTGGCAGCCCAGCGACCGCTGGCAGCTGGCGCTGCGCGGCGAAGGCGTGCGCGGCGTGCAGCGTGTGCGCGGCAGCGGCGCACTGGCCGTGGCCACCGATGCCGGCCTGCTGGGCAACCAGCGTGTGCAGCGGCTGGCCGCCAGCGCCGGCTACCTGCTGCGCGACGACCTGCGCGCCAGTGTGGAAGCGGGCGTCGACCGCATCGGCAGCGAGCGCGAGTCCTTCGCCGCGCTGCGCCTGGTGTGGACGCCCGGTGCGCTGTGGCGCCGCGACTGGTAGCGGCCCTGCGATCACCGATTCAACCCCCGCGGGGCACGGCCCCGCATTCACCTCAGGAGAGAGCACGATGAACAAGACCTTCCAACCCGCTGCCGCGCTGCGCAGCCTGGCCGCCACGGCCGCTCTGCTGGCGCTGGCGCCGGCCGGCTGGGCCGCCGGCTCGGTCGAATTCCAGGCCTGGAGCGGCGCCGGCAACAGCGACGCACCGCTGCTGAGCGTGGGCGGCAGCCTCAGCGACGTGCAGACGCTGGGCAAGAACAGCTATGCCGACAACCCCAGCCTGATGTACTCCGGCTGGGCGCATGTGGGCGCCTGGTACAACTTCCAGGTGGCCACCACGGCCGACATCACCCTCACGCTGACGCCCACGCTGGCCTCGGCCAACTTCGCGCCCGGCCTCACGCTCTGGGCCTCGGGCAGCAGTGCCTTCGACGGTGGCACGGAATCCGACGAGTTCGCCGTCAACGGCTGGGGCAGCCCGCATTCGCTGAACGTGGCGGGGCAGGTGGGTGACGTCGGCACCGCCTGGCTCAGCGGCAGCAACGGCAACATCCAGCAGACCCTGGCCTATGCGCTCACCGGGCCCAGCCATGCATCCACCACCACCGGCTGGGGCGAGAACCTGGTGCAGGGCGTGAACGACGTGCGCAAGGACAACAGCTTCGCCACCGGCGTCAGCGGCACCGCTGTCGGCAACAGCATCAGCATGACCGTCAGCGGCGTCAAGGCCGGCTGGTACACCATCTTCATCGGCGGCGCCAACAACGCGCTGGCCACGTCGGCGAGCTACAACCTGGGCGTCAGCGCGGTCGCGGCCGTGCCGGAGCCGGGCACCTGGGCGCTGATGTTCGGTGGCCTGGCCGCGGTGGCCGGCCTGCAGCGCCGCCGTCGCCCGGCGCGCTGATCGGTCCCCTCCGCCCTCTGTCCACTTGTCTGTACAACTTGTCGTGATGAAGCTGATGGCACCGCGGGCGCTGCCCGCAATCCTGCTGGCGCTGGCCGGCTGCTGGGCCGGCATGCCCGTGGCCCGGGCCGAGTTCGGCCCGATGCCGATGTCGCTCAAGGGCGTGCCGGTGCCACCGGTGCCGGGTTTGTATGACGGGCCCCAACCCATCATCGTCGACCGCCAGGCGGCCATCCAGCTTGGCAAGGCCTTGTTCTGGGACAGCAACGTGGGCAGCGACGGCATGGCCTGTGCCTCCTGCCACTTCCAGGCGGGGGCCGACCGCCGGGTGCGCAACCAGCTGGCGCCCGGCGGCAAGCATCAGGTGGCGCCGCGCTTCGACCAGGGGCTGGACGGGCTGCGCCGTGGCCCCAACCAGGTGCTGCGGGTGGCGGACTTTCCGTTCACGCAGCCGGCCGATCCGCTGACCGAAGCCGACGTCGCCGGCCTGGCCCGCATCTCCGACGACGTGGCCGGCTCGGGCGGCGCCTTCGGCGGCCAATTCCAGTCGGTCAGCTACGCCATGACCAGCACCGACGGCTGCGTGCGGTCGCCCGATGCGGTGCACCAGATCGGCGGCATCGGTGCGCGCCGCGTGTCGGCGCGCAATGCGCCCACGGTCATCAACGCGGTGTTCAACCACCGCCTGCTGTGGGATGGCCGTGCCAGCAACGTCTTCAACGGCAGCAGTGCCGGCGGCCCGCGCGACCCGAACGCGGGCGTGTGGGTGCTGCAGGCCGATGGCAGCGTGCGCCGTGAGCGGCTGGCCTTGATCAATTCCGCCCTGGCTTCGCAGGCGATGACGGCGCCCGTGGACGCCACCGAGATGAGCTGCAGCGGCCGTTCGCTGCCCGACCTGGGCCGCAAGCTGCTGTACCGCCCAGTGCTGGAGACGCAGATCGTCAGCGCCACCGACAGCGTGCTGGGCCCGCTGTCGGAGAGCGTGCGTGCCGGCACGCCGCTGCCTGCGCTGCAGGTGGACTATGTGACGTTGGTGCAGCGCGCCTTCCATCCGCGGTACTGGTCGTCCATTCAGCGCGGCCCCTACGGCAAGCCCAACACCGGCGCCCGCGGCGTGATGTCGCAGGCCTACAGCCAGGTGGAAGCCAACTTCAGCCTGTTCTTCGG
>CAKZXL010000244.1 GCA_937883885.1 uncultured Aquincola sp. | reverse complement strand
TGCTGAAGTGGCACACCGGCAGCAGCGACATCCAGGACCCCGAGGTGAAGCGGCTGACCAGCCACTTCCAGGGCCGCTCCTACGACGAGATTCCGCACGCCTTTCGCACCACGAACCATGTGCGGGTGCAGACGGGCAACAAGTTCGACGACGTGGACGAGATCGTGCGCTTCCTGCGGGCGTACGGTCCGTTCATGGGCGGCGGCAAGGTCGGCAAGCTGTTCGTGGGCAAGCGGCTGTTCGGCCATGCCATCCTGATCTACGGCGTGACATCCACCGGCCATGTGCTGCACCACGACCCGACGCTTGGGCCGCACTGCAAGATGAAGGGCGACAGCTACCTGCGGCTGCAGGACGGTGAGCGCCTGTTCTACGTGCAAAGCCCGCGGGTGGACATCGTCGTCGAAGGCAGCTGAAGCGCCTGATCGGGGGCGCTACAGGTCGGGCGCGTAACGGCGTTCCATCTCTTCGCGTGTCTCCGGCGCCACGTTCAGGCCGGTCTGGTCGGCGATCATCTGGCCGGCAGTGGGCAGCAGCTCGCGCGGCTGCTGGGCATCGGCCTTCCACAGGCGCGAACGCAGCAAGGCCTTGGCGCAGTGCAGGTAGGCCGCCTGCACCTGCACCCGGACTACCAGCTTGGGTGCACGGCGCTCGGTGGTGCAGGCGGCGATGTCGGCCGCATCGGTGGACAACACCGCACGGCCATTGACACGCAGCGTTTCATCGAAGCCCGGAATCAGGAACAGCAGCCCGATGCCTCCGGTGTCCACGATGTTCTCCAGCGTGTCCAGCCGGTTGTTGCCCGGCGCATCGGGAATCAGCAGCTGGCCGTCGTCGGTGATCTTGACGAAGCCGGGATCACCGCCGCGCGGCGACGCATCCATCTGATGGTCGGCGCTGCCGGTGGACACCAGCACGAAGGGCGACAGCGCGATGAAGCGCCGGCAGTGCCCATCCAGCGCATCGATCTGCTTGAGCACCGCGCGCGGCTGGGGGTTGTTGTAGAGCTGCCGAAGCTCGGCGAGGGTGCTGATGGGCATGCAGCGCAGTCTAGTGCGCCCGGCGGGCGGCCACCACAATGAGCCCCCAACTCAAAAGCGACCCCGAGGAGCGCCCATGACCCCATCCTTCCTGCCACGCCGCCGGCTGCTGCTGCAGCTCACGCTGGCCTTCAGCTTCACGGCCGCGCAGGCGGCCTCAGTCTCGCCGGTGGCCGCCGAGAACGGCATGGTGGTCACGGCGCAGCACCTGGCCACGCGCGTGGGCGTGGACGTGCTGAAGGACGGCGGCAATGCGGTGGATGCCGCGGTGGCCGTGGGCTATGCGCTGGCCGTGGTGTACCCGGCCGCCGGCAACCTGGGCGGGGGCGGCTTCATGACGCTGCAACTGGCCGACGGCCGCAAGACCTTCCTCGACTTCCGCGAGAAGGCGCCGCTGGCGGCCACCGCCCACATGTACTTGGACAAGGACGGCAACGTGGTCAAGGGCCTGAGCACGCAAGGCCACCTGGCCGTGGGCGTGCCGGGCACCGTCTCGGGCCTGGAATATGCGCGCGCCCAGTACGGCACGCTGCCGCGCCGCGCGCTGATCGAGCCGGCCATCCGCCTGGCGCAAGACGGCTTCGTGCTGCAGCCGGGCGATGCCGAGATGCTGCAGGCTGTGGCCGCCGACTTTCGCAAGGACGCGGCCACCGCGGCCATCTTCCTGAACCAGGGCGAGGCCTTCCAGGCCGGCCAGAAGCTGGTGCAGGCCGACCTGGCCCGCACGCTGAAGGCCGTGGCCGAGCAAGGCGAGACCGGCTTCTACCAGGGCGCCGTGGGCCGGGCGCTGGTGGCCAGCAGCCAGGCGGGCGGCGGCATCATCACCCAGGCCGACCTGGACCAGTACAAGACGCGTGAACTCAAGCCCATCGAGTGCAGCTACCGCGGTTACGGCATCGTCTCGGCGCCGCCGCCGAGTTCGGGCGGCGTGGTCATCTGCGAGGTGCTGAACATCCTCGAGGGCTACCCGATGAAGACGCTGGGCTTCCGCTCAGCGCAGGCGGTGCACTACCAGATCGAGGCGCTGCGCCATGCCTATGCCGACCGCAACAGCTACCTGGGCGACCCCGACTTCGTGAAGAACCCGTTGGACCAGCTGCTGGCCAAAGCCTATGCCGGCCGCATCCGCGCCGCCATCGTGCCCAACAAGGCCGGCATCTCCAAGGAGATCAAGCCCGGCGTGCCGCCGCACGAAGGCAGCAACACCACGCACTACAGCATCGTGGACAAGTGGGGCAATGCGGTGTCGGTGACCTACACGCTGAACGACTGGTTCGGCGCCCGCGTGACGGCCGGCGGCACCGGCGTGCTGCTGAACAACGAGATGGACGACTTCACCAGCAAGGTGGGTGTGCCCAACCTGTACGGTCTGGTGCAGGGCGAGGCCAATGCCATCGCCCCGGGCAAGCGTCCGCTCAGCTCGATGAGCCCGACCATCGTCACGCAGGACGGCAAGCCGGTGATGGTGGTGGGCACGCCGGGCGGCAGCCGCATCATCACCGCGGTGCTGCA
>CAKZXL010000243.1 GCA_937883885.1 uncultured Aquincola sp. | reverse complement strand
TCACCCGGGTGCTCACCCAGCCGCTGCAGCGGCGGCTGGACCCGTACCTGATGCTGGACGCCTTCGGCACCGACAACCCGGACGACTACATCGCCGGCTTCCCCGACCACCCGCACCGCGGTTTCGAGACCATCACCTACATGATCGCCGGCCGGATGCGCCACCGTGACAGCGCAGGCCACGAAGGCCTGCTGGACGACGGCGGCGTGCAGTGGATGACCGCCGGCCGCGGCGTGGTGCACAGCGAACTGCCCGAGCAGCAGGACGGCCGCATGGAAGGCTTCCAGCTGTGGCTCAACCTGCCGGCCAAGGACAAGATGCGCGAGCCCTGGTACCGCGACATTCCCAGCGCCGAGATCCCGGAATACGTGGGCGACGGTGTGAAGGCGCGTGTGATCGCCGGGCAAACGCACGGCGTGACCGGCGCCGTGCAGCGCGAGGGCAGCCAGCCGCTGTACCTGGACCTGCACCTGCAGCCGGGTGCACGCTTCGAGCAGGCGCTGCCGGCCGGGCACAACGCCTTTGTTTACGTGTACCGCGGCGGCCTGCGCGTGGGTGAATGCCAGGTGCCGGCGCAGCGCATGGCCATCCTGGCCAACACGCCGGGCAGCGACGGCGTGGTGCTGCAGGCGGGCGACCAGCCCACCCGCGCGCTGCTGATCGCCGGCCAGCCGCTGAACGAGCCCATCGCGCAGTACGGTCCGTTCGTGATGAACAGCAATGACGAGATCTTCCAGGCCGTCGAAGACTTCCGCGCCGGCCGCTTCGTGTAACGCGGGCGGGTGAGCGTCTGTCAGCCGGGCGGCCACCCGCACCGCATTGAGGCGTTGTCCGACAACCCGTAACAGCCGGTAGAGGGACCATGCGCGCCATGGTCCCCTTTTTGCGCCATCTGCTGTCCGCTGCCACGTTGTCCAGCGTGTGTTTCCTGCAGGCCTGCGCGGCTCTGCCGCCCCTGCCGCACCGCACCGAAAGCCGCGCCATCCCCGGCACCACGGCCAGCGCCTTCGCACGCAAGGTGTCGGCCGAGCGCGGCAATGCCAGCCCGGCGCAGTCGGGCGTGCGGCTGCTGGCGGGCGGTGAAGAAGCCTTGTCCACCCTGCTGGCGCTGGTCGATGGGGCCGAGCACACGCTGGACCTGCAGTACTACGCGGTGCTGAACGAAGCCAGCACCCGGCTGCTGCTGCAGCGGGTGCGCGCGGCGGCCAACCGTGGCGTGCGGGTGCGCATGCTGATCGACGACTTCAACACCAGCGGCACCGACGACGCACTGCTGCGCCTGACGCGCCACCCGCGCATGGAAGTGCGGCTGTACAACCCGCTGCCGGGCGGGCGCTTTTCGCTGCCCACGCGGGTGATCGCCTCCCTGCACGACGTGGGGCGCATCAACAACCGCATGCACAACAAGCAGCTGGTGGCCGACAACGCGCTGGCCGTCACCGGCGGGCGCAAC
This sequence comes from uncultured Aquincola sp., assembly GCA_937883885.1. The sequence continues at coordinate 8,419 of CAKZXL010000243.1, read as the reverse complement.
CTGGGCGACGCCTACTTCCTGCAAGGCGCCGACGCCAACTTCGTCGACCTCGATCTGCTGGTGGCCGGTCCGGTGGTGCAGCAGCTGTCGGCCACCTTCGACCGCTACTGGGCCAGCGAGCTGGCCTACCCGGCCGACGCCATCATCTCGCCTGACAAGGCCGGGTCCGCGCCGGCGGCGGGCGATTCGCCGCTGTCTTCGGCCGCGGCAGGCACCGCCACGCCCCAGGCCAGCTCGCCCGCGCCGGCCGCCAGCCAGGCCGCCCGCATGGAATCGGCACCGGTCACCGCGCCCACCCGCGCGGTGCCGCCGGAGCGGCCGCCTGCTTCCGCCGCCTCCAAGGCCGTGCCCGAAGTGCCGCCCGGCGAGCCGGCCAGCGCGCCCAAGCTGCCGCCGGTGGCCTCGGCCCCGATGGACGCGCCTTCGGGCCTGGACGTGCCCACGCTGGAGCGGCTCAAGGCCCAGGCCGATGCCTTGCGCGCCGGCCCGCTCAAGCTGCAGTGGATGCCGGCGCGGCTGTGGGCCGACCGGCCTTCCAAGACCAGCAGCGAAGGCACGCCCTCGCCCGACGAGATCATGTTCGACGACTTCGCGGGGCTGATGCGATCGGCCCGGCAGGAGGTCTTCCTGGTCACGCCCTACTTCGTGCCGGGCCAGCCCGGCATGGCGGTGATCCGCGAGCTGCGCCAGCGCGGCATCCGGGTGCGCATCCTCACGGCCTCGTTGGCGGGCACCGATGCGCCGGCGGTGTACCTGGGCTACAGCCGCTACCGCGAAGCGCTGCTGAAGCTGGGCGTGGAGCTGTACGAGCTGCGCGCCGAACCCGGCGGGCCGCAGCCACCGCGCTTCGGCGGCGTGCATTCGCGTACCAACCTGCATGCCAAGGCCATGCTGGTGGACGGTGGCACGGTGGTGGTGGGCTCGATGAACTTCGACCCCCGCTCGGCCAACCTCAACACCGAGATGGGCCTGGTCACGCGCAGCACCCGCTTCGCCGCCCAGGTCAACGAGCTGCTGACCGAAATCACCCGCCGCGCGGCCTGGCGCCTGTCCTTGGAAGACGGCGGCCTGCTGTGGAGCCACACCGACGACAAGGGCCAGGCGCTGCGCGTCACCCATGAGCCCGACACCTCGGTGTTCAAGCGGCTGGGCCTGAAGCTGCTGGGGCCGCTGGCGCCGGAGGAGATGCTCTGACGCAACAAGCTCAGCGCTTCTTGGCGCCGATGGTGTAGCGCCCCGTGCCATTGCTGCGGTCGTAGTGCCGCACCTGCACCCAGTAGCGGCCGGGCAGCAGCGCCTTGCTGATGCGCGCGTTCTGGCCATAGCCGCTGTCGTCGTCCTCGGCGATCAATGCGGTCGGGCTGTCGGGGCCGAACAGCTTCATGTACACGTCGGTGGCGCCGCGGGTGTCGATCTCGTAGACCGCCTCTGTGTCGGCCTGCAGCAGGAACACGTCTTCTTCGCCAGGGTGGCCGATGCTTTGCTGCAGCCGCGCCGCGCCCGCCACCAGCGGCGTGGCCCGCTCCACCCCCGGGCTGCTGCGCGGGTACATCTTGGCGCCGGCGATGAAGGCCTTGTCCAGCTGCGACAGCACCTCGTTGGCATGCGTGGCCACGTTGTTCAGCGTCCATTCCGCCGGAAAGGCGTAGAGCATGATCGAGTCGGGATCGAACGCGGTGCCGTTGATCTGGTCGACCGCGTACTTGCGGAACACGTTGTGCCGCACCGTGGCCTCGTCCCAGAAGTTGGGTGGGCCGGCCAGCGCGGCGATTACCACCGGCTCGTTCCACTGGATGCCGCCGGCCGGGTTGGAATGCTCGTGCCCCAGGCCGATGGCGTGGCCGAACTCATGCGCCGCGGTGCCGCCGTCGAGAAAACCCAGGTTCATCGTGGCCTGGTTCAGCGGCACGCTGCGTGCGTCGGTGCCGATCATCGACCAGGCGCCGTCGTTGGCATCGAAGCTGATGCGGATGTCGGCATTGGGCGCATTGCCGAACTCAAAGTGCAGGTTCGCCACCGCCTCCCACCAGCCGGCTTCTTCACGCGCGATGGCGCGCTGGCTGGCGTTGCCGCCCATGAAGCGCACTTTCAGCGTGCTGCCATTGACCCAGGTGCTGCCGCGCACCGCAATCGCACGCGCACGGCCGCCGGGCATGGGCGCGGCCAGCGGCTGCGGCCGCATCAGGTTGCGCGGCAGGATGCGGTCGTAGCAGCAGCGGGCCGCGGGGCGGAAAGGCCGGTCTTCGGGTGTGGCGGTGGTCATGGCGGGCTCCTGGCAAAAAGGGCACAGCAGAGGGCTGCCTTCACCATAAGCGCAGCCGCGTTCGGCCGCCATGCCGCGCCAGCCAAGCTGGGGATGCCGGCTTAGGGATGGGGGGCTGCGGCATCATCCGCGCCCATGCAAGCAAGGTCTCCCTCCGTGTCCGACGAACCCTTCCTGGCGCTGCAACAGGTCAGCCGCCGTTTCGCCAACGGCGTCACCGCGCTGGCCGACGTGAGCCTGCAGGCAGCGCGTGGCGAGTTCGTCAGCCTGCTGGGGCCTTCGGGCTGCGGCAAGAGCACCGTGCTGCGGCTGCTGTCGGGGCTGGACGAGCCCAGCAGTGGCCAGGTGCAGCGCCCGCCCGACGACGTCGGCTACGTGTTCCAGGAACCCACGCTGATGCCCTGGGCCAGCGTGCAGGACAACGTGCGCCTGCCGCTGCGCCTGCGCGGCGCGCCGCGGGCCGAAGCCGATGCCGCGGTGCAGGCCGCGCTGTCGGCGGTGGGCCTGGCCGACTTCGCGCGCGCCCTGCCGCGCGAGCTGTCGGGCGGCATGAAGATGCGTGCCTCCATCGCACGTGCGCTGGTCACGCGCCCTTCGCTGCTGCTGCTGGACGAGCCCTTCGCCGCGCTCGACGAGATCACCCGCTTCAAGCTCAACCAGGATTTGCTGGCGCTGTGGCAGCGTGATGCCTTCACCGCGCTTTTCGTCACCCACAGCGTGTACGAGGCGGTGTTCCTCAGCCAGCGCATCGTGGTGATGGCCGCGCGCCCGGGCCGCGTGGCCGCGGAGTTGACGGTGGATGCGCCCTACCCGCGCACGCCGGCCTTTCGCAGCAGTGCCGAATTCATCCGCTGCTGCACCGCCGTGTCACAGGCGATGGAGCAGGCCAGCGGGGCCACGCTGTGAGCCGCGCGCGGCAAGAGGCGCCCTGGCTGCGCTGGGTGGTGCCGGCCGTGGTGGCCGTGGCCGCGCTGGTGGCCTGGGAAGCGGTGGTGCGCATCTACCAGCTGCCGCAGTACCTGCTGCCCGGTCCGCTGCTGGTGGGCAAGACGCTGTGGGCCAACTTCGGCTCGCTGATGGGCAGCTGGTGGTACACGGTCAAGATCACCTTCGGCGCGCTGGGGCTGGCCATCGTGGGTGGCGTGCTGCTGGGCGGGCTGTTCGCGGTGTCGCGCTGGGTGGAGCTGAGCCTGTTTCCGTTCGCGGTGGTGCTGCAGGTCACGCCCATCGTGGCCATCGCACCGCTGATCCTGATCTTCATCGACAGCACCACCGCGGCGCTGCTGCTGTGCGCGTGGATCGTCGCGTTCTTCCCCATCCTGGCCAACACGGTGGTGGGCCTGCGCAGCGCCGACGCGCGGCTGCGCGACCTCTTCCGGCTGTACCGTGCCACCCGCTGGCAGACCCTGGTGCACCTGCTGGTGCCGTCGGCCCTGCCCTACTTCATGGCCGGGTTGCGGGTGGCGGCGGGGCTGTCGCTCATCGGCGCGGTGGTGGCCGAGTTCACCGCCGGCGCGGCCGGCCGCGAGACGGGCCTGGCCTCACGCATCCTGGAAGCCAGCTTTCGCACCGAGATGCCGAAGATGTTCGCCGCGCTGGTGCTGGTGTCACTCACTGGCATCGCGCTTTATGGGCTGATGCTGCTGCTGTCGCACTGGCTGCTGGGCCGCTGGCACGACAGCGAGCGGGGTGGGGATTAGTGCGCCGCTCGCCTGGCAGCACGTTCACTCGTAGTCGATCCGGATCTCACGGGCGGGTCCGTTCCAGCCGATCCTGCAGACGTTGAGGATGTCGCGGCCGATCAGCCCGTCGAACGGTTGATTGATGAAAGGCTGTCCACCGATCAGCAGCTGAAAGCGCCTGGTGTTGGGACTGGCCTGTCCGCCCAGCGTGATACCCACCTCGTAGGCGGGAAACTCGGTGGCGATGCCGCCGCCCGTGACGGTATGCACTTCGGCCCAGCTGCGTGGCTGCAGCCCCAGCGAGCGCATGTGCATCTCGTCCACCCAGGAGCAGCTGGCGCCGGTGTCGATCAGGAATTGGAGTGGAAGCGGCGACGGCACCGACTGACCGATGCGCTGCAGGAACTTCCGGTGCTGCTCTCCAACGCCCACCAGAACTGGGATGACTGCACCGGATCGATGGATCGGTGCAGTGAACCCCCTCACTCGGCGAAGCCACGCATGAAATGCGTGGCGTGTGCCTGCACTTCTACTTGCTTGACGAAAAAGCGATCACCGGCGTACTGGGTGTAAGCCCATTCGAGCGCTTGGTCGTAGGTGTCGAACGTCGTGGCATCTACCTTCGATCCATGGATCACGACGAACTGCCCGTCGTGCTCGGTCAGGAGATCGGGCAGCGCTTCCTTGTACGCCTGAATCTCGGTTTGAAAATCCAGCATGGGGTGGCTCCTCGATGCCCGTTGTCCGCTGCTTGTGCAGCGGTTGCCCACAGTGTTGTCCACAGCCGCCGTGGCCCTCGTTTATACAAGACGAGCGGCCGGTCGGGCGCATCACGTGGGCGTTGTTGAAAGTGGCGGGCGCGCCTCTGACGCCGGCGGCGGCTGCAGCGCGCTGCGCACGCGCCGGGTGGTCCAGGGTGTGCGTTGCTCCAGGCGCAGCAGCTCCTGGACGCGCTCTTGGCGCGACAACGGCGGCACGGCCACCGGCGGCTTGACGGGGGAAAACAGGTCTCGCATGAACACCTCCTGAGGCAGGACGGTTCGTGAAGGGCATGGCCGGCTGCAGCAGGTGCGCGCGAGCGCACCGCCACAGCGATGAAGCGATGCGAGCAGGGAGGGCGTGTGGGCCGTTCAGGCCCCGGGTGCGGTCGGCGCGTGCGCGCCGACGGAGTCGGCGTTCAGCGCGTCAGCGGGTTTGCGGCCATCCCGGCTCGCATCGCATGACTGGAGGCACTGTCCAAGCACGGACTCCGTTGTTGAGAAGCCGAAATTGTTGCATCGCCGCACGACTGTGGTCAAACAGCTTTGCAGGCGTGTAACACCGTGCCCCGGTCGCTATAGTCGTCGCCACCCCTTTCAAGCCGTCACCGCCATGCCTCCACGTGCCGTTGCCCTTGCCGCCCTCGTCGTCACCGCGCTGGGTGCGCAGGCGCAGACCAAGGTGGTGTTTGCCACCAACTGGAAGGCCCAGGCCGCGCACGGCGGCTTCTACCAGGCGGTGGCCGACGGCACCTACAAGAAGATGGGCCTGGACGTGGAGATCCGCCAGGGCGGCCCGCAGGTCAACAACCGGCCGCTGCTGCCGGCCGGCAAGATCGACTTCCTGATGACCGGCAACCTGCTGCACAGCTACGACAACGTCAAGAACGGCGTGCCGGTGATCGTGGTGGCCTCGATGTTCCAGAAGGATCCGCAGGCCTTGTTCGCCCATCCTGACCAGGGCTACCAGCAGTTCACTGACCTCAAGTCTGCGCCCACCGCCTTCATTGCCAAGGACGCGCAGTTCTCGTGGTGGAGCTGGCTCAAGGCCGACTACGGTTTCAAGGACGAGAACCTCAAGCCCTACAACTACAACCTCGGCCCCTTCCTGGCCGACAAGAAGAGCATTCAGCAGGGCTATGCGGTGGAAGAGCCCATCTCGATCGAGAAGCAGGGCGGCTTCAAGCCCATGACCTTCCTGCTGGCCGACCACGGCTACAGCACCTACAGCACCACCATCGAGGCGCGGACCGAGATGGTCAAGACCAACCCCGACCTGGTGCGTGCCTTCGTCAATGCGTCGGTGCTGGGCTGGGTGAGCTACCTGTACGGCGACCGCCGCCGCGCCGACGCGCTGATCAAGCGCGACAACCCCGAGATGACCGACGAGATGCTGGACAAGTCGGTGGCGCTGATGAAGAGCCTGGGCATCGTGGACAGCGGCGACGCCCTCACGCAGGGCATCGGCGCGATGAAGCCCGAGCGGGTCAAGGACTTCTACGACAAGATGGTCAAGGCCGGCCTGTACAAGCCGGGCGAGGTGGACCTGAGCAAGGTGGCCACGATGCAATTCGTCAACAAAGGCGTGGGGCTGGACCTGAAGAAGCAGCTCGGCGGCAAGTAAGCTCGGGTTTCTACCCATCCCAGGGCCGGCTGCATGCCGGCCTTGTCATTGCTGCCCGCCCCCACGATGTATTTGTTCTGGCACACCGTCACCCGCCTGGGCGAAGCCCAGCTGCTGCTGCCCGCGCTGCTGGCCGTCACCGCCTGGCTGGCCCTGCGGGCGCAGGCGCCGCGCGTGGCGCTGGTGTGGCTGTCCACCACGGCGGTGGCAGCGCTGCTGACCACGGCCACCAAGATCGCCTTCATCGGCTACGGCCTGGGCTATGCGCCGCTCGATTTCACCGGCATCTCGGGCCATGCGATGTTCTCGGCCGCCATCCTGCCGCTGCTGGCCCGTGAGACGGTGGGCGCCGCCCACCCGCGCTGGCATGCGCCTGCGGTGCTGGTGGGCGTGGCGCTGGCCGCGCTGGTGGCGGTTTCGCGCGTGAAGGTGCATGCGCATTCGCCGTCGGAAAGCTGGGCCGGCTTTCTGCTGGGCTGCACCGCCAGCCTGCTGGCCTTGCGCTGGGTGCAGCTGCCGCCGGTGAGCGCGCCCAAGAAGCTGCTGCTCATCGTGGGCGCCTGGCTGGCGGTGGCGGTGGCGGGCGCGCCGCCTTCGCGCACGCACGATTGGGTGACGCGGCTGTCGGTGGCGCTGTCGGGCGCGCCCGAGCCCTACACCCGCTGGCACATGCACCGCGACTGGCGGCGCCTGAACGGACCGGTCGGCGGCGCCGTCAACGCCCCGCTGCGTTGAGGGCCTGGCCCAGCGCGCGGCGGTAGTCGTCGAAGGCCTGCAGGTCGCCATGGCCGGCGCCGGCCACCGTGTGCAGCGTGGCGCCGGGCAGCAGGCGCCGCAGCGCCTGGCTGTGGGCCAGCGGAATCAGCCGGTCCTGGTCGCCATGCACCAACAGCACCCGCAGGCCGGTGCCGGCCAGTGGCTGCAAGGCCTGGTCGGTGCGCAGCGGGTAGCGCAGCAGCGGGCTGGGCACGTCGGGGTATTGCTCGGCCGCCATCGCCACCATGCTGCGGTAGGGCGAGACCAGCAGCAACAGGGCGGGCCGCTGCGCTGGTGGCAGGCTGGCCGCCAGCTCGGCCGCCAGGCCGGTGCCCAGCGACCGGCCCAGCAGCACGATGGGCCGGCCCGCATAGGCCGGCGTCACCTGGTTCCAGGCGGCGCGCACGTCGGCCTGCAGCTGGTCCTGGCTGTGCACGCGCCCGCTGCTCTTGCCGAAGCCGCGGTAGTCCAGCATGAACACGTCGTAGTTCAGCGACCGGTAGAAGTCGAGGTCGACGAACCAGCGCTCCAGGTTGCCTGCATTGCCGTGCAGGAAGAACACCAACCCGCGCGCGCCGGGCCGCTGCAGCTGCAGCCCGTGCAGCCGCGCGCCGGGGACGTCGATGAACACCTCGTGCGCATCGGGCGGCAGCGTGTAGCGGTAGTCGGCGGGCAGTGGTGTGGGCCGGAAGATCAGCGATTCCTGCTGCCACCACAGCCAGCCCAGCAGCGCGGCATACACGGCCAGCGCCAACCCCACCAGGCCCAGCAGCGCCCGGCGCCAGAAGCGCCGCGTCATCCCAGCGGGGACACGCCGATCAACCAGACGTGCAGCTTGAACAGGAACAGCAGCCACACGGCCGTGCCCACCCCCACGGTGATGGCGGTGCCGGCCAGCGTGCCGCGCGGGTAGACGATGCCCTCGCGCCGGTCGCGCCGGCGCGAGACGGCAAACAGCACGATGGACCACACCAGGAAGCTGCCGAACAGCAGCAGGTCGGCCAGCATGCCGTTGGCCAGCAGGTGCGCAAAGGCCCATACCTTGACCGCCAGCACCATCGGGTGGTGCAGCCGCGCCTTGATCTGGTTGCGTGGCACATAGGCCGCCACCAGCAGCACGAAGGCGGCCAGCGTGAACAGCACCGACACATGGCGCAGGCCGCGCGGCGGCTCCCAGATCAGCACCGGGTTCAGCCGCGCCTGCCCGTAGCCCCAGACGATGAGCACAAAGCCCACCAGCGACACGATGGAGTACACGGCCTTCCAGCCGTTGAGGCCCATGCGCGCGACCTGCCGCTGGCGAAAGCCCTCGGCAAAGATGCGCGTGGAATGAAGG
>CAKZXL010000242.1 GCA_937883885.1 uncultured Aquincola sp. | reverse complement strand
TTCGGCCTGGGCTACCCGGCGTACACCCACTTCACCAGCCCGATCAGCCGTTACACCGACCTGCTGGTGCACCGGGTGATCAAGGCGCTGCTGGGCGGCAAGAAGTACCAGCTCGATGCCAAGCTGCTGGCCGCCGAGCCGCCGGTGACGGTGCGCAAGGGCGGCAAGCCGGTCAAGGGTGCGGTGGCCGGCAACGCCGGCGCGGCACGTGCGCACGGGGCCGACGTGTGGGAGATCGCGGGCGCGCACTGCAGCGCCAACGAGCGCCGGGCCGACGAAGCCTCGCGCGACGTGGAAGCCTGGCTCAAGTGCCGCTACATGCGTGAGCGCCTGGGCGAGGAATTCGGCGGCACCGTCACCGCGGCCACCAGCTTCGGCCTGTTCGTCACGCTGGACGGGTTGTACGTGGAAGGCCTGGTGCACATCACCGAGCTGGGCGGCGAGTACTTCCGCTTCGACGAGGCGCGGCAGGAGCTGCGCGGCGAACGCAGCGGCGTGCGCTACACCATCGGCAGCCGCGTGCGGGTGCAGGTGAGCCGCGTCGACCTCGACGGCCGGCGCATCGACTTCCGCATGGTGCGTGAAGGCGAGCCCGAACGGCCGACGGGCCGCGGCGGGCGCGAAGGACGCGAAGGGCGCGACAGCCGCGAGGGCCGCGACAAGGGCGGCGAGCGCCGTGCCGCCGCCAGCGCGGTGGAAGAACTGGCCGCGGTGCAGGAGGCCGACCGCAGCGTGAAGGCCCGCACCCGCAAGGCGGCGGGCAAGCGCAGCAGCAGCAACGGCGCCAGCCGGAAGTCGTCGGCCACGGGCAAGACGCGCAAGCGCCGCTGACGGGTCTTCCGGGCCGGGCGCCGCCGCAGCGGCGGGTCGCCCGCGCCCAGGTGCCGATCAGCGGGTGTGCAGCATCGCCTCCACCAGCTCGGCCGCGCGCAGCGGCCCTTGCAGACCTTGCAGCAGCGCCTGGTCGGCTGCGGCGCCGTGGCGGCGCACCGCTTCCAGCGCTGCGGCCCAGCCGTCCTGCCGCGGCAGCTGCGCCCAGGTGCCGCCCAGCCAGCCGGCCAGCACGTCGCCGGTGCCGGCGGTGGCCAGCAGCGCATTGCCGGTGGGGTTGATCACCGGCAGCCGACCCGGCGCGGCGATCACGCTGCCCGAGCCCTTGAGCACCACCACCGCATCGAATCGCGCGGCCAGTTGCAGCGCGGCATTCAGGCGGTCGGCCTGCACCTGGGTGGTTGTGCAGCCCAGCAGCCGCGCCGCTTCCAGCGGGTGCGGCGTGAGCACGCTGTGCTGCCCGCGGCGGCCGCGGCCGGCCAGCGCCTGCTGCAGGCGGGCGTCCGTGGCCACCGCGTTCAGCGCATCGGCGTCCAGCACCAGGCGCGGCGCCTGTGCCAGCACGGCCGGCAGCACCTCGGCCACCGCCGAACCACCGCCGCAACCGCACACCACGGTGGACTGGCTGAGCAGGCCCTGCGGCTGCAGCCAGACCTGCGGCCGGTGCATCTGCTCGGGCCGGCCGTCGTCGTGGCCGCTCGCCGGGTCCAGCGGACTCAGGTAGACGCGACCGGCGCCCGCCGCCAGTGCGGCGCGGGCCGCCAGTCGGGCCGCACCGGCCATGCCGGGGGCACCGCCTACCACCGCCACATCGCCGAAGGTGCCCTTGTGCTGCGCATGGCCGCGCGGCGCGAAGGGCGGGGCCGTGCTGGCGCCCAGCCGGGCGAGCGGCGCTTCGGCGGCCAGCAATTCGGGGTCGATGCCCAGGTCGTCGTGCCACAGCCGGCCGCACAGCCCGCGGCCCTCGGCCGTGAAGAGGCCGGGCTTGAGCACCAGCAGGCTGAGCGTGTGCATGGCCTGCACCGCCAGCTCGCCCAGCCGCGCGCCGGTGTCGGCGTGCAGGCCGGAAGGCAGGTCCACCGCCAGCACCGGCGCGCGCTGCGCGTTGGCCCATGCGATGGCCTGGGCCACGGCGCCCTTCGGCGCGCGGCTGGCGCCCAGGCCCAGCAGGGCGTCGATCACCAGGTCGGCCGCGGGCAGGGCTTCGTCGGCGGTGTGCAGCCGCACGCCAGCCTCACGTGCACGCAGGTAAGAGCGCGCGGCATCGGGCGGCAGCGCCTGGGTGTCGGCGGTGGTCAGCCACACCGCCACCTGCCGGCCGGCGCGGGTCAGGTGCAGCGCCGCCTCCAGCCCATCGCCGCCGTTGTTGCCGGGGCCGGCCAGCACCGTCACCCGCTGCGCATGGGGCGCCACCGCCAGCGCCAGCCGCGCCACCGCCAGGCCGGCGCGCTGCATCAGCGTGTGCGGCGGCAGGCCGGCCGCAGCGGCCGCTTCGAGGCGACGGGCGGCCGCAATGCCGTGCAGGGGCAGCGGCGTGTCGGCGGGCAGGACGGGGGCAGGGCGTGTCATCGTTCACTCCTGGGATGCCGCCGGGCAGGCCTTCAGCGCAGGCGGTCGATTGACAGCCGGCTGGTGTCGATGGCCGGCGCGCGGCCGCCGATCTGGTCGGCCAGCACCCGCGCCGAGCCGCAGGACAGCGCCCAGCCCGATGAGCCATGGCCCAGGTTCAGCCACACGCCCGGCGCGCTGCCGGCGCCCAGCACCGGAGGACCGTCGGGCAGCATCGGCCGCGCGCCCTTCCAGCGCTGCGCCTGGGCCAGGTGGGCGGCGCCGGGGAACCAGTCGTGCAGCACCTTGTACAGCGTGTCCAGCGGCGCCTGCGACCACTGGCCCGCCGCGCCGCCGATTTCCGCCGCGCCGGCCACGCGCACCCGCTGGCCCAGGCGCGAGATCGCGACCTTGTACTTCTCGTCCATCAGCGCGGCGCGCGGGCCGAAGTCGGGGTGACCTTCGACGATGCGCAGCGGCGCGGTGATCGAATAGCCGAAGACGGGCTGCATCGGCAGCCGCAGCCCCAGCTTGTTCAGCAGCGGCAGCGAGCCCAGCGCGGCGCACAGCACCACCGCGTCGTAGCGCTCGGTCTGGGCGGGTCCGGCCGGCTCGTCCTGCACCTGCTCGACAAAGCGCAGCACCGGCGCGGCGCCCGGCTCGATCGCCTGCACCTGGTGGTGGAAGCGAAAGCGTGCGCCCAGGCGCTGCGCCTCGGCGCGCAGCAGCATCGCGAACTGGCGGCAGTTGCCCACACCGTCCTGCGCCAGGTGCACGCCGGCATGCAGCGGCGTGTCCGCCTGCAGGCCGGGTTCGATCTCGCGGCAGCGGGCGGCATCCACCAGGTGGAAGTCCACACCCATCTCGGCCAGCAGCTTCAGGCCATGGCGCGCCTGCGATACCTCGCGCGGCGTGCGCAGCAGCACCAGCAGGCCTTTCGACTGCTCGAACTCCAGGTGCAGCGCCTGCTGCAGCTCGGTCATGCGATCGCGGCTGTAGCGGGCCAGCGCATGCATGGCGGCGCGGTTGGGGCCCCACACCGCCGCATCGCAGGCGCGCCACCAGCGCCACAGCCAACCCAGCGTGGCCGGCCCCGGCAGGCCGCCGAAGCGCACCGCCGCATGGCGGCTGAACAGCTGCCGCAGCACCTTGCCCGGCATGCCCGGCGCGGCCCACGGCGTGACGTAACCCGGCGCCAGCACACCGGCGTTGGCAAAGCTGGTTTCTTCGGCCACAGTGCCGCGGCGCTCGAAGACTTCCACCTCATGGCCATCGGCCGCCAGTTCGTAGGCGGTGGTCACGCCGACGATGCCGGCGCCGATCACGGCGATGCGCATGTCAGGCGAAGGCGCCGGCCGCCAAGGGGCGGCAGGCGGCTGCAGGAAGGGGGCGGACGCGCGAGGACGCGCTGACGGAAAGCCGGTTGAGCATGCTGAAGGAGGTGCCGAACCACGCAGGGCGTGCGGCAAAAAGGTGAGGGCGCCGGGCCCGTGCTAGAATCTTGTGGTTTACCCGCTCTCTGCCATTGGGGCAGGGGTGCCAACGGTAAATCAATCGCGAATCCGGCTGCTGAAAGGTGTCGGAACGGGTGCCGCAAAGATCATGCAGACCATCTGCGGATCGCTGGCTACCGCAGGGCAAAACCGCCTTGCTTTTCCGTTTCGATTCACGCCGGATTCTAGACCCAACCTTCGGAGTCTCCATGTCCGTCACGATGCGTGAAATGCTGGAAGCCGGTGTCCACTTCGGCCACCAAACCCGCTTCTGGAACCCCAAGATGGCCCCGTACATCTACGGCCATCGCAACAAGATCCACATCATCAACCTCGAGAAGACGCAACCGCTCTTCGAAGAGGCGATGAAGTTCATCCGCCAGCTGTCGGCCAAGCGCGGCACGATCCTGATGGTCGGCACCAAGCGCCAGGCCCGCGAAGTCGTGGCCGAGGAAGCTCAGCGCTGCGGCATGCCCTATGTCGACCAGCGCTGGCTGGGCGGCATGCTGACCAACTTCAAGACGGTCAAGGGCTCGCTGAAGAAGCTCAAGGACATGCAGGCGCAGGTCGAGGCCGGCACCCAGCCCGCCATCAAGAAGGAAGCGCTGCTGTTCCAACGCGAGATCGCCAAGCTCGAGAAGGACATCGGCGGCATTGGCGACCTGACCGCGCTGCCCGACGCCCTGTTCGTCATCGACGTCGGCTACCACAAGATCGCCATCGCCGAAGCCAAGAAGCTGGGCATTCCCATCATCGGCGTGGTCGACACCAACCACTCGCCGGTGGGCATCGACTACGTGATCCCCGGCAACGACGACTCGGCCAAGGCCGTGGCGCTGTACGCCCGCGCCGTGGCTGACGCCGTGATGGAAGGCAAGGCCAACGCCACCAACGAACTCGTGCAGGCCGTCTCGGCCGGCGACGACGAGTTCGTCGAGGTCAGCGAAGACGCCTGATCCGCGCCCATGGACAGCGGCGGTGCCACCGCACCGCCGGAGCCGACATTGTTCGAAAGGGGCCGCTGAGCCCCTTTTTCACTCAACGGAGAATCTGAGATGCCCGCAATCACCGCAAGCATGGTCGCCGAGCTGCGCGCCAAGACCGATGCGCCGATGATGGAATGCAAGAAGGCGCTGACCGAAGCCGAAGGCGATCTGGTCCGCGCTGAAGAGATCCTGCGCGTCAAGCTGGGCAACAAGGCCGGCAAGGCCGCCTCGCGCGTGACCGCCGAAGGCGTGGTCGCCGCATCGGTCAACGGCACCACCGGCGCCCTGATCGAAGTCAACTGCGAAACCGACTTCGTCTCGAAGAACGAATCGTTCCTGGCCTTCGCTGCGGCCGCCGCCAAGCTGGTGGCCGAGCAGAACCCGGCCGACGTGGCCGCGCTGTCGGCCCTGCCGTACGAGCAGGACACCTTCGGCCCCACGCTGGAAGACGTGCGCAAGGGTCTGATCGGCAAGATCGGCGAGAACATGTCGATCCGCCGCTTCAAGCGCTACGCCGACGGCGGCCAGCTGGCCAGCTACCTGCACGGCACCCGCATCGGCGTGATCGTCGAGTTCGACGG
>CAKZXL010000241.1 GCA_937883885.1 uncultured Aquincola sp. | reverse complement strand
GAACGACCACCTGGCCGACGACGAGCCGCAGGCGCTGGCGCGCCTGCGCGAGATCGTCGCCAGCCTGCCGGCGGCGGCGCTGCCGGCACCGCCGCTGGCGCCGCGTCCGCCGCTGTACGACACGGCCGAACTCGACGCCCTGGTGCCGGCAGACCCCAAGCAGCCCTACGACGCGCGCGAGATCATCGCGCGCTTGGTCGATGGCAGCGAGTGGCACGAATTCAAGCCCGACTGGGGTGCCCAGCTCGTCACCGGCTTCGGCAGCATCCACGGCCATCCGGTCGGCATCCTCGGCAACAACGGGGCGCTCGTCGCCGAGGCGGCCCTGAAGGGCACGCACTTCATCGAGCTGGCCAACCAGCGCGGCGTGCCTCTGCTGTTTCTGCAGAACATCGCCGGCTTCATGGTCGGCAGCGAGGCCGAGCGCGCCGGGATCGCCAAGCACAGTGCGAACATGGTCTACGCCGTGTCGTGCGCACGCGTGCCCAAACTCACACTGATCGTCGGCGGCTCCTACGGCGCGGGCAACTACGGCATGTGCGGGCGTGGCTTCGAGCCCGAGTTCCTGTTCGCTTGGCCGAGCGCGCAGGTGGCGACGATGAGCGCCGACATCGCCAGCAACGTGATGCTGGAACTCGCACGCTCCAACCTGCGCGGCCCGGCCGACGAGGCACGCTTGGCGGAAACGGAACGTGCGGTGCGCGAGCAGTACGCGCGCCAATCGGATCCCTACTACGCCACCTCGCGGCTGTGGGACGACGGCCTGATTGCCCCGTCGTCATCGCGCGACGTGCTGGGCCTGGCGCTCGCACTGTGCGCGCGCCGACCAATCCGCAAGACGGCGACCCCTGTCTATCGCATGTGACCATGACCCCACCCGCATTCCAGACTCTGTTGCTCGATGTCGACGCCCGCGGCGTCGCGCGCCTGACGCTGAACCGCCCCGACACCCACAACGCGCTCAACGCCATGTTGATCGCGGAGCTGAGGAAGGCCGCCGACTGGCTCGCGGGAGAGAAGGGCCTGCGTGCGGTCGTGCTCACGGGCGCCGGGGCCACCTTCTGCGCCGGCGGCGACCTCGGCTGGATGCAGCAGAACATGAAGAAGACGCGCGAGCAGCGCGTGGCCGAAAGCTTCGAGCTGGCGTTGATGTTGCGTGCGCTCAACGAGCTGCCGATGCCGCTGATCGGCCGGGTCAACGGGCCGGCCTATGGTGGCGGCGTGGGCATGATCTCGGTCTGCGACGTGTCCGTTGCGGTCAACACCGGCAGCTACTGCCTGACGGAAGTGCGGCTCGGGCTGATCCCGGCCAACATCTCCCCTTACGTCGTCGCGCGCATGGGCGAGGCGAATGCGCGCCGCACCTTTCTCACTGCCAAGCGCATGAGCGCTGCGGAGGCGCGGCGGCTCGGCCTGGTGTCCGAGGTGGTGCCGACGGCGGAGCTGGACGCTGCGGTCGAGCGGGAGCTGGCCGATCTGCTGCAATGCGCCCCCGGTGCGGTGGCGGCCACCAAGAAGCTGGTGACCTACGTGGACAGCCACGACCTGCCCACGAGCATGATCTACGGCGCGGACAAGCTGGCCGACGCCTGGGAGACCGACGAAGGGCGCGAGGGCATCGAGGCCTTCTTCGCGAAGCGGTCGCCCGCATGGCGCAAGCGGTGAGCGGGGCGATGTTCGACACCCTGCTGATCGCCAACCGCGGCGAAATCGCCTGCCGCATTGCGCGCACCGCGCGACGGCTTGGTTTGCGCAGCGTTGCCGTCTACTCCGACGCCGACCGCGATGCGCGCCACGTGGCCGAGTGCGACGCTGCGGTGCGCATCGGACCGGCCGAGGCCGCGCGCAGCTACCTGGACGCTCAGATGATCCTGGCCGCGGCACGGGCCAGCGGCGCCCAGGCGGTGCACCCCGGCTACGGGTTCCTGTCCGAGAGCCCGGCGCTGATCGACGCCTGCGAAGCGGCGGGCATCGTCTTCGTCGGCCCCTCGCGCGAGGCCATCCGGCGCATGGGCTCGAAGATCGAGTCCAAGCGCATTGCCGTCGGGCACGGCGTGCCGGTGGTGCCGGGCTACCACGAAGACGATCAGGCCGACGCCGTGCTGGCGCAGGCTGCCGCGCGCATCGGCTGGCCGGTGCTCATCAAGGCCTCGGCGGGCGGCGGCGGCAAGGGAATGCGGGTGGTACGGCAGCCGGCGGATTTCGCGCCTGCCCTGGCCACCGTGCGCCGCGAGGCGAAGGCATCTTTCGGCGACGACCGCGTGCTGCTCGAGCGCTACCTTGCCGAGCCGCGCCACCTCGAGGTGCAACTGCTCGGTGACCAGCACGGTCATCTGGTGCACTTGTTCGAGCGCGAGTGCTCGATCCAGCGCAACCACCAGAAGGTCATCGAAGAGGCGCCGGCCGCCCACCTGAGCGAGGTGCAGCGCGAAGCGCTGTACCGCCATGCGCTGGCGATCGGCCAAGCAATCGGCTACCACTCGGCCGGCACCGTGGAGTTCATCCACGATGCGGCCAGTGGCGACACCTTCTTCCTCGAGATGAACACGCGGCTGCAGGTCGAGCACCCGGTCACCGAAGCCACGGTGGGACTGGACCTCGTCGAGTGGCAGCTGCGCGTGGCCACCGGCGAGCCGCTCGCGTTCACGCAGGCGCAGATCGCGCGCCGCGGCTGGGCCATCGAGGCGCGCGTGTGTGCCGAGGATCCGGCGGCCGGCTTCACGCCCGAGGTCGGCACCGTGGTCGTCTGCGACGAACCGGCGGGCGAAGGCGTCCGCGTCGACAGTGGGGTGCGGGCTGGCAGCGCGGTCACGCCGCACTACGACTCGATGCTGGCCAAGGTGATCGCCTTCGGGGACACGCGCGACCAGGCTGCGCGGCGCTTGAGCAGCGCTCTGGGCGCGTACCGGCTGCTGGGCGTGCGCAGCAACCTGGGCTTCGTGGCCGATCTGGTGCGCGCGCCTGCATTCGGGGGCCCGCTCAGCACGCACTACATCGAACGCGGCTTTCCCGGCGGCTGGGTGCCGCGAGGCGACGCGGCACCGGCGATTGCGCAGGCTGCGCTGGGTTGCGTGCTGGCGGCGCAGTCCAGCGCACAGGCCTCACCTTGGCACGCCTTGGGCGCCTGGCGGCTGCTGGGCGACGTGGTGCCGGCCGGCGTTCTGGTGCTGCTTGAAGACGCCGCCCGAAACCTGCACCGTGCGCTGGTGCGGCGCCAGGGCGTGGGCTGGTGGGTTGAAGCAGGCGACTGCCGCATGCACGTCGCCGCACAGCTCGACGGCCAACGGCTCCAGATCGAGCGGGAAGGCGTGCGCGAGGCGTTCACGTTCCTGACGGCCCGCGAGGCGGGTACCGAACGGGTGTGGCTGCACAGCGAGCAGGGCATCCACGCCTTCACGCGCATCGACCGCACGGCCCATGCATTGGCAGCTGCGGCAGCCGGCAAGGCGGGGGAAGGCAACGTGCTGCGTGCACCGATGCCGGGTCTGGTGGCCGCTGTCTCGACGGTGACAGGCGCCCGCGTACGGGCCGGCGAGCCGCTGCTCATCGTCGAGGCGATGAAGATGATGCACACCCTGGCCGCTCCGGCCGATGGCACGGTGGCCGAGCTGCGCTGCCGCGTCGGCGATTCGGTGCGGGGCGGAGATCTCCTGGTGACCATCGAAACTGAGACGACGACATGAACGAGCCGATCTACTTCACCGACGAACATCGACAGTTCCGCGACAACCTGCGCCGCTTCATCGAGCAGGAGATCGTGCCCAAGGCCGGCGCCTGGGAAGAAGCGGGCATGGTGCCGCGCGAGGTGTTGCAGCAGATGGGCAGCCTGGGTTACCTGGGCATACGCTATCCCGAGCAGTATGGCGGCTCGGCGCTCGATACCCTGTACTCCGCCATCCTGGCAGAAGAGCTCGGCCGCTCGACCTTCGGCGGTTTCGCGGTCACGGTCACGGTGCACACCGACATGGCCTCGCCGCACCTGGCCAACTTCGGCACGCCCGAGCAACTGCAGCGGTGGCTGCCGGCGGTGATACGGGGCGACAAGGTCTGCGCGGTGGCGGTGACGGAGCCCGACGCAGGCTCCGACGTGGCCGGCATCCGCACCCGCGCCGTGCGCGATGGTGATCACTGGGTGATCGACGGCAGCAAGATGTTCATCACCAACGGTGTGCATGCCGACCTGTACTTCGTGGGGGCCAAGACCGACGCAGCGGCCAAGGGATCGCGCGGCATCTCGATCTTCGCTGTCGAGAAGGGCACACCGGGCTTCCGGGTCGGCCGGGCGTTGAAGAAGAGCGGCTGGCTGTCCAGCGACACCGCGGAGCTGGTGTTCGAGAACTGCCGCGTCCCCGCCGAGAACCTGCTCGGGCAGGAGAACAAGGGCTTCTACCAGATCATGCGCAACTTCCAGAACGAGCGCATGGTGCTGGGCGCCGCCTGTGTCGGCGAGGCGGCGCGCGCGATCGAGATGACGGTGGCCTATGTGCGCGAGCGCAAGGCCTTCGGCGCCACGCTGTGGGACAAGCAGGCGATCCGCCAGCGCCTGGCCGCGCGTGCCGCGCAGGTCGAGGCGGCGCGCGCGCTCGTCTACCACGCCGCTTGGCTCGACGCCCAAGGCCGCGAATGCGTCAAGGAGGTGTCGATGGTCAAGGCGCTGTGCGGCGAGCTGGTCAACGAGGTGCTCTATGACTGCCAGCAGTTCCATGGCGGCTTCGGCTACATGCGCGAGGCCGCCATCGAGCGGATGGTGCGCGATGCTCGCGTGGAGGCCATCGGCGGCGGCGCCACCGAGGTCATGCTCGAAGAAGTGGCCAAGCGCATGTGAAGGGCGCACTCGTGCACCTGATGTAGGAGAGGAATCGAATGCCTGACGTCGAAAACAATCAAGCGGACAAGGTCCGCAAGTGGCAGCAGATCACCGTGATCTCGCCCTACAGCCGCGAACTGGGGCTGAGGCTGCACGAGGTCGAACCCGACTGGTGCGTCATCAAGGTGCTGCCGGACGAACGCCTGGTTGGCAATCCGGCGAGCGGTGTGGTGCACGGTGGCGTGATCACGGCGCTGCTGGACAGCTGTTACGGTCTGGCCATCTTCGTAAAGCTGGACAAGCTGCGCCCGATGGCCACGCTCGATCTGCGCATCGACTACCTGAAGCCGGCCACTCCAGGGCGCGAGATTCTTGGCGGCGCCGTTTGCTATAAGCTCGGGCACGAACTGGCCTTCGTCCGCGGCGCGGCTTATCACGACAGCCCTGACGACCCGATCGCCACCTCGTCTGGAATCTTCATGTTCACAGACGGGCCGGTCATCCCGCTGGAAGCGGCGCTCACGATGTTGGAAGGGGCCAAGCCATGACGATCGAGAGCATCGTCGCCGCGGCGCGCGACAGCCGTGACTGGGAGCCGTTGGTGGCTTTGGTGCCGTACGCGCGCTTCCTGGGCGTCCGCCTGGACATCCGTGGCGATCAGTTCGGTGCCTGCATGCCCTTCGACAAGAAGCTCATCGGCAACCCGGCGTTGCCGGCCTTGCACGGCGGCGCGATCGGCGGCTTCCTGGAATGTGCGGGCCTGTTCTACCTGTTGTGGGACATGGACAGCGCGGATCTGCCCAAGACCATCAACTTCACCTTCGAGTACCTGCGCTCCGGCCGGCCGGTTGACACCTATGCCCAGGTGTTCATGGTCAAGCAAGGCAAGAGGGTGGCTCACCTGCGTGTCGAAGCCTGGCAATCCAGCCCCGACAAGCCCATTGCCATCGGCCACGGCAACTTCATGCTCAAGCCCGTCGACGAACCCCAACGAAGCAAACCATGACCACAGCATCCTACCGTTCCGTCTTCCGCCCCGGCCTGTTCGCTGGGCAGACCATCATCGTCACGGGTGGCGGGAGCGGCATTGGCCGCTGCATCGCGCACGAACTGGCCAGCCTGGGCGCCGCACTTGCGCTGGTGGGCCGCAAGGTTGAGAAGCTGCAGGCGGTGCAGGCCGAGATCGCCGCGGCTGCCCCGCAGGTGACGGTGACGATCCACTCCTGCGACATCCGCGACGAATCGGGCGTGAAGCAGATGATCGCCGACGTGCTGGCCTCCCACGGACGCATCGATGGCTTGGTCAACAATGCCGGCGGTCAGTACCCGCAGCCGGTACGCGACATCACGCTCAAGGGCTGGGACGCGGTGGTGCGCAACAACCTGCACGGCGGCTTCCTCGTCTCGCGCGAGGCCTACACCCAGTGGATGGAGGGCCACGGCGGCGCCATCGTGAACATCATCGCCGACATGTGGATGGGCATGCCCGGCATGGCGCACAGCGGCGCCGCGCGGGCGGGCATGCTGTCCTTCACCGAGACGGCGGCCTGCGAATGGGGTCATGCCGGCGTGCGCGTCAACGCCGTGGCGCCGGGCTTCATCGCCAGCAGCGGCTTCGACACCTACGGCCCGGAGATGCAGGCCAAGTTCCGCAGCCTGATGAAGACTGCACCGCTGCAACGCTATGGCACCGAAGCCGAAATCTCCTCGGCGGTGGTGTATCTGCTGTCCGAGGGAGCGGCCTATATCACCGGCTCGTTCATCCGCGTCGACGGCGGCGTGCCCAACGCACGCCAGACATGGAAGCTCGAGGAGCACAGCCGCAACCGGCCCTACGAGGGCTTTCCGCTGGCGAAGATGCCCGAGTGTCTGAAGCCGGGTGCCGATTGATCGGCACGGCAGCGCACAACCCACAGGCAAGCACGAGGAGCCCATCATGTCCACCGAGCCGCTGGCCGACGCACGCGTCGTGCCCTTCCGCACGCACAACCGCACCATCACCGAAACCGACATCGTCACCTTCGTCAATGTGGTCGGGCTGCACGAGCCCTTCTTCATCGACATGGAGTACATCAAGGCCCATATGTCGGGTCGGCACCGCAACCGCTTCGCGCCGGGGCCGATGATCATCTCGCTGGGCATGGGGCTGCTCGCGCCGACGGTGGCTGGCGTCATCGATCAGGTGCTCGAAGGCCGCGAGCACGGCCCTTTCGGCGGCATGACGGGCGTACAGGCGCGCGTCAAGGGTGCGCTGTTTCCGGGCGACACCGTGCACGTCGAGGGCGAGGCCTGGCTGCGGCCGCCCACCTCGCGCGGCTACACGCTGATGGACCTGCGTCACCGCGTGATCAATCAGCACGGCGAGGTGCTGGTCGACTTCACCGAGACGATCACCTTCCTGCCCCGGGGCACGGTCGAGGCGGAGTGAGGCCGCGATGAGCCGGCGGTTCGAGGGCCAGGTCGCCGTCGTCACCGCAGCCGGTTCGGGCATCGGCCAGGCGAGTGCGCTCCGCTTCGCGGCCGAGGGCGCTTGCGTACTGGTGGCCGACCTCAGCGGCACGCGTGCGCGGGCGACCGCTCAGGCCATTGCCGAGGCCGGTGGCGAGGCCGCGTGGATCAAGATGGACGCGGCAGAACCGCCTGCCATCGAGGACACCGTGGCGCTGGCGCTGCAGCGCTGGGGTCGACTCGACGTGCTCGTCAACAACGCCGGCTACGGCGAGCCGGCGTTGCTCTGCGAGACCACCGTCGAGTCATGGAACCGCACGCTCGCGGTCACGCTGACCAGCGTGTTCCTCGGCCTGAAGTACGCGCTGCCGGTGATGCGCCGGCAGGGCAAGGGCGCCGTCGTCAACACGGCCTCGGTGTCGGGCATTGCCGGCGACGTCGGCATGCCGGCGTACAACGCGGCCAAGGCCGGCGTCGTGAACCTCACCCGGGCCGCGGCGCTGGAATGCGCAGGGCAGGGCATCCGCGTCAACTGTGTCTGCCCGGGCGGCATCGACACGCGCGTCACGCAGATCCTAGCCGGCGACCGCGCTGACGAGTTGCGCACCATGATGGCGGCGGCGCACCCGCTGCAGCGCATGGGCAGCGCCCAGGAGATTGCCGCGGCGATCGCCTTCCTTGCCTCTGACGAGGCTTCGTTCATCACCGGTGCGGCGCTGGTGGCCGACGGCGGGCTCACCGCCGCGACCGGGCTGCCGCCCTATGTCGCGCGCTGAGGAGCATGCCATGCCGATCGACTTCTCGTTCACCGAAGAGCAGAACCTGCTGCGCGACAGCGTGCGCGCCATGCTCGACCGCATCGCCACACCCGAGTACATCCGCCGCTGCGACCAGGAGCCCCGCTACCCGAGTGAGTTGTATGACGCCTTCGTCGAGCTGGGCCTGCTGCGCATGCCGTTCCCGGAGCCGGTGGGCGGCCTGGGCGGCAGCGTGATTGACTTCGCCATCATCGCCGAGGAGCTGGGCCGCAAGAGCTACGACTTCCTCGGCGCCTACGGCACCTGCGTCTTCAACGGCCTGAACATCCTGCACAACGGCACCGAGGCGCAGCGCCAGTACTGGCTGCCGCAGCTGATGGACGGCCGCATCAAGATGTCGATCTCGATGACCGAGCCAGGCGCTGGGTCCGACGCCGGGGCGATGCGCACCAGTGCGCGCCGTGACGGCGAGCACTGGGTGATCAACGGGCAGAAGGTGTTCTCCACCGGCGCCGGCGCCGAGCGCAACGTCATCAACCTGTACGCGCGCAGCAAGCCCGAAGGGCCGCACCAGGAGTCGCTGTCGCTGTTCCTCGTCGACAAGGACACCCCGGGCATCACGCTGCGCAAGCTCGACACGCTCGGCCGCCGCGCGCTCGGCACCTACGAAGTGTTTTTCGACGACGTGCGCGTGCCGGCCGACCGGCTGGTCGGCGAGCCGCACAAGGGTTGGGCCTACATGCTGTCTGGCCTGCAGCTCGAGCGGCTGATGACGGCCGCTGGTTATTCAGGCTGCGCGCAGGCAGCGGTGGATCTGGCGCTCGCCTACGCCAAGGAGCGCAGGCAGTTCGGCAGGCCGATCGGCAGCTTCCAGTCGATCGCGCACCTGCTGGCCGACATGCAGACCGCGGTGGAGGCGAGCCGCATGCTGATGTGGCGCGCTGCGTTCCAGCTCGAGCGCGGCGAGGACGCGCTGATGGCCATCTCGCAGGCCAAGCTGTTCGGCTCGGAGGCCTACGCGAACATCGCTAACCAGGGCATGCAGATCATGGGCGGCTACGGCTACATCATGGAGTTCGACATGCAGCGCCACTACCGCGACGCGCGCGCCACCACCATCACCGCCGGCACGTCGCAGATGCAGCGCAACCTGATCGCGGGCCTGATGGGCCTGAAGACCAAGTGAAGGACACGCCTTGGATTTCGAACTGAACGACGAGCAGCGTCAGCTGCGCGACGCGGCTCGCAAGCTGGCGCAGGGCGAGTTCCGCGCGCGTGCGGCGCGCTGGGACCGCGAGGAACTGTTCCCCGAGGAGAACAAGCACCGCCTCGCCGAGCTCGGCTACCTCGGCCTGAGCATGGACCGCGAGTACGGCGGTAGCGGCGCCGGCCTGGTGGACACCTACCTCGTGATCGAGGAGCTGGCCAAGGTCGACCTGCTGACGGCGATGATCGTGCACGACCAGAACGTCTCGCCGCGCATCATTGCCAACCATGGCTCCATCGAGATGAAGCGGCGGCTGCTGCCGCGCTTCGTCAGCGGCGAGCTCGAGTGCAGCATCGCCTGGACCGAGCCGCAGGCCGGCTCCGACGGCACCGCGATCCGCACCTCGGCCGTCCGCGACGGCGACGAGGTGGTCATCAACGGCAGCAAGATCTTCACCACCTTTGGCGATCGCGCCGACATGCACCTGGTCTACGCGCGCTTCGGCAAGAGCAGCGGCGCGCGCGGCATCGGCACGGTGATCGTCGAGTGCGACCGCCCCGGCTTCACGGTGAAGAAGCTCGAA
Organism: uncultured Aquincola sp.; assembly: GCA_937883885.1. The sequence goes on along the minus strand of CAKZXL010000241.1, from coordinate 46,045 downwards.
GGCAAGATGGGCGTGCGCGGCGCGGCCGAGAACGAGCTGTTCTTCGACAACGTGCGCGTGCCGGCTGCCAACATCGTCACCGAGGGCGACCCCGCCAATTCGGCCGGCTTCGTCAGGCCGCTCACCCTCTACAACGGCACCCGCGTCGGCATGGGCGTGATGGCGCTGGGCGTCGCCGAAGGCGCGTTCGACCTGGCGCGCGAGTACATGACCGTGCGCGAGCAATTCGGCCAGAAGCTGGCCGAGATGCAGGGCCTGCGCTGGATGATGGCCGATGCGCTGATCGAGATCGAGGCCGCGCGCTGCCTCTGCTACAAGGCGCTGGCGCTGATCGACGCCGGCAGGCCCGACCCTGCGCTTTGCTCGATCGCCAAGGTCTTCGCCACCGAGATGGCGCAGCGCGTGACCGTGCAGTGCCAGCAGATGTTCGGCGGCTACGGCTACTTCGGCTCGTTGCCGCTGGAGCGCATGGTGCGCGACGTGCGCATGCTCACGCTCACCGGCGGCACCACGCAGACGCAGAAGAACAACATCGCCAACCATATCTTCGACATCCGCAGCAGCAGGAGCCCGTCATGACCGTGCGCGTCGAGCGCGAGGGCGCGCTCGCCCTCGTCACCCTGGCCCGGCCCGAGCGCCTGAACGCGCTGACGCCGGAGATGATGGAGCAGCTCGCCGACGCCACCGTCGCGTTGCAGAAGGACGGCGAGGTGCGCGCCGTGCTGCTGCGCGGCGAGGGCCGCGCGTTCTGCGCCGGGGCCGACGTGGGCACGATGAAGGGGCTGGACGTGCTGTCGGGCCGCCAGCGCATCCAGCGCGCCCACCGCGTCATCGCCGGACTGGCCAACATGGACAAGCCGGTGATCGCCGCGGTGCGCGGCGCCACGGTCGGCGTGGGCTGGAGCCTCGCACTCGCGTGCGACCTGATCCTGGCGTCGGAGAACGCCAGCTTCAGTCTCGTGTTCAAGAAGATCGGCCTCGCGCCGGACGGCGCGGCGGCCTACTTCCTCACCCAGTACATCGGCGTGCTGCGCGCGCGCGAGCTGATGATGAGCGCGCGCGTTGTGCCGGCGGCCGAAGCGCGCGAACTCGGCATGGTCAACGAGGTGCTCGCCGACGATGCGCTCGACGCCCGCGCGCTCGCGCTGGCGCGCGAACTGGCCGAGTCGGCCACCTTCGCGCTGGCGATGGGCAAGCGCATGTTCCGCGCCGCGATGCAGCCGAGCCTGGAAGCGTTCCTCGACCTCGAGGCGAATGCGCAGGGGCTCGTGCTGCAGAGCGACGACCGCAAGGAGGGCGTGGCCGCCTTCCTCGAGAAGCGCAAGGCCAACTTCGTCGGCCATTGAACCCAACACCGGCTAGACCATGTTCCAGCTCGACCCTGACCTCGAAGCCTTCCGCCAGGACATCCGCAAGACCGCCGAGCGCGCGTTCGCCGCCAAGGCCGCGTACTGGGACGAGAAGGAAGAATTCCCCGCCGAGAACCGCGACCTGCTCGCCCGGCTGGGTTACCTCGGCATGGTCATCCCCGAGGCCTATGGCGGCTCGGGCGCGTCGGTGATCCAGGGCACGATCCTGCTCGAGGAGATCGCGCGCGTGTGCTTCAACACCGCGCTGGTGGCGCAGATCGCGATCAACGGGCCCTCGCGCGCGATCGCCGTCATGGCCAGCAACGAGCAGAAGCAGCGCTGGCTGCCCGGCTGCGTGAGCGGCGAATCCAACTTCGCCATCGGCATCAGCGAGCCGGGCGCGGGCTCGGGCATGACCGACATGGTCACCTCGGCTACGCCCGACGGCGACCACATTGTGCTGCACGGCCAGAAGGCCTATTGCACCGGCGGCCACCTCGCCACGCACGTCTTCGTGTTCGCGCGCTGGGGCAAGACGCAAGGGCCCAAGGGCATTGGCGCGCTGGTCGTCGAGCGCGGCACGCCCGGCTTCGAAGTCGGCCACCCGGAGCGCAAGATGGGCGGCCGCGGCATGCCCGAGGTCGAGCTGTTCTTCGACCGCTGCCGCGTGCCACGGGCCAACGTCATCATTGAAGGCGACCCGGGCTCCACGCGCAGCTTCAAGCGCCTGATGAGCTCGTTCGGCCCCGAGCGCGTGGGCAACGCAGCGATGTGCCTGGGCGTCGCGCAGGCCGCCTACGAGGCGGCGAAGGCGTACTCGCAGCAGCGTGAGCAGTTCGGCCGCCCGATCTGCGAGTTCCAGGGCCTGCAGTGGAAGGTCGCCGACATGGCCGTGCAGATCCACGCCGCGCGGCTGATGATCTACCGCGCTGCGACCCACCTCGTCGACGGCTTCCCCGACCCGCTGGAGGCGGCGATGGCGAAGCTCTACGCCAACGAGATGGTCCAGCGCGTCACCAACGAGGCGCTGCAGATCCACGGCCATGCCGGCTTCACGCGCGCGCTGCCGCTCGAGCGCATGGTGCGCGACTCCCGCGGCTTCGCGCTCGGAGGCGGCACCACCGAGATCCTGCGCAACACCATCGCCTCGATGGTGTACGGGCGCGCCTTCGACCAGCGGCGAGGCTGAATGCGTGGTGACCATGCACCTGGGACGAACTCGCTGTCGGCGCCGCGGCCACCAGCGGCCCGGGCGTGCTGAACTGGACGGTGAGCGTGCTGCCGCCGCTGTCGGACGCCGAAGAGGGACCCGCGCCTTGATCAGCAGAGGCGCCATTGCTGTTCGTGCTCTGCTGGCGGCCGGCATGCCGGTCGCGTCCGCGCTGGCGGTGGCCGGCAGTGTGGGCCCGCTGCGGGTGCCAGGGGTGTCCGGTGAGAACCACAAGCGCTCGCACGCTTCCATGATCGGCGACAATCTCGGTTACTTGGTCGCCAATGACGTGATCAGGGAGAAGCGCTGGCATAGCCTGCCTGCCGGCGCGCAGGCAGACGGTGCTGACGAAGATGGGCGAGTACATCGTGAGCAGCACCTGCGCGCAGGTCGAGTGCGACGAGGCCGGCGACATCGAGAAGGTCAAGCAGGCGGGGCTGAAGATGGTCGGCTGTCGCCGGCCGACAATGCCGCGGCCGCGTTGATCGAGTCGGTCAAGGTATGGGCCGACGCGCGGTATCGAGTCGCTCATGCCCTTCACGGCCGGTCTGACGTGAGACAAGAACCATCGAAACGAGCCGATTCGGCGGTGCGGCGCCGCCCGAATCCGAAAGGAGCCTGAACCAATGACCGATCCGGTGAACTCCGAGTCCCGAATTGGCAAGCCGCCGCTCGTCTACCCATTCGAAACAGTGCCGGCGACGGGCGAAGCGCTGCAAGTGGCGCCTGGCGTGATGTGGATGCGCATGCCCATGCCGATGCAGCTCGACCACATCAACTTGTGGGCCCTCGACGACGGCGACGCCTGGGCGGTGGTCGATACCGGCATGCGCACCGACGAGACGCTGGCCGCGTGGCGGCAACTGCTCGCCAAGGGCAACGACGGGCGAAGGGTCGGCCGGGTGTTCGCCACGCACATGCATCCCGATCACGTGGGCATGGCCGGCTGGCTGACGCGCAAGTTCGACTGCCACTTGTGGATGACCAAGACGGAATACCTGAACTGCCGGGTGCTGACCGCGGATACCGGGCGTGAGGCTCCGCCAGACGCCATCCGGTTCTACCGCCGCGCCGGCTGGCCGGAAGCGGCGATCGAGGACTACCGCGCGCGATTCGGCAAGTTCGGCCAGTTCATCCACGCGCTGCCCGACAGCTACCGGCGCATTCGGGACGGTGAGACGGTGCGGATCGGGGCGCATGACTGGCAGGTTGTCGTCGGCACGGGTCATTCGCCGGAGCATGCCTGCCTGTACTGCCCCGATCTCCGCATCCTGATCAGCGGCGATCAGGTGCTGCCGCGCATCTCGTCGAACGTGTCGGTCCACCCGACCGAGCCCGATGCCGATCCGCTGAACGACTGGCTGACGTCGATCCAGAAGATCAGGGCCACGGTGCCTGACGACGTGCTGGTGCTGCCGGCCCACAACGAGCCGTTCCGCGGCTTGCACGCGCGGCTGGACTACCTCGCGCAGGGGCACCATCGATCGCTGGCGCGTTTGCTGAGGACGCTGGACGAACCGAAGCGGGTGATCGATGTCTTCGGCGCTCTGTTCGCGCGAGCGATCGACCCCGCCGACGGGAGCATGCAGCTCGGACTGGCCAGCGGCGAGAGCATCGCGAACCTGAACTACCTGATGAACCTTGGCGAGGTGCGACGCGAGTTCGACGCCGACGGTGTCGCCTGGTACCGCCGCGTGTCCGCTTGACATCCAGGATGACTGGCCTGCGGCCCTGACGGGCAGCGCCTCGTCGAAGCGGCCCCCGGCCGTGCGCGGTCGCCGCTACGCGGGCGGCGGCCTGACCGTGCCATCGCGGTACAGCGCGTCGCGTTCCGCAGCGTCCAGCCCCAGCTCGGCGAGGATGCCTTCGGCATGCTGGCTCAACGTCGGCGGCAGACTGGCCACGCGCCCCGGCGTGGCACCGAGCTTGACCGGCACGCCGATGTGCCTATGCCCGTCGGCCTCCACCACCATCTCGCGGTGCGCGGCGTGCGGGTGCGACAGGGCCTGCGCCACGTTGTTCACTACGCCGGCGGGCACGCCGCGCCGCATCAGCATCTCGCACAGCTCGGCACCCTCGTAGCGCGCCAGCGTGCGTTCGAGCTCGGTACGAAGCGCCTCACGGTGCTCGCGTCGCGACACGGGATTGGCGAAACGTGGATCTGATGCCAGGTCGGGACGCTGCACACACTCGCACAGGCGAAGGAACTGGCCGTCGTTGACGACGCCGAGGAAGATCGACCCGTCGGCCGCGGTATAGCAGTCGTACGGCACGATGTTCGGATGCGCGCTGCCCATTCGCTGCGGGATGCGCCCGGAGTAGAACCAGTTCGACGCGTGCGGGGCCAGCAGCAGTGCCAGGCCGGTGTCGAACAGCGTCGCTTCCACGCGCTGGCCGGCACCGGTGCGTTCACGCGCAGCCAGGGCCAGCAGCACGCCGACCATCGCGTTGTAGCCGGTGAGGTAGTCGACCACCGGCACGCCCAGGCGCACCGGGCCCGATTCCGGCGTGCCGTTGATGCTCATCAGCCCGGAAATCGCCTGCGCCACCGCGTCGTAGCCAGGCAGGCCGCCGAGCGGCCCGCCCGCACCGAAACCGCTGACGCCGCAGTAGATGAGCCGCGGGTGGCGCGCCGCGAGCGTGCTCTCGTAGCCCAGGCCCCACTTCTCCATTGTGCCGGGCAGGAAGTTCTCGATCAGCACATCGGCACCTGCGAGCAGCCGTTCGAGCACGACGCAGCCGGCGGGGCGGGACAGATCCAGTGCAATCGAGCGCTTGCCACGGTTTAGGGCCGCGAAATAGGCGCATTCGCCGCGCTCGTCCAGCGGCGGGCCGATGCGTCGAGCCTCGTCTCCTTCGGGCGGCTCGACCTTGATCACCGCGGCGCCGTGGTCGGCCAGCATCTGGGCACACAGCGGGCCGGCCAGCACGCGCGAGAGGTCCAGCACGCGCAGCCCATCCAGTGCACGGGGGCCGGTTTGGCCGATCTCAGCCATGGGCGATCAGGCTCTCTGCCGAGGCCCGGATGTTGGCAGGGATGGCTACGGACTTGCGCTGCTTCAGATCGAAGAAGAGGGCGGCGACCACGATGCTCGTGTACAGGCCTCCGTCGCTCGAGTCGACCACGTGGTGGACGATGTGATAGACCTTCTCGCCGACCGCCAGCACGCCGCTGCGGACCTCCACCGCGCTGCCAGCGTGCAGCGGCCGGTGATAGGCGATGTCGTAGTCCAGTGCCGCCGAGCCGGTGCCGGAGGCGAACAGCACCTTGCGGTCCAGATGCATCGCCCGGAACAGATGCGTGATGGCATCGTTGAAGCGCGCGATGTGCGCGCGCGGCGGCGCCACGCCGTCGACATCGCAGTCCCACGGTTCGACCGAGCCGCGGTAGGTGAGCAGCATCCGCTCGAGCGGTGGCGGTCCCGGCGGCAGTACCGCGGCCATCGGCGACGGCCGGGGCATCTCAGGCAGATCGCCGGTGTGCTCGCGGGCGGCCGCCAGCACATCGGCTGGCCATGGCAGCGGCGTCTCGCCGGCGCCCGTCAGACGCAGTCGCGTCTCGAAAGCCGCCGATTCGATGCCGGTCTCCAGATTGGTCATCCGGCTGGCGATGTCGAGCGTGCCGTCGTCGTGCACGGCACGGATGCCCGAGCGGATCGCGTGGATGTCGCCGCCACGCAGTTCACGCTTGAACAGGGTGCGGTCCGTGAGTGGCCGCAAAGCCAAGCCCTCCCTGCGCAGTCGGCCGGGCGCGAGGCCGATGCGTGCCGCGAGGTGGGCCTGCGCGTCGCTGGCGCGCGCGAGGTAGTGCTGCACGTTCATGTGGCCCCATTGGTCGCAGTCGGACATGCTCACCGAGCCGAGGCCGGTGACGAAGACGCGTCCACTCATCAGGTGGCCCGGCGCAGTCATTCGTCGCTCCCGGCGGGCAGCAGCCGTTGGCGCGCACGCGCCAGCACCTCGGCATCCAGCGCTGTGGAGCGCCGCGCGTCCAGGTCCATCATCACCGTGAAGACCTTGCTCTTCATCGCCGTTTGGCCTGTCTCGACGTTGGTCAGACGGTGGAAGAAGGTGATCTTGCGCTCGCTGACCTCGAGCACGCCGCTTTCCATGCGAACCAGGTCGCCGGCGAGCAACTCCTTCAGGTACAGCACCTCCTGCTTCACCGCCGCAGGCGCGCGACGCCGCTCTCGGATGTAGCCGGGCGTGATGCCGATAGACGCCATCACGTGCCAGGCCGCATCCGAGACCTTGGCCACGTAGTACTGGACGTTCATGTGGCCCAGCTGATCGCACTCCAGGGGCGACACGCGGCCGAGATGGGTCTCGATGAACAGGGGCAGGCTTGCAGCGGTCGGTGGTCGGATTGCGGCCATTCTGTTCATTCCTCGGCCTTGTAGTTGGATTCCTTGACCACGCGCTTCCACTTGACGATCTCGGCGTCGATCGTGCGGGCGAGCTCGGCCGGCGTGCTGCCCACCGGTTCGTAGTTGAGTGTCGCCAGACGCTCGCGCACGTCGTGCAATGCGACGATGCGCGCGATCTCCGACGACAGCTTGGCGACGATCTCCGGCGGCGTGCCCGCCGGCGCCAGCACCGCAGCCCAGGAGTCGAGCGCGATGCCCTTGATGCCGGCTTCTTCGAAGGTGGGCACGTCGGGCAGCAGCGGCGAGCGCTTGTTCATCAGCACGGCCAGCGGACGCACCTTGCCCGACTTGACGTGGGCCATGCCGACAAAGGGGTCGACCACCGCATCCACCTCGCCGCCAACCACCGCGGCCATCTGCGGACCGGTGCCCTTGTACGGCACCATGGTGATGTCTGCGCCGATGGCCTGCCTGAGCTGCTCGCCGATAAGGCGCAGCAGGCTCGTGCCGGCGCCGTAGCTGAAGCGGCCTGGGCGCGTGCGCGCCTCGGCCGCGAACTCCTGCATCGTGCGCACCGGCAGGTTCGCGTTGACAAGGAACACGCCACCGAGGTTGGCCACCAGCGACACCGGCGCGAAGTCCTTCACCGGATCGAAGGGCAGCTTGTACAGCGCGGGGGTCAGCGTCTGCGCGCTGGCCACGGTGAGCAGCAGCGTGTAGCCGTCGGGCGCGGCCTTGGCCACGATGTCGGTGCCGATGATGCCGTTGGCGCCCGGCCTCGGGTCGACATTGACGGTCTGCTTGAGCGACTCGGAGAGCTTGGCGCTCAGCAGCCGTGCCACCACGTCGCTGGTGCCGCCGGCGCCGAAGGGCACGATCATGCGGATCGGCTGCGAGGGATAGGGCTCGGCGGCGTCGGCCAGCAGCGGCAGCAGCAGGGTCGCGCTGAGCAGCAGACGTCGCAGCGCGGAAGGACGGCGGTTCATCGGGGTTCGCTCCTGGAGAAGGAGTGCAACAGGGTTGTGCAATCGGGATGTGGCCTCACTCGGCCTTGATGCCGGCTGCCCGCACTGTGGCCGCCACGGTGGCCATTTCCGCGCGATGCGTCGCTGCCAGCGCGTCGGCGTCCGCGGTGCGGGGCTCGAAACCGATGCCGCGGATCTTGTCGGCCGTTGCCGGCAGCCTCAGCACCGCCAGCAACTCTGCTGCCAGGCGTGACGAGATCTCGCGCGGCACGCCCGCCGGCACGAAGAATCCCAACCAGGCGCTGTACTCGAAGCCCTTGATCCCCGCTTCGGCCACGGTCTCGATGTCGGGAGCCAGGGGCGAGCGCTGGGCGCCGGTCTGTGCCAGAGCGCGCATGCGGCCGGCCTTGACGTTGGGCATGCTGCTGGACAGCGGCTCGCAGGTGACGTCGAGCTGCCCGCCGATCAGATCGTTGAGTCCCTGCGCGGACGACTTGTAGGGCACGCGCGTCAAGTCGATTCCGGCGGCGCGCTTGAGCAGTACGGTACACAGCAGCGCCGAGCTGGTCCCCGATCCATAGTTGAGCTTGCCCGGCGCCGCCTTGGCCGCGGCCAACAGGTCGCTCATCGACTTGAGCGGCGAGTGGGCCGGTACGACGAAGACAAATGGCGCATCGGCGGCCATCGCGAGCGGCGTGAAGTCTTCGAGCGGCTTGACCGGAAAGCTCGCATACAGGAACGCGTTGGCGGCCACGGTGGTGTTGGAGCCAAGCAGCAGCGTATACCCATCAGGTGCCGCCTTGGCCGCAGCGCCGATTCCGAGCACGCCGCCAGCGCCCGCGCGGTTGTCGGCCACCACGTTCTGGCCCAGACGCTCACCCAGCGCCTGCGCCACCAGCCGCGCCAGCGCATCGGTGCTGCCGCCCGCGCCCTGAGGCACGATCATTTGCAGCGGCCGCGAAGGCCAGGCCTGAGCCGAAGCCGGCACCGAGGCCATCAGGCCCGCCGCGGTCAGCAGGCCGATCAGAAGTCGCTTGAGCATTTTCATTGCACCCCCGTTGAATGGGTTCTCCTCACATGGCGCCTCGCGCAGGCTTCGACGGACTGCCCACGCAGCCCGCCACGCCTACACTTGCCATGTGCCAATCCCAAGGAATTCCATGACCGCTTCTGCCGTACTCGTCGATCGTCGCGGCTCCGTCTGCGAGATCACGCTCAACCGCCCCGAGCAGCGCAATGCGATGGCGCCCGAGTTGCTGCAGGCATTCCAGCAGGTCATCGACGAAGTGAAGGGAGACCGTGCCATCCGCTGTGTCGTGATCACCGGCAGCGGGGCCAACTTTTGTTCGGGCGCGGACTTCCGCAGCTCGTTGCTCGAGCGGGGCAGCGAACTTCCGCATGAGGCGTCCTACGCGATCTACCGGCCGTTCCTGAGCATCCTTGACGTGCCAGTACCGGTGATTGCGTCGATGAACGGCCACGCCATCGGCGGCGGCTTCGGGCTCGGCCTGGTGTGCGACATCCGCGTGGCCAACCGCGAGGCGCGCTACGGTGCCAATTTCGCGCGCCTGGGCCTGCATTCGGGCATGGCCATCAGCTATCTTCTGCCGCGCGTGTGCGGCGTTCCGCGTGCGGCGGAGTTGCTGTTCACCGGGCGCGTGTTTTCGGGCGCCGAGGCCGCTGAGCTGGGAATCGCCAACCATGCGGTTGAGCCGGGACAGGTGTTGGCGCGGGCTCGCGAACTGGCCGACGAGATCGCCGCCAATGCACCGGTGGCCGTTCGAATGATGAAGCGCTCGCTCTACCGTGGTCTCGAATGGGATCCGAGGTCGGCTGGCGAGATCGAGGCGCTGCTGCAGTCGCGCACGCTCGAAATGGCCGATGCCAAGGAAGGCGTTGCGGCCCTGCTCGAGAAGCGTTCGCCGCGTTTCCGCGGCGTGTAGCTCCGCGCGCGGCCGGCGACGGGCGATGGCCATCAGCCGCAACCGTCGCCCGCCGCGACCGTGACGCCGGCGGCCGCCAGCTCGGCGATCTCCGCGGCGGAATAGCCGGCCTCGCGCAGCAGTTCGGCACTGTGCTCGCCCAGGAGCGGCGGCGCACGCCGGATCTCCGGCTGCGTGCGTGACCAGCGCGACGGCGGCCGCAGGCTCACGAGCGTGCCTTCGGTCGGATGCTGCAGGTGCTGAAAGAAGCCCACGGCGTTCAAGTGCGGATCTTCCAGCAGCGACTCGAGCGTGTGCAGCGGGCCAGCCGGCACATCGGCCTCACCCAGGATGGCCAGCCACTCGGACGTGGTGCGCGTGCGAAAGACGGCGTCCAGCCAGGCGTACACCTCGCGCGAATGGTCGGTGCGTGCCTGCAGCGTGGCAAAGCGCGGATCATCCAACAGTTCGGGCTCGCCGATGCGATCTAGCATGGCACGCCACTGGCCGTCGCTGATGAGGAAGGCGCACAGGTAGCCGTCCTGCGTGCGGAAGGGCCGGCGATCGGGGCTCAGGTGGCGCAGATAGCCTGGCGGCCCCAGCGGTGGATCGAACGAATGGCCCATCAGATGATCGCCCAGCACGCCTTGCGCGAGCGACTCGAACATCGGCACCTCCAGCGACTGCCCTTCGCCTGTGCGCAGCTTGTGCACCAGGGCGCCGAGGATGGCATTGACGAGCGCGATGCCGGTGTAGCGGTCGGCCATGGCCATCGGGATGTAGCGCGGCTCGCCGCCGCTGGCTCGCGCGTACAGCCCGGCGATGCCTGACATGCCCTGCATCAGGTCGTCCAGCGCGGGCCGCGCGGCATACGGGCCGTCCTGGCCGAAGCCGACCGCGCCGGCGTAGACGATGCCCGGGTTGACGGCGGCGAGCGCCTCGTACGAGAGCCCCAGCCTGGCCATCGCCGCCGGACGAACGTTGTAGACGAACACGTCGGCCTTGGCGGCCAAGCGCAGCAGCGCATCGCGGCCGGCCGGCTGCTTGAGATCGAGCACGACGCTGCGCTTGTTGCGGTTGTTCTGCTGGAAGATGCCGCCCATGCCCGGCGAACGCGTCGGTCCGATACCGCGCACGATGTCGCCCTCGTGCGACTCGATCTTGACGACGTCTGCGCCCATGTCGCCGAGGATCTGCGTGGCGAAGGGCCCGAGCAGGTAGGCGGTGAGGTCGATCACCCGGATGCCGCGCAGCGCGCTCATGGTTCGAGTCCGTTCAACGCGAGGTGCAGGCCACCGCAGCCTGCCAGGCCGACCGCATGCCGCCGTCCCTCAGGGCCTGCACCAGCGCGCGTGCCCAAAAGGCCTCGCTGCCGTGCTCGTCGCGCCACCAGCACAGCCGGCGCGTGGACAGGTGCAGCGCGTGCTCGGCGGTGACGCCGATGGCGCCGTGCAGCTGGTGCGCAATGCGCGCAGCCAGGCTCGCGGCCTCGCCCGCCCGCACCTTGGCCGCGGCCGCTGCGGCAACAAAGCAGTGTGGGTCTTCGGTGGCCGCGGCCGCATGTACCGCCACGCGCGCGGCGGCGGCCTCCTCGGCCAGCTGCGCCAGCTGGTGCTGAACGGCCTGGAACTGGCCGATCGAGCGACCGAACTGTACGCGTTCTCCGGTGTATGCCAGCGTCATGTCGAGCAGGCGCCCCAGCGCGCCGGCCATCTGCGCGGCGGTGAGCAGAGCGGCCCGCGCGCGCACCTCGGTCAGGCTGAGTCCGGGCAAGGGCACACACCAGGCCCGAGCCGGTTCGGCGCTCGCGGGTGCGTGCAGCGCGACACCGGCGCAGGTCACGCGCGCCGAAGGGGGGAAGCTGCGCGTGACGGGGCGCGTCTGCATGCACCCCATCGGCAGCCACCGCAGCTGGGCCGTGCCAGCGGGGTCCGCGCCGACGAAGGCGATCTGGTAAGCGTGTTCCGCCCAAGGCACGGGCGCATCGTCGGACTCCGCCGCATCGGCGCGGCCGGCCTCGCGCATCGCGGCCAAGGGGGCAGCGGTGAAGGCCAGGGCGGCCGGCCCGCTGACCGGCCGCAGCCCGGCGCGCGAGCGCAGCCAACCGGCCAGCAGCGTCTCCCCGATCGGCAGCGGCACGCAGTGTGCCGCCGCACGCTCGAGCAGCGTGCAGGCGTCCAGCCAGTCGCCGCCGGCGCCGCCTGCGGACTCGGGCGCGAGCAACTGGCCCGGGCCCAGCTCGTCGACGGCGGACCACAGCGCCTGCGGCCACTGGCCCGCATCGGCCGAAGCCACCAGTCGGCTGTCGCAGCGCTGCGAGAACAGTCGGTCGGCCGCTTCGGCCAAGGGTTGGGCGAGCTCGCTCATCGTGCCTGCAGTTGCTTGGCGATCATGTTGCGCAGGATCTCGTTGGTGCCGCCGCGCAGGTTGTACGTGGGGGCGAGTGGCCAGGCGGCGACCAACAGGTGCGCCAGGGCCGCATCGCCGGCCACACGCGCGTCGCCGTCCATCGCGTCGCGCACGAGTTCGAGCGTGTCGCGCTCGTAGTTCGTCCCCAGGTCCTTGACCATCGCGGCTTCGATGGCCGGTGATCGCCCGGCTTCGAGCGCGCCCCAGATCGCCAGGCTCATGTTGCGCAGGGTCATCAGCCGCGCCAACAGACGGCCTGCCGCGATGTCAGCCGCAGCCGGTGCGCCCGTGAGGACCAGGCGCAGGCAACGCTCGACGATGGGCATGGTGCTGAGGAAGCGCTCCGGACCGCTGCGTTCGTAAGCAAGTTCGCTCGTCACCTGCTTCCAGCCGTCGCCGGCCTGGCCGACAAGGCTGTCCGGCGCCAGCTCGACGCCGTCGAAGGTGACCTCGTTGAAGTGGTGGCTGCCGTCGAGCATGACAATGGGCCGGATCGACACGCCGGGCGCCTTGAGGTCGACGATGAACTGGCTCAGGCCCGCGTGCCGCGTCTTGGGGTCGAGCGGCGCGGTGCGGCACAGCACGATGGCGAAGTGCGCGATGTGCGCGCCGCTGGTCCAAACCTTGCGGCCCTGGAGCCGCCAGCGGCCGCCCGAGAACTCGGCGCGGGTGCGCACAGAGGCAAGGTCGGAGCCGACGTCCGGCTCGCTCATGCCGATCGCGAAATAGGTGTCGCCGGCGGCGATGCGCGGCAGGAACGCCTGGCGCTGAGCCTCGCTGCCGAAGCGCATCAACAAGGGTGCGCTCTGCCGCGCCGCGATCCAGTGCGCAGCCACCGGGGCACCCGAGGCGAGCAGTTCCTCGTTGATCGTCAGCGTGTCGAAGGCGCTGCCACCGTGGCCGCCGTAGGCTGTCGGCCAGTGGTAGCCGATCCAGCCGCGCTGTCCGAGCTTGCGGCTGAACGCGCCGTCCAGACCTTCGGTCCACGAGTTGCACTGCGGCTCGAATCCGCCGCTGGCGATCTCTTCGGCGATGAACTGGCGCACCTGCGCACGCAACGCTGCCGTGCGCACGGCGGTGGGAGGCAAGGCGAGTCCGGGCTCGAAGAACAACATGGGGTGGGCGTGGTTCCGGGGCGGGGTGGCACAAGCCAGAATGGCAGAGTATTCTACCAACTGTTAGTTTGCCCACCCGGTTCAACCCGAATCGTGAATGCCCAGGAGAAGCCATGTCCAACCGCTCGCTCGATGACCTCAACCCCGGGGACGTGTTCCGAAGTTACGGCCGAACCGTCACCGAGACCGACATCGTGCTGTTCACGTCCCTCGCCGGGCTGAAGCTGCCGATCTTCATCAACGAGGAGTTCGCGAAGAAGCACACCGACTTCGGCGGGCGCATTTGTCCTGGTTTGCTGACGGCGGCACTCGCGGCGGGAATGATGGAGGAGATCCTGGGGCCGGCGACGATCGCCGCGCTCGAACTGAACGACTTCAGGTTCACCGTGCCAGTACGCCCGGGCGACACGCTGCGCGCCGAAATCACCGTGGAGGCGAAGAAGAACCTCTCCGACGGCAAGCGCGGGATCATGCAAGGGCGGGTGCGGGTCTTCAACCAGCGAAACGAACAGGTGTTCGAGTTCGGCGAGAAGCTGATGATGCGCCGCGGCCGCGTCGACGATCTCGTCTGACGCCCTTCAGGCAGCGTCGGTTGACACGATCAGGGCATCGACCGCCAGCACGCCGCGTCCGCGCGGCAGCACCAGCAGCGGGTTGATGTCGATGCTCTCGATCGCCTCTGCGTGCGCCGCGGCGTACACCGAGAGCGCCGCGATCGCCCGCACCAATGCGTCCTCGTCGGCCGGTGGCTGGCCGCGCACCCCTCGAAGCAGCACGCGGCCCTTGACTTCGGCGACCATGGCCTGCGCTTCGGTCACGCCGAAAGGTGCGACGCGGAAGGCCACGTCCTGGAAGGCTTCGACAAAGATGCCACCGAGCCCGAACATCACCACGGGCCCGAACACCGGGTCGCGCACGACCCCGAGGATGGTCTCCACACCGGGTTCGGCCATGCGCGCAACGACCACCCCATCGACGCGCGGCAGCGGCGCGCGATCGGCGGCACGCTGCATCAGGGTGCGGTAGGCATCGCGCACCTGTGACTCGTCGCGCAAGCCGACGATGACGCCGCCGATTTCGCTCTTGTGTGCGATGTCCGCCGAGGCGATCTTCAGCACCACCGGATAGCCCAGCGCCGCGGCCTCGCGGGTGGCTGCGTCAATGTCCGCCGCGACGCGTTCGGCCACCACGGGGATGCCCGCACTGGCCAGGATCGCCTTGGCGTCCACCTCGTTGACGGCCCGCGCCGGTGGCGGCACCGCGCCGGTGGGCAGGGCGGGCGGTGGATCCTGCCGTGCCGCACGGCGCGCTTGCTCGGCGAAGTGCACCAGGGCGCTGGCAGCGCGCACCGCGCGCGTGGGTTCGTCGAACAACAGCACGCCGGCGGCCTCGTACATCTGGCGCACCTCCGGTGTGGCCAACGACGAGAAGACCACGGCCCGATCCGGGAAGCGCGCGAGCACGGCCTGCAGTTGCTCTAGCAACGAGCGGCTGAGGTCCATCACCTGACCGACGCTGGACAGGAATGCGACTACCACGTCGTAACCGCCTTCTTCCAGCATGATCTGGAAGTTGCGGCCGAACAGCGTCAGGTCGTTGACGAGCTGCGCCGTCATGTCCACCGGGTTGCGTGGGCCGCAGAAAGGCACGAGTTCTTTCAACCGGCGCTGTGCATCGTCGGGCATCGGCGCCACGTCGAGTGCGCAGTCGCCGGCCACATCGGCCATCAGCGCGCCCACGCCCCCGGAGACGGTGAGCAGGCCGACCCGACGGCCCAAAGGTGCCGGCACGGGCACTGAACAGGCGTAGGCCACGTCGAACAGCTCGTCGATGCTGCGCGCCCGCCACACGCCATACTGGCGGAACAGACCCTCGTAGACTTGGTCCGCTCCGGCCAGCGACGCGGTATGCGATGCCGCAGCCTGGGCGCCTGCCTCCGAGCGGCCGACCTTCATGACGACGACACGCTTGCCGCGCTCGCGCGCCAGCGCCAAGGCGTCCACCAGGCGGTCCTTGTCGGTGGCCGCCTCGAGGTAGACGGCGATCACCTGCGTGCCCTCGTCGCGCGCGAAATGGTCGATGCAGTCGGCGACATCGACGTCGCACTGGTTGCCGGTGGTGATCCACAGGTTCAGCCCCAGGCCGCGCTGGCGTATGAGCGACAGGCAATAGCCGCCGAAGGCGCCGCTCTGACTGACCAGGCTGATGCGCCCGGGCATCAGGCCGAAACCGGCGGCGCTGGGCGTGAAGGTGCCCAGCAGGTGCCGCCGCACGTTGATCAGGCCCATGCAGTTGGGGCCGACCACGCGCATCCCGGTGCGCCGCGCCAACGCCGTGATGCGGGCCTGCCACTCGACGCCAGCGCCGCCCACCTCGGCGAAACCCGAGCTCAGCACGACGGCTCCGCCCACCCCCTTGGCGGCGCAGTCCTCGAGCGCGGCCAGCACGCCCGGTGCCGGCACGGCGACGATGGCCAGGTCCACCGGACCCGGTACGGCGCCGACCGTGGCGAACGAGGACAGGCCTTGGATCTGCGCGGCCTTCGGGTTGATCGGGTACAGCGGACCATCGAAGCCGCTGGACTTCAGGAAGTTCAGCGGCCTGCCGCCGATCTTCGTGGGGTCGGACGACGCCCCGTAGACGGCGATGGCGCGCGGTTCGAACAGCGGCGTGAGCGCGCCGCGAGGTGCCATGGGGGAGTTCATCGGGTGGTGCGTCGGAACTCAGTGGATCGACATGCCGCCATCGGCGCCGATCAGCTGACCGGTGACGTAGCTCGCGCCCTCGCAGGCCAGGAACACCCACAGCGGCGCGATCTCCTCCGGCTCGGCCCAGCGCCCCAGCGGGATGCGGTCCAGCGTGCGCTGCTTGAACCGTTCGTCGGTGCGGATGGTCTCGGTCATCGGTGTGGCGGCGCCGGGGGCGACGCAGTTGACGATGATGTTGTAGCGCGCCAGCTCGCGCGCCGCCGACTTGGTGAACCCGATCAGACCGGCCTTGGCGGAGCCGTAGTTGATCTGGCCGATCGTGCCCAGGATGCCGGCGGTGGATACGGTGTTGATGATCCAGCCGCGCTGGCGTTCCATCATGCCGCCGACCACCGCCTGCAGGCAGTTGAAGCTGCCGGTGAGGTGCACGTCGATCACCTGCTGCCATTGATGGGCCGACATCTTGTGCAGCATCGCGGTGCGCGTGATGCCTGCGTTGTTGACGAGCACGTCAACCGGCCCCAAGGCGGTCGCCACCGCCGCAACCATCGCGTCGACCGCCGCGCGGTCGGCGACGTCGCACTCGAAGGCCGCGGCCTTGCCGCCGGCGGCGCGGATCGACTGTGCGACCTGCTCGGCCGCCTCGACGTTCCAGTCGACCACCGCGACTTGGGCCGCCTGCGCGCCATAGGCGCGTGCGATGGCCGCGCCGATTCCCTGCCCCGCGCCGGTGACGATGGCGACCTTCCCCTCAAGGGCTTTGCCGTTGAACATGCTGCTCTTCCCTTGTCAAACGAGTGTTTGTTAGACTAGATTGCCACAGCTTGACGCACGGCGCCAGGGGGGAACATGCGGGGAGTAGGCCTGCGTTCGCCCTGCGCGCCCTTTACCCGCGGTGTCGATGCGGCCAGTTTGGCCACGGACGAAGGTGCACATGATCGATCTGACGCAGAGGCTTGACGAGCGCACCGACGTGCAGCGCATGCTGTGCATTGCGGCAGCGGACTTCTTCGCGGCCGACGGCGAGGCACAGCGGCTGCGCGAATGGCGCGGCCAGTTCCCGGGGCACGACCGGGCGCGCTGGCAGCGCATGGCCGGCCTCGGGTGGCTCGGTCTGTGCCTGCCCGAGTCGCTCGGTGGCAGCGGGCTTGGTGTGGCCGAGGCTGCGGTGCTGCTCGAGCAGTGTGGACGCGCGCTCGCGCCCGAGCCGCTCGTGGCCGGTGCGCTGCTGCCGGCGTGGGCACTGCTGCATGGCGAATCGAGCGTACTGCGCGAGCGCTGGTTGCCGGCGCTGGCGCGCGGCGAGGCGCAGCTCGCGCTCGCCGCGGACGACGACGCCACGCTGCGCGCCGAACCGCGCGGTGCGGGTCTCGTGCTGGAGGGGTGCCGGCGCTTCGTCGCTGGCGCCGCAGGGGCCGACGCCTTCGTCGTGGCGGCGCAGGCGCCGCAGGGTTCGGTGCTGTTGCTCGTCGAGGCGGACCAGCGCGGTCTGCAGCTGGCGACGCAGCCACGCGTCGACGGCGGCTTCTGGGGCGAGCTGCACTTTGAGGCGGCCGAGGTCGGGCCGGCGCAGGTGGTGGCCGGCGCCGAGCGCGCCAGGGCCGTGCTCGACCGGGCGCTCGACCTGGCGCGCATCGCCGCGTCCGCCGAGCTGCTCGGTGTCATGACCAAGGCGCTCGAGACGAGCGTGGCCTATATCTCGATGCGCGAGCAGTTCGGGCGACCGATCGGCAGCTTCCAGGCGCTGCAGCACCGCGCCGCCGACATGCTGATCCAGATCGAACTGACGCGCTCGGCCGTGCTGCAGTCGGCCGCCGTGGCAGACGCACACGACGCCGACGGGCACCGCCTGGCGATCGCCGCGAGCCAGGCCAAGGCGCGCGCCTCGGCAGCGGCGCTAGAGGTCACCAAGGGCTGCATCCAGCTGCATGGCGGGATCGGCTACACCGACGAGTGCAACATCGGCCTGTACCTGAAGAACGCGATGTTCGGCGCCGTGTGGCTCGGCGACGCGACGACGCACCGGCGCCGCTACAACGAGCGGGCCGGCGACGGTCAGGAAGCGTCGGCGCCCGAGATCATCGCCGGCGGCGAGCAGCCGATCCGCCGCGACGAGTTGCGGCGCTGGCTGGCCGAGAACTTCCCGTCCGATTGGCGTTTCCCGCCCACCCGCCTGAGCCTGAAGCAAACGCGTGCATGGCACGAGAAGCTCTACCGCAAGGGCTGGGTGGCGCCGAACTGGCCGAAGGAATACGGCGGCATGGGCCTGTCGGGCTACGAGCAGGTGGCCCTGCAGTCGGAGTTCGACCGCCACGGCATCGTCATTGCGCCGAACATGGCGGTGATCATGCTGGGGCCGCTGATCATCCGCTACAGCACCGAGCAGCAGAAGCGCGAGATCCTGCCGCGCATCCTCTCCGGGGAAGTTCTGTGGTGCCAGGGTTACTCCGAGCCGTCGGCGGGATCGGACCTCGCCAGCCTGCGCACCACCGCCGTGGTCGACGGCGGCGAGTTCGTCGTCAACGGCCAGAAGATCTGGACTTCGTTCGCGCACGAGGCGGATTGGATCTTCCTGCTCGTGCGCACCGACCCGAAGGCCAAGAAGCAGGAGGGCATCAGCTTCCTGCTGGTGGATATGCGCACGCCCGGCATCACCGTCAAGCGCATCCGCAACCTGGGCGGGAATGCCGAGTTCTGCGAAACCTTCTTCGACAACGTGCGCGTGCCCAAGTCCAACCTCGTCGGCGCGTTGAACCAGGGCTGGACGATGGCCAAGTCGCTGCTCGGCAGCGAGCGCATCATGATCGGCAGCCCGCGCGCCGCGCGCGCGCCGCTCGGGCGCCTGCTCGAGCTGGGGCGCGCCTCGGGCCTGGACGGCGATGCCGCCTGGCGCGCGCGCTATGACCAGCTGCGGCTCGACATCGACGACCTCGAGGCGATGTACGTGCGCTGCGTCGAGGTGCTGCGCCGCGGCGGTGAGCTCGGCGCCGAAGTGTCGATGCTGAAGATCTGGGTCACCGAGGCGCAGCAGCGCGTCGCCGACCTGATGCTCGAGACCGCCGGCGCCGCCGGCGTCGGTGACGAGTCGATTGCCTTGCCTGGCGGCGCCCTGCATCCGGCACATGTGTTTTTCGCGGCGCGCCCGGCGAGCATCTACGGCGGCAGCAACGAGATCCAGCGCAACATCCTCGCCAAGGCAGTGCTCGAGCTGCCGGGCTGAAGCGCCGCCGCGGCTTGCGCCGAACGAACCCGATCCCCTGCCCCAGGAGCATGACCCCATGACGATCGACCCCAGCGCGGACTGGACCCGAGGACCGGGCCCCGACGCGGTGTTCGCCCAGCACCTGGCCTCAGGCGACTTCCGCATCCAGCACTGCGCCGCGTGCGGGCTGCACGTCTTCTATCCGCGACTGGCGTGCAGCCACTGCGGCAGTGTCGCGCTCGAGTGGCAGGCGCCGAGCGGGCGCGGCACGGTGTATGCCGTCAGCGTCGTCAACCGCAGCGCCGACAAGGGCGGACCGTACAACGTCGTGCTGGTCGATCTCGCCGAGGGCCCTCGGATGATGGGACGCGTCGACGGCGTCCCGCCCGACACGGTGCGCATCGGCATGGCGGTGCGGGCGCGCGTCGGGCAGGGGGCCGGCGGCGAGCCTTGCGTGGTGTTCGATCCTGACGCCGCTGCCGATGGCGCAAGGAGCGCGCGATGAGAGGCCACGGCATCCGCGGCCGCGCCGCGATCGTCGGTGCGGCGCTCGCCGGCCTGGGCGAGGCGCCGGGCCGCAGCTCGGAGGAGATCGCCGTCGAGGCCAGCGTCAAGGCGCTGGCCGAGGCCGGCCTGACGACGCGCCACGTCGATGCGGTTTTCGGTTCGCTGCCGGGCAACTCGAACCCGCTGTCGGCGCTGCTGATCGCCGAGATGCTCGGCATCCAGCCGAAATTCACCGACAACAACCGCACCGGCGGCTCGACCTTTCTGTCGTACACGCAGATGGCGGCCATGGCACTCGACGCCGGCCTGTGCGAGACGGCGCTGATCTTCTACGGCAGCAACCAGCGCACCGCCGACGGCAAGCTGGTGTCGTCGGTCAAACCCTTCGCCTACGAGGCGCCCTACGCGCCGATCTTCCCGGCGACGTCGTATGCGCTCGCGGCCTCGCGTCACATGCACGAGTACGGCACGACCCGCGAGCAGCTGGCGGCCGTGGCGGTGGCGGCCCGGGCCTGGGCCAACAAGAATCCCGAGGCCTTCATGCGCGGCCCGCTGACCGTGGCCGACGTGCTGGCCTCGCGCATGGTGTCGAGCCCGCTGACGGTGCGCGACTGCTGCCTTGTCACCGACGGCGGCGCGGCGATCGTGATGACGCGCGCCGATCGCGCGCGCCACCTGCCGAAGAAGCCCGTCTACCTGCTCGGCGCAGCGGCGGCCACCACGCACATGAACATCGTCGCCATGGCCGACCTGACGCGCACCGCGGCCATCGACTCGGGGCAGCGCGCGATGGCCATGGCCGGCGTGTCGCCGCGCGACTTCGACGTGGTGGAGCTGTACGACGCGTTCACGATCAACACCGTCCTGTTCCTCGAGGACCTGGGTTTCTGCGCCAAGGGGGAGGGCGGACCCTTTGTCGCCAGCGGCGCCATCGCGCCGGGCGGCTCGCTGCCGGTCAACACCAACGGCGGCGGCCTGTCCTGCGTGCACCCTGGCATGTACGGCATGTTCACACTGGTGGAAGCGGTGCGGCAGCTTCGTGGCGAAGGCGGCGAGCGGCAGGTGGCGGGCGCCGAGCTGGCACTGTGCCACGGCAACGGCGGCGTGCTGTCCAGCCAGATCACCAACGTGCTCGGCACCGAGATCACGCTGTGAGTTCACACTCGCACGACATGCGCCCCGAGGCGTTCTACCCCGGTCTGCGGATCGAGCACGTCACGGTCGCCGGCGTGAAGGCGCTGCGGGTGGGCAGCGGGCCCGTGCTGCTTCTGCTGCACGGTGGCACCGGCTCGTGGACACATTGGGTCCGCAACATCGAGCCGCTGTCGCGCCGGTTCACTCTGGTGATTCCAGACCTGCCCGGGATGGGTGAGTCGATCGACGTGCCGCGTGACACCGACCTCGACGGCTACGGCTGCTGCCTGACGGCGGCCCTTTCCGCGGGGCTGGTGCCACCGGGGCAGCGCTTTGCCGTCGCCGGCTTTTCTTGGGGTGGGGTGGTGGCGGCATGGCTGGCGGCGCAACTGCCCGAACACGTGTTCGCCGCCTGCCTGCTGGCGCCGGGCGGCTTCCCGCCGGACGGCTGGCATCGCCCACCGCTGAGGCCCGTGCCGCCCGGCGCGAGCGACGCCGAAGCGGATGCCATCCACCGCGCCAACCTCGAAATGATGATGATCGCCGATCCGCGCAACATCGACGCGCTGACGGTGGCGATGCAGCGCCGCAACCACGCCATGACGCGTTTCAAGTCGCGTTTCCTGGGCTATCAGGACACATTGGGGCCCAGCCTTCGACGGGTGGCCTGTCCGATTCTGGCGATCTTGCCGGCGCGCGATCCACTGCCGCGGCCGGATACCGCCGCACGCGCCCGGTATCTGCGCCGCTGCGCACCGCATATCGTCTGCCGGGTCGTCCCCGATGCGAGCCACTGGGTCGCGTTCGAGACACCAGACGAGGTCAACAGGCTGCTGGTCGGCTTCGTCGGCCGCAATGCGCATGAGGCTGAGACGCATCGCTGACAGACTTTACCCGGAGCATTCTCATGACCATACAGGAAGGCGACCTGCTGTGGACCCCGAGCCGGGCGCTCGTGCGGACGTCGCAGCTGGCTCGGTTCATGGACTGGCTGCGCGAGCACCGCAGCCTGGACTTCGCCGACTACGCCGCGCTGTGGCAATGGTCGGTCGACTTCGTGGAGGACTTCTGGGACGCGCTGTGGCAGTACTTCGAGATCGACTCGTCCGCGCCGTACACGGGTGTGCTGAACGAGCGAGTGATGCCCGGTGCGGTGTGGTTCCCCGGTGCAAGGGTGAACTTCGCCAAGCACATGCTCCGAAAGGGTCAGCGCGGGCGGCCGGCCATCCACCATCGCAGCGAGATTCGCCTGCCCACAACCCTGAACTGGGAGGATCTGCGCGACCAGGTGGCCACGCTGGCCGAGGCCATGCGCCGCATGGGCATCCGACCCGGAGACCGCGTGGTCTCGACCCTCCCGAACACGCCGGAGGCCGTGGTGGCGCTGCTGGCTACCACCGCGATCGGTGCCGTCTGGTCCGCGTGCTCGCCCGACTTCGGCGCGCGCAGCATTCTCGAACGCTTTCAGCAGATCGAGCCCCGGCTTCTGTTCGCGGTGGACGGCTACCGCTTTGGGAGCAAGGACTACGACCGCCGGGGCGAACTGGCGCAACTCGTGGAAGGCCTGCCAACGCTGGAGCACCTGGTCTTCCTGCCCGACCTCGACCCGGCCGCGCCAAGGCCGACGCCGCGCGCGCGCCTGTGGTCCGAGGTGATGAGCGAACGGGCGTTGCGGCATGAGGACTTCCACTACGAGGACGTGGAGTTCTCGCACCCGCTTTGGATCCTGTATTCCTCGGGCACAACCGGCCTGCCGAAGGCGATCACGCACAGCCACGGCGGCATGACACTCGAAACCCACAAGGTCATCGCCTTCCACGCCAACCAGACGCCGGACTCGTGCCTGTTCTTCTACACGACCACCGGTTGGATGATGTTCAACTTCATGGTCATGGGGCTGTGCCAGGGCGGGCGCATCGTGCTGTACGACGGCAACCCGCTGGCGCCCGATGTCGAGCGGCTGTGGCAACTCGCGGCCGAACATCGCGTGACGATGTTCGGCGCCAGCCCGACCTTCGTGCAGATGATGATGAAGGCCGGCGTGCGGCCGGCGCAGAAGTACGACCTGTCTGCACTGCGGTCGGTGCTTCTGGGGGGGGCACCTGCGTCCCCGGAGACCTTCGAGTGGTTCTATCGCGAGGTCAAGCAGGACCTCTGGGTGACCTCGCAGAGTGGCGGCACCGACGTCTGTTCGGCCTTCGTCGGCGCTTCGCCCACGCTGCCGGTGTACGCCGGCGAGATCCAGACGCGGCTGCTCGGCGTCGATGCCCACGCGCTGGACGACGACGGGCAGCCGCTGATCGACAGCGTCGGCGAACTGGTGATCCGCAAGCCGATGCCGTCGATGCCGTTGTATTTCTGGGGCGACACCGACCATCGGCGCTACCGCGAGAGCTACTTCGACGTCTACCCTGGCCAGTGGCGACACGGCGACTTTTTCAAGGTCAACGAGCGCGGCGGCTGCTACATCTACGGCCGCTCCGACTCGACGCTCAACCGCGCCGGTGTTCGCATCGGCACGGCCGAGATCTACCGCATCGTCGAGAACGTCGAGGGCGTGCAGGACAGCCTGGTGGTCAATCTCGATCTGCCGGGCGGCAAGTTCTTCATGCCGATGTTCGTCGTCGCCAAGCCGGGCCATGCGCTCGACGCCGCGATGCAGGGGCGCATCACGCGGGCGCTGGGCACCCAGGGCTCGCCGCGCCACGTGCCGGACCGGTTCTACGCGATCGACGCGGTGCCCTACACGCTCACCGGCAAGAAGCTGGAAGTGCCAGTGCGCAAGATCCTGCTGGGCGCGGCGCCGGAGAAGGTGGCCAGCCGAGACGCGATGATGAATCCGGCCGCGCTGCAGTACTTCGTGGACTTCAAGGGCGAAGTCGCGCGTTGGCTCGAGGGTGACGGGCGGCTCGGCTGAGGTCCGAGTGGGGGCTTAAGCCGAGGTCCCCCGGCGGCCTGCTCACATGCGAAACGCGCCGTAGGCGCTCGGCTGGGCCGGCGTGCGGCCGGCGATGTCGAGCAACTGGGCCAGCACGCTGCGCGTTTGCTCGGGCTCGAGGACGGCGTCGCACCACAGGTGGCGTGCCCAATTCAGGGGGTTGGCCTCGTCGTCGGGCGCATCTGGCGAAGCGGCGGCGCGCGCGTTGGGCCACATCAGCAATGCGTTGGGCTTGAAGGCGCGCCCGCACAGCGCATGATAGGCGGCGCCATGGGCCTGGCCGACGATGACGGTGAACTTGGGTACGTCGGCGTTGGCGGCCGCGTTGAGCAGCTTGGCGCCGTGCCGGCCGATGCCGCCCTGACCCGTTTCGTCGCTGTCGGCGAAGCCGGGTGAATCGACCAGGAAGACGAGCGGGATGTCGCGCTGGCCGCACAGTTCGACGAAGTGTGCGCCTTTGGCGCTGGCCTGGGCCGTTAGCGCGCCGCAGCCCATCACGATGCCGACCTCCAGGCCTTCGATGCGGGCGAACGCGCACCGCAACGTGTCGCCGTGCAGGGGCTTGAACTCCTGGAAGCGGCTGCCGTCGACGCGTCGCGCAAGGATCTCGCGGCCATCGGCGGCGCCCTGGCCGGGCAGGCGGGCCAGGCCCCGCAGTTCGGCGGCCGGGTACATCGGTGCTTGCGCGTCGGCGCGGGTCCAGCGCAGCGGCGACGGCTCGCCCAGATGATGCACGATGCGGCGCGTGATGGCCAGCGCATCGGCGTCGTCGTCGGCCAGATGGTCGGCCGCGCCACTCACGCTGCTGTGCATCAGTGCGCCCCCCAGTGCCTCCGAGTCGATCACCTCGCCGGTGGCGGCATACACCAGCTGCGGGCTGCCCAGGAACATCGCGCCCTGGTTGCGCACGATCACCAGTTCGTCGCACAGCGCCGGGATGTAGGCGCCGCCGGCCGTCGAAGGGCCGAAGACGAGGGCGATCTGCGCGATCCCCTCGGACGACATCTTGACCTGGTTGTACATCACCGATCCGCCCTGGCCATCGTCGGGGAAGATGTTGGCCAGGTCGGGCAGGAAGGCTCCGCCCGGCTGGACCATCGTGATGCACGGCAGCCGATGCTGCCAGGCGAACATCTGCGCCCGCACATGCCGCTTGGTGGTCATGCCGAACATCGTGCCCCCCTTCACCGTGGGGTCGTTGACGATCAGCATGCAGGCGCGTCCCGCGACCTGGCCCACGCCGGTGATCAGGGTGGCGCCCGGCGGCACGCCCTCGTACAGGTCGGCGGCGGTGAGCTGGCCGATCTCGAAGAATGGTGCACCCGGGTCAAGCAACGCCGCGATGCGTTCGCGCGGCAGCATCTGGCCGCGGCTCTGGTGGAGCTTGCGGGCCCGTTCGTTGCCACCTGCCGAGGCCTCGTCCCGGCGTATCTGGAGCGCCGCGGCCATTCCATCGAAGGCGGCGCATCGCCCGTCGAAGGCGGCGCCTGCGGTGGCAGCTGCGGTCTGAAACGGTGACATGCCGCTCGAAGCTTGCGCGCAGCCGGTGCCGGCTACATGCGAAACGCGCCGTAGGTGGTGGGCCGGGCCGGCAAACGACCGGCGATGTCGAGCAGCTGGGCGAGCACGGCGCGGGTCTGCACGGGCTCGACGATGGCGTCGCACCACAGGTGCCGCGCCCAGTTCATCGCCCCAGCCTCGTCGTCGGGCGCGTCGAGCTGGGCCGAGGCGCGGGCGCCGGGCCACATCAGCAACGCATTGGGCTTGAGCGCGCGGCCGCCCAGTGCGTGGTAGGCCGCGCCGTGGGCGCGGCCGGTGATGACGGTGAATTTGGGGACCTCGGCATTGGCCACCGCGTTCAGCAGCTTCGCACCATGCCTGCCGACCGTGGCCTGACCGGCCTGGCCGCTGTCGGCGAAGCCGGGCGAATCGACCAGGAACACGAGCGGGATGTCGCGCTGGCCGCACAGCTGCACGAAGTGCGCTGCCTTGGCGCAGGCCTGCGCCGTGAGCTCGCCGTGGCCCGCGACGATGCCGACTTCGTAACCTTCGATGTGAGCGAAGCCGCACACCAGCGTCTCGCCGTGTAGCTGCTTGAATTCCTGGAACTGGCTGCCGTCGACGAGACGCGCGAGGATGTCGTGGCAGCTCGCGCCTTCGATGACGCCGACGCCGGCCAGGCCCGTGAGCTCTTGCGGGTCATGCAGTGGCGGCTTGGGCTCGGCGCGCGTCCAGCGTAGGCGGGGCGGCTCGCCCAGGTGGTCGACGATGCGCCGCGTGATGGCCAGCGCGTCCTCGTCGTTCTCGGCCATGTGGTCGGTGACGCCGCTCACTCGGCTGTGCATCTCGGCGCCGCCCAGCGGTTCGACGTCGATCACCTCGCCGGTGGCCGCGAAGACGAGCTGCGGGCTGCCCAGGAACATCGCGCCCTGGTTGCGGATGATCACCACCTCGTCGCACAGCGCCGGGATGTAGGCGCCCCCGGCGGTGGACGGCCCGTGCACGAGCGCGATCTGCGCGATGCCTTCTGCCGACATCTTGACCTGGTTGTACATGATCGAACCGGCCTGCCCCTCGTCGGGGAAGATGTTGGCCAGGTCCGGCAGGAAGCCTCCGCCGGACTGGACCATCGTGATGCAGGGCAGGCGGTGGTACCAGGCGAACAACTGGGCGCGTGTGTGGCGCTTGGTCGTCATGCCGAACATCGTGCCGCCTTTGACGGTAGCGTCGTTGACGAGCAGCATGCACCAGCGGCCGCAGACCTTGCCCACGCCGGTGATCATGGTGGCGCCGGGCGGCACGCCGTCGTACAGGTCGGCGCCGGCGAGCTGGCCGATCTCGAAGAAGGGTGATCCGGGGTCGAGCAGGGCGCGCACACGTTCGCGCGGCAGCAGCTGGCCGCGGCTCAGGTGCAGCCTGCGGGCCTTATCGCTGCCGCCAGCCAGCGCCTCGTCGTGGCGGGTACGCAGCGTCGCCAGCAGGCCCTGGTAGGCGACTTGTCGCTGGTCGACTCGCGAGTCGCGGGTTCGGGTGGACGCTGCGTGGGTCGTCATGAGAGTGTGCGGGCGAGTTGGTGGACCTAACAAATGTTTGGTATTCTAGCGACATGCCCGCCGCTCCTGCAATGCGGCGCTGCTTCGCGACACAGGTCCTACGACACATGCATCCCATCACCCTTCGAGTGCGCTTGATGGTGCCACCGAGCCGCAGCCGGAGTGCGCCATGAGCGTTCTCGCATCCGCCATCACCGCAAGCGCCGACGAGCTGCAGGTCAACCGTACAGCCTACGAGGCGCGCCTGGCCGATCTGCGCGCGCGCCGCGCCGCGGCCTTGGCGGCGGGCGCGGCCGAGGCGCGCCAACGCCTGCGCGATGCCGGCCAGATGCTGGTGCGCGAGCGCATCAGCGCCTTGCTCGATCCAGGGTCGCCCTTCCTGGAGCTGTGCCAGCTCGCGGGCGAGGGTCTGTACGGCGACGACCCGCCCGGTGCCGGCGTCGTCACCGGCGTGGGCATGATTGCCGGGCGGCCGTGCATGGTCATCGCCAGCGATCCGACCGTCAACGACGGTGCCTACAACGCCCACACCTGCAACCGGCACGTGCGCGCCCAGCGCTTCGCGTGGCAGCACCGGCTGCCCTGCGTGACGATGCTGCAGCCGGGCGCGCAGCCACCCGGTGCCAAGCAGGGGGTGTTTGCCGACGAAGGCCAGTTCGGATCGATCCTGTACAACCAGACGCGCATGTCGCGCGAGGGCATCGCGCAGATCTGCAGCGTCCACGGGCCCGCGGCGGATTCGGCCGCGTTCGTCGCGGCAATGTGCGACGAGGTGGTGGTGGTGCGCGATCGCGGTGCGCTGGCTTTCGGCTCGGCCGTGCCGGCGCCCGCCGATGCCGAGCGCGCCAACCGCGAGGACGGCGTCACCGACCGGCTGGCCGAGAGCGACGCGCACGCCATCGCCATCCTGCGCGACCTCGTCGGCCACCTCGGCGATTTGCCGAAGCAGCGGCGAGACGTGGCCCAGCCGCGCGAGCCGCTGCACGACCCGCGCGAGATCTACGGCCTGATCAGCGCCGATCCGCGCGTGCCCACCAGCAACCGCGAGATCCTGCTGCGCCTCATCGACGGCAGCGACCTGCACGAGTTCAAGCCAGATTTCGGCGATACGCTGATCACCGGCTTCGCGCGCATCCAGGGTTTCGACATCGGCATCCTGTGCAACAACGGCGTGCTGTTCTCCGAGAGCGCGCTCAAGGCCACGCAGTTCATCGACCTGTGCTGCAAGCGCGACATCCCTTTGCTGTTCATGGCCGACATCAACGGCTTCATGGTCGGCCGCGAGGCCGAGGAGGCCGGCATCGCCAAGCACGGCGCGAAGATGATCACCGCGATGACCTGCGCCAACGTGCCCAAGTACACGCTGATCATCGGCGGTTCCTACGGCGCGGGCTACCTTGCCATGTGCGGCCGCGCCTTCAAGCCCAACGCAATGATCATGTGGCCCAACGGCCGCGCCGCGATCATGGGACCCGATCAGGCTGCCACCACGCTGGCGATGGTCAAGGACGACCAGCACAAGCGCGACGGCACGAGCTGGACCGACGCTGAACGCGAGGCCTACAAGGCGCCGGTGCGCAAGACCTTCGAGGACTTTGCCAACGCCTACAACTTCGCGCGCAACACCTGGTGCGACCTGATCGTCGAGCCGGCCGAGACGCGCGACGTGATGGCAATGCTGCTGGATCTGGCCGGCCGGGTGCCGGCGGTTCCGTCGCGCTTCGGCGTGTTCCGCATGTAGGACTGGCGAAGCGATATGTTCAAGAAGATTCTGATTGCCAACCGCGGTGAAATCGCCTGCCGGATCGCCCGCACCTGCCGCCGCCTGGGCGTGGCTGCCGCGGGCGTGCACTCCGCGGCCGACCGCGACGCCCTGCATGTGCGCGAGATCGGCGAATCGGTCGAAATCGGCGGCGCCGCGGCGTCCGAGAGCTATCTGCGCATCGACGCGGTGATCGCCGCGGCCAAGGCCGTGGGCGCCGAGGCCATCCACCCGGGTTTTGGTTTCCTGGCCGAAAACGCCGCCTTCGCGCGCGCTGTCGAGGCGGCCGGGCTGGTCTTCATCGGCCCGACGCCCGAGGTCATCGAGCGTCTGGGCGACAAGGCCGCGGCCAAGCGCGAGGCCGAAGCCGCCGGCGTACCCATCGTGCCCGGCAGCCGGACACCGAGCACCGATCCGACCGAGATCGCCGCCACCGTGCGCCGCATCGGCCTGCCGGTGATGCTGAAGGCTGCCGCGGGCGGCGGCGGCAAGGGCATGCGCGGCATCGAGTCGCTCGACGGCCTCGAGCAGGAGATCGAGTCGGCGATGCGCGAGGCGAAAAACGCCTTCGGCGACGCCGGCCTGATCGTCGAGAAGCTGATCCGCCGTGGCCGCCACATCGAGATCCAGATCGCCGGCGACGGCCGAGGCAAGGTCATCCACCTGTACGAGCGCGAGTGCACGCTACAGCGCCGCCATCAAAAGGTGATCGAGGAGGCGCCCGCCGCGAACCTCAGTGCCGCGATGCGCGAGCGCATGGCGTCCGACGCGGTGCGCCTGGGCGAGCGGCTCGCGTATCGGGGCGTCGGAACGGTCGAGTTCATCGTCGGCGAGCAGGACTACCACTTCCTCGAGGTCAACCCGCGGCTGCAGGTCGAGCACCCGGTCACCGAAGCGGTCACCGGCCTGGACATCATCGAGCTGATGATGCGCATTACCTCCGGCGAGGGCCTGCCGCTGCGCCAGGATGAGGTGCGCATCAGCGGCCACGCCGTCGAGGCGCGCATCTGCGCGGAAGACCCGGCGGCCAACTTCCTGCCGTCCACGGGCCGGCTGTCGCAGGTGCGCTTTCCGCACCCCGGCGTGCGGGTCGAGACGGGTATCGAATC
Source organism: uncultured Aquincola sp. (assembly GCA_937883885.1). The sequence continues at coordinate 16,295 of CAKZXL010000241.1, read as the reverse complement.
GGGCAGCGAGGTCACGCCTTTCTACGACTCGATGCTGGCCAAGCTGATCTCGCACGCGCCCACGCGCCAGGAGGCGCTGGACCGGCTCGAACGCGCTCTCGACGAGACGGTGGTGTTTGGTGTCACCAGCAACATCGGCTTCCTGCAGCACCTGATCGACCTGCCCGAGACGCGCAAGGCGACCTTCCATACCCGGCTGATCGACGAGCAGATCGAAGGCTGGGCGCTGGACAAGGCGCGCCACGACGGCCAGACCCTGGCCATCGCGGCCGTGCAGTGGCTGCGCGGCCAGCGCGAGCACGAAGGCCGCAGCCGTTGGACAGGTTGGGCCGGCAGCGGCTGGCAGCTCGGCGCCGGGGACGACGGGCTGGCTCCGGTTCCCAGCCTGCATGTCGAGGCCACGGACGGCGTGAGCGCCGAGATCCGCTTCGGTCCGGTGGGCGCGGACGGCAGCGTGCTGGTCGGTGTCGACGACGCGCGGCTGCGCCTGCGGCTGGCGCCCGCCGATGCACCGGACCGATTCCTGGCGATCGTCGACGGCCGGCGCGAGATGGTCAGCGTGCACGGCGACGGCGACATGCTGTACGTGCAGGACGGACGCGGCGTGCACGCGCTGAAGGCGATTCCGTATCTCTCCTACATCAGCGCGTCGGCGCAGGACAGCGGCGATGTGAAGGCGCCGATGATGGGGCTGATCCTAAAGGTGCAGGTGGCGCCGGGTGATCGCGTCGAGAAGGGCGCGGTGGTCGCGATCCTCGAGTCGATGAAGATGGAGATGCGCATCGTGGCCGATTGCTCGGGCACGGTGTCGTCGGTGGCCTGCCAGGCAGGGCAGACGGTCGAGCGCAACGCGGTGGTGGTGTCGATCACTCCGGAGTGATCGCCGGCGGGGCGACGCTCAGCGCTGCGCCTTGCCCAGCAGGCTGTCGCCGATGATGTTGCGCTGGATCTGGTTGGTGCCCTCGATGATCTGCAGCACCTTCGCGTCGCGGAAGTAGCGGTTGATCGGCACGTCGGCCGAGATGCCCGCGGCGCCGAACAGCTGCACCGCGTCGGTGGCCACGCGCATCGCGGTATCGGTGGCGAAGCACTTGGCCATGGCCGCCACCGGCGCCAGCGCAGTGCCGGCTAGGCCCGCGTCGACCGCGGCGGCGGCGCTGTAGACCAGTTGCCGGGCCGCTTCGGTCTGCGTCGCCATGTCGGCCAGCATCCAGCGGATGCCCTGGTACTCGCTCACCGCGCGGCCCCAGGTGACGCGGCTCTTCACGAACTCGATGGACAGGTCGATCGCGCCCTGCGCGAGGCCCACGCCGCGTGCGCCGATGAGCGGCCGGCTCTTGTTGAATGCCTCCATCACCGCCTTGAAGCCGTGCCCGTCGTCGCCGATGCGGTTGGCCTCGGGCACGAATACGTCGTCGAGGAAGAGCGGACAAGACGGCACGCCGCGCGCGCCCATCTTGTCCTCCTTGCGCCCGACCGTGAAGCCCTTGCTGCCGCGCTCGACGATGTACAGGTTGATGGCGCCCGCGGTGCCGGCCTCGCCGGTCTTTGCGGCGACGAGCACGAAATCCGCCACCGGCGAGTTGGTGCACCAGATCTTCGAGCCGCTGATGCGGTAGCCGCCTTCGCAGCGGCGCGCGCGAGTGCGGATGCCGGCGACGTCGGAGCCGCTGTGCGGCTCGGTGGTCGAGAACGCGCCGCGCAAGTCGCCAGCCGCCAGCGGCCCGAGCAGGCGGCGCTTCTGCTCGTCGGTGCCGGCGGCGAGGATGGCGCCGAAGGGCACCCACTGCACGACGAGCAGGTACGCGGTGTTGTAGCAGACGCGCCCCAGTTCCTCGATGGCCACAGCCGCCGACAGCATGCTGCCGGTGCCGCCAAATTCATGCGGAAAGGGGATCGCAAACAGGCCCGCGTCGCGCAGCAACTCGAACATGTCCTGCGGGTATTCGGCCGTGCGGTCGATCGCGTCGGCACGCGCCGCGACGCGCTCGCGCGCAAGGCGGCGCACCATCTGCTGGATCTGGCGCTGCTCCTCGTCGAGCGCGAAGGCCGGTGTGCTCAACGCGCCGGCGACCTGCCGTGGATTCACGCGACGACTTCCGCGCGGCACTTGATCATGCGCAGCGGCGTGTAGGTGATGGCCAGCGTTCCGTCGTGCTTGACGATGCGGTTGCACGTGCGCACCAGGCCGCGGCCGGGGCGGCTCTTGCTGCGCCGCGCCTCGATCACCTCACACTCGACGTGCAGCGTGTCGCCGGCGAACACCGGGTTGTGGACCTTGAAGTCCATCTCGAGGAACGCGTAGCCCGTGTGCTGCATCGTGGCGTGCACCAGCAGCCCCTCGGCGAAGGTGTAGGCCAACGCGCCAGGGGCCACCCGGCCCTTGATGTCCGATCCGGTGCGCAGGAACTCCAGGTCGGTGAACAGCACCTCGGTCATGCCGGTGCACGAGCAGAAGTTGACGATGTCGGCCTCGGTCACGGTGCGGCCGATGGTGCGGAACCGCCGCCCGACCGGAAGGTCCTCGAAGTGCAGTCCGATGCCAAGGATATCCATGGGTGTGCCTTTCGCCGGTCCTGGGTCAGCGTGCGACCAGATTCATCAATGCCAAGGACAGCGGGGGGTAGCCGCTGTCCGCGGGCAGCACAGGGATGTGACGTCCGTCGCCATGTCGACCCAACGTGGGCTGGATGCGCCGCACGGCACGCGTCCTCGCGGCGGCGATGGCTGCATCAGCATCGGGGCTCGTTCCGAGCAGCGCCAGGTTGCACAGGGTCGGGAAGATGATGACGCGACGTCCGTCCTCGCAGTCGCGCAAGGCGTCGCGGGGGTTGACCCAGAACGAATCGACCGCCTCGCGGCCATCGTGCGAGGCCACCTGACCCGGCGGTGCGGCGGCGATGTAGAAGTAGGTGTTGAAGCGCTTGGGCGAGACCTCGGGTGTCACCCAATGCGCGAACGGGTGCAACAGGTCCAGTGCCAGCTCTAGGCTTTCGGCACGCACCATGTCGACGAAGGCCTCGGCCGACGCCGCCGTGCGCTCATGCCAGCGGCGCCACAGTTCGGAGAGTGCGTCGGCGTCGAGCAGCCGACCATGGCGGCGCGCCAACAGCAAGCCGCTTTCTTCGAACGCTTCACGCACGGCGGCGATGCGCAGGGCGGCATCATCCCCGTCTAAAGTGACGCTAGAACGCAGGTGCCGCCGCAACCGCTCGTCGCGGTCGGCCGCGGCCACCTTGCCGCCCGGGAACACCGCCGCGCCACGCGCGAAATCAATCTCGTGATGGCGCACGACCATCAGCGTCTCAAGCCCGCCAGGCCCGTCGCGCACCAGCACGAGCGTGGCGGCTTGTACCACGGGGTTTGGCGGGGACACGATGTGGTCGGCCATGGGCGGCTCGCGGGTCAGAGGCGCATTGCCTGCGCGATGATAGTGCGCTGGATCTGCGAGGTGCCGCCGCCGATGGTGGCCTGCATGCCCTCGCGGAAGTAGCGCTCGACGTCGGCCTCGGGCGTCGTGCCGAGGCCGCCGAAGATCTGCACCGCCTGCCGGGAGACCGTCTGCAGCGTCTCGGACGCGAACAGCTTGGCCATCGCCACCTCCTTGCGGCACGGCAGCCCCCGCGCCGCCAGGTCGGCGGCACGGTAGGTCAGAAGCCGCGCAGCGTCGGTCTGGGTCTGCATGTCGGCCAGCATGTGGCGGATGACCTGGAACTCGAAGATCGGCTTGCCGAACTGCACGCGCTGCTGGGCATAGGCGAGAGCGTCGTCGACGGCCCCCTGGGCATTGCCGACGTAGCTCGCCGCCACCGCGACACGTTCGAGCGCCAAGTGCTCGCCGGCAATGATCTTGAAGCCTTCCCCCGGCTCGCCGAGCAGGTTCGCCACCGGCACGCGCACGTTGTCGAGAAAGATCTCGGTTGTCACCACCGAGCGCCGCGCCAGCGTCTGAAGCGGCCTGATCGTCAGCCCTGGCAGGTCATTGGGGACGATGAAAACGCTGAGCCCGTCGCGCTTGTCCGGGGTCTGCGCCGTGCGAACCAGCATCAGGATCACCGCACCGCGGTTGCCGGCGCCGCTGCACCACAGCTTCTGGCCGTTGAGCACGTAATGCTCGCCGTCGCGTACGGCGCGGGTCTGCACGTTGGCCACGTCGGAGCCGGCGCCCGGCTCCGACATCGAGATCGGAAAGCGGATCTCTCCTCGCATGAAGGGCTGCAGAAAGCGTTGCTTCTGGTCTGCCGTGCCATGCAGGGAAAAGTTCATCGCGGTGAATATGCCGCCGGCAATCGCCACGGAGAAGTCGACGCCGTAGGCCGACAGGGATTCGCACATCAGCGCATAGGAAAAGACATCGCCGCCGTCGCCGCCGTCGGCCTCCGGTACCAGCAGTCGGTGAAAGCCGAGCTTGGCCGCCTTCTCGTAGGCCTCGTAAGGAAAGGCACGGTCCATGTCGCACTTGCGGACATATTCGCGGCCCACTTCGCGGTCCAGCCAGCGGCGCACCGAGTCCTTCCAGGCTTGTCGTTCTTCGTCGAGGAAGTTCATGACTGCTTCAATGCCTCGCAGCGTCCAGAGGTACCCCCGCCAGCAGGCCGGCCAGCGGAGACAGGTCGGGCAGCTCGTCGAGGCGATCCACCAGATCGATCAACTCATCGCACACCTCGGCGGAGACGACGGGTGCTGCCATCGAGCGGAACTTGCGCTCGAGGCGGGCACGCTGCGCGCACAAGTCGCGCTCGGGCACTCCGGCGTCATGGCGTTGCCGTAGCGTGGCACCGTGCGTCGTTTTGATCACCACTTCAGCCTGGGTCAGCTCGGAGCATTCGCCGTGCAGTTCGACGCGCACGCGTTCTCGCAGGCGCTTCAGGTCGGGATCGTCGGTCTGCGCGTCCGAGTAGCTGGTAAGCTTGGCGGTGTCGATCCCCGCAATGGCCATCGCCACTGTGTGGCGCAGGCTGAACTTGGCCTCCAGTCCGCTGCGTGGCTCGGCGATATTGCATACGCTGTCACTCATCGAAGACGCATGCACGACGACGCGCATCACGTCCTCGTCACGCAGTTCGTGCCGCTCCGTCAGGCACCGGGCGGCTTCGATGGCAGCGTGCGTTCCGTAGCAGGCCGCGTGGTACTTGAAGAGGTTCTGCCGCAGGTACAGCCCGCAGTCCGGGTCGCGCAACGCTGCCTCGGGTCGGAAGTCCGGACCATGCGTCGCTGCGAAGCCCTGGCTGGCTTCGATCGCGTCGGCACGGCTGGTGAAGCCGCGGGCTGCCAGCTGCGCCGCTAGCAGGCCGTCGGCACCCGCCTTGCCGGCGTGCAAAGGCTTGCACATCGTGCCGAACATCGACTTCAGGCCTGCCGCCTCGGTGGCCGCGATCCCGAGCGCCACCGCCGTGTCGGCGGCACCCAGGCCGAGCAGATGCGCGCAGGCAGCTGCGGCGCCGAACGTGCCGAGCGTGGCGGTGGCATGGAACCCTGCGGCGTAGTGGCCCGGCGACACGGCCGCGCCGATGCGACACAGCGTCTCGTAGCCGGCGACGAACGCGGCCATGAACTCGGCCCCACTGGCGCCACGCGCCTCGGCCAGAGCCAGCAGGGGCGGCACCAACACCACGCTCGGGTGGCCGCTGAAGCTCATGTTGACGTCATCGAAGTCGAGCGCATGCGAGGCGGCGCCGTTGACCAGGGCAGCCTGCCGGCAACTCGTGGCGAACCCCTGGCCGACGACCGTGGCCTGTGCGTGCCCGCCTTGTTCGCGCGCCTCCTCGGCCAGCATCCGCGTCAGCGGTTCATGGGCGCCGGCCAGGCAGACCGCAATCCAGTCGAGCACGCACTGGCGCACGAGTTCCCGCATGTCTGCGGCCAGCTCCTCATGCCGCCACGCGGCAGCGCGCTCGGCCAGCGCTGCAGTGAGGCCTTGTGCGGGGCCGATGCGGCCAGCGACGACAGGGGGACGGGAAAGAGAGATGTTCGCGATCATGTCAACGTCCTTTCCATTGCGGCTTGCGCTTTTCGCGGAAGGCGCGCGGCCCTTCCAGCGCGTCCTCGCTGAGATAAACGGCATCGAAGGCGCGCCAGGACGCGCGCAGTGCCGCTGTGCGGCCCATCTCGGTGGCCATGCGAACCATTTCCTTGGCGCCGCGCACGGTTAGAGGCGCGTTCACGAGGATGCGGGCGGCGAGTTCCTTGGCGCCCTGCAGCGCCTGGCCCGGCGGCGTGACCCGGTTCACGTAGCCGAGCTCGTAGGCGCGCTGCGCCGACAGCGGGTCGCAAGTCATCGCCACCTCCATCAGGATGCGCTGCGGCAGCATGTGGATCACCGGCGACGCCCAAGGCATGCCGCGGCCCACGCGGCCCTCGGTGATGGCGAACTTGGCCGTCTCGTCGGCCACACACAGGTCGCACATCTGCGCCAGCAGCCAGCCGCCGGCAAAGGCGTAGCCTTGCACGGCGGCGATGACCGGTTTCGTGACTTCGATGGTCTCGCCGAGCACCGGCATGAAGTTGCGCGGCGGTATGCGCAGCGCCGTGTCGGCGGCTTCCACCAGATCCATGCCGGCGCAGAACGTGTCTCCCTTGCCGGTCAGGATGGCGATCTGCGCCGACTCGTCGGCTTCGAAACGCGGCCAGACCTCGAACATGGCCTGGCGCACGGCACGGTTGATGGCGTTCTTGCGCTCCGGGCGGTTAATGGTGATGACGGCGATACCGTCTTCGACTTCGTAGAGGAGTTCGTTGTTCATGCAGATTCGCGTGCCTTGCGGTTTGGTTGCGGATATCGGGGCCCATGACCCAGCGCTTCGGAAAGCCGCGCAGCGGCTTGCCGTGCTGCCGTCGCGAGCCGTTCGCCAGCGGCGCGCCCGCGATCGAGCGGAGCAGCGACGACGATCGCAGCGTCCACCCGGCCGTCGTGATCGAACACCGGTGCCGCAAATCCGGCGACGTCGAGCGTGACTTCGCCAAGCGTCGAGCCATAGCCCTGCTCGCGTGCGCGCTTGATCAAGCGGGCGAGCTGGCGCCGGTCGGTCACGGTCTTGGAGGTAAGCGGTTCGAGTTCAGCCGTACGCAGGTACTCGGCCATCCAGGTCGGGTCCTGGTGCGCCAGCAGAACCCGCCCGGCCGAGGTTGCGAACAGCGGTCGTGTGGTCCCTTCCGGCACTGAATAGCGCACCAGCCTCTGACTCTCGAGAACCGCGACATAGGTCAGCACCCTGGCCGAGCGGTCGATGACCGCCAGCACGGCCGTCTCGCCAGAGTTCTCGCGGGCCTCGTGCAGGAACGGCATCGCAATCGTCGCGAGCGAACGTGCAGAGACGAGTGCGGAACCGAGCACGAACGACTGCGGGCCGAGTCGGTACATCACGCCGTCACGTTGCACGTAACCCTCGCCGACCAGACCGCGAAGCAGGGCGTGCACGCTGGTCTTCGGTGCACCGAGCATCGGGTGCAATCGCGCGAGCGGCAGCCCGGCGGGCTCGGTCGCCAGCAGGCGCAGCAGGGTTAGCACCCGAGACAGCGCCATCGGCGCCGGGTCGGCCCGCGACTCGTCATCGATCGGCTCGCGGATGTCCAGGGCAGGCAGGAACAATGTCTCCATGTGTTCTGATATCGGAACGGCCGTTCAATACAAGGCTCACGCTAACAAGCTCCGTTCATGACGTCAACGGATCAGGCATCGGTGATGACCCCAGGAGAGCCTTTGCCAGGATATCGAGGTAGTCGATCAAACTAACGATCGTTCGGTATATCATTGCCGGCAAAGCTGTTCGCCAATGCCGCAGCATGACGACCGACGACGACCTTCCGCCGATCTGGCAGCCCACGGCCGAACGCTCGGCGGCGGCCCGCATCACTGCGTTCCAGGGCTGGCTCGCCCGGGAGAAGGGGCTGTGCTTCGTCGACTACCAAGCGCTGTGGCGCTGGTCAGTCGACGACCTCGATGCCTTCTGGACCGCACTGGTCGAGCACTTCGCGTTGCCGCTGGAGGGCGAACGAGCCCCAGTCCTCGCCGAGCGATCGATGCCGGGCGCGCGCTGGTTCCCGAACGCGCGCACGAACTACGTGAACCAGGTTTTCCGCCAGCGCAGCAGCGACCGTCCGGCGCTGGTCTTCCGCAACGAGGCCGGCGCCCGCGACGAGGTTTCGTGGGAGCGGCTCGAGCGCGAGACGGCCTCGCTGGCACTGTGGCTGCGCGAGCAGGGCGTACGGCCCGGCGATCGCGTGGTGGCCTACTTGCCCAACATCCCCCAGGCCGTGACGGCTTTCCTGGCCGCTGCAAGCGTCGGCGCGGTGTGGTCGCTCTGCTCGCCCGAGATGGGGCTGGCGGCGGTCGTCGACCGCTTTCGCCAGATCGAGCCCAAGGTGCTAATCGCTGTCGACGGCTACCGCTGGAGCGGCCAGGCGCACGACCGGCGCGAGATCGTCGCCCGGCTGCTGGAAGACCTGCCCAGCGTGGAGCGGCTGGTGCTTGTGCCCTACCTTGATGCCGCCGCCAAACCACGCGCCTGGCCAAATGGCGTGGCCTGGGCCGAAACGGTCGGGCGTTCGACGCCTCTGCGTGTGGAAAGCCTCGGCTTCGACCACCCGCTGTGGGTCGTGTACTCCTCCGGCACGACAGGGCTGCCCAAGGCCATCGTGCACGGACACGGCGGCATCCTGATCGAGCATGTCAAGACCATGGCGTTGCACAACGACGTGGCCGCGGGTGACCGTTTCCACTGGTTCACGACCACCGGCTGGGTGATGTGGAACCTCAACGTGGCTTCGCTGCTGGTAGGCGCGGTGATGTGCATCTACGACGGCAACCCGGCGTGGCCCGACTACGGCACGCTGTGGCGCTTTTGTGGCGAGATGGACCTCGACTTCTTCGGCGCCGGCGCGGCCTTCTTCTCGATGTGCGAGAAGAACGGCGTCGAGCCGCGCCGGATCGCGGCGCTGGGCCGGCTGCGCACGATCGGCTCCACCGGATCGCCTCTGGCGCCGCAGAGCTACCGCTGGATCTATGACAACGTGCGCCGCGACGTGTGGCTCGCGCCGATGTCCGGCGGCACCGACTTCGCCGGCGCCTTTGTGGGCGGCGTGCCCACGCTGCCGGTGTTCGTGGGCGAGATGCAGGCGCGCTGCCTGGGTGCCGACGTGCGCGCATGGGACGACGCCCGGCGCGAACTGGTCGACGAAGTGGGCGAACTGGTGTGCGTGTCGCCGATCCCGTCGATGCCGCTTTACCTTTGGAGCGATCCTGGCGGCAAGCGCCTGAACGAGACCTACTTCGACGTGTACCCGGGCGTCTGGCGGCACGGCGACTGGCTGCGCATCACGCCCCGCGGTGGCGCCGTCATCTACGGCCGCAGCGACGCCACGATCAACCGCCACGGTGTGCGCATGGGCACCAGCGAGCTCTATCGCGTGGTCGAGGCGCTGCCCGAGGTGCTGGACAGCCTCGTCGTCGACCTGGAGTACCTCGGGCGCGAGAGCTGGATGCCGCTGTTCGTCGTGCTGCGAACGGGCTGCTCCCTCGATGCCGCGCTGATCGAGCGCATCAAGGCGGCCATCCGCGAGCAGCTGTCGGCGCGCCATGTGCCCAACGACGTGATCGAAGTGCCCGAGATCCCGCGCACGCTCACAGGCAAGAAGCTCGAGGTGCCCGTGAAGAAGCTGCTGTTGGGGCAGCCGGCGCACAAGGTCGCCCATCGCGATGCGTTGGCGAACCCTGCGAGCCTCGACTGGTTCTTGAACTTGGCGTTGCGCCGCCACTAGTGCGGTGTTCCACGCCGTGCATCGACACAGGAGACGCACAGTGAACGTCATACGCCAGATCCGCCTGGGTGCGGCGGCCCTTGCCGTCGTCGCCGTCACCGTTGGGGCGCAACCGCGCTACCCCGACAAGCCGGTGCGCATCATCGTCCCGTCGACCCCGGCCGGCGTGCTGGACAACGTCGCGCGCACGCTGTCGTTGCGCCTGGCGGACCGGCTGGGCCAGCAGATCGTCATCGACAACAAAGGTGGCGCCGGCGGCAACATCGGCGCCGAAGCGGCGGCGCGATCGCCGGCCGACGGCTACACGCTGTTCATAGGCTTCAACGCGACGCACGGCGCCAACCTGGCCTTGTTCGGCAAGCTTGCCTACGACCCGGTGTCCGACTTCGCACCCATCAGCCTGCTGGCGGAGGTGCCCAACATCATCTCGGTGAATCCTTCGGTGCCGGTCAACAGCTTGGCCGAGCTGGTCGCGCTCGCCAAGTCGCAACCGGGCAAGCTCAGCTATGCCTCGTCCGGAAACGGTACGTCGACGCACCTGGCGGCCGAACTGTTCAAGGCGGCGGCGGGAATCGATCTGCTGCACATCCCGTACAAGGGCAGTTCGCCGGCGGTCGCCGAAGTCATCGCCGGCCAGGTACCTGTGCTTGTGGACAGCGTCTCGTCCTCGGCTGCGCAGATCAAGGCCGGCAAGCTCAAGGCCCTGGCGACGACGAGCCCGAAGCGACTGGCCGTGCTGCCCGGTCTGCCCACGGTGGCCGAGTCCGGCTATCCGGGCTTCCAGTCCACGGCCTGGGTCGGGTTGCTGGCTCCCGCGGGCACGCCGAGGCCGGTGATCGAACGCCTGCACGCAGCGGTGATCGAGGTGATGGCGCTGCCGGAAACGCGCGAGCGCATGGCCACATTCGGCGCCGAGGTCACCACCTCCACACCCGAGGAATTCGCGGCGCATATCCGCTCCGAGATGGTCCGCCTGGGCAAGATCGTCCGTGACGCCCAGATCAGGATCAACTGAAATCTACCCCCCGTTCCCGCAACCCTTACAGGAGATCCATGAGCATGTCAGACAAAGAGGTCTATCTCGACGTCAAGGATTTTGTCGGCACCATTACCATCAACCGGCCCAAGCAGCTCAATGCCTTCACCGGCGACAACATCGTCGAGATGGAACGCCTGCTCGCCGAGGCCGCGGCGGATCCCAAGGTGGGCGTCATCGTGCTTGCGGGCACCGGCGATCGCGCGTTCTGCGTCGGCGGCGACGTCAATTGGGAGAAGGGCAGCGGCGGCAAGAGTGGCCTGCAGGATCTGGACTTCAAGTTCAACCGCCTGATCGTCGAATGCCCCAAGCCGGTGATCGCGCGCGTCAGCGGCTACGCCATCGGCGCGGGTCACCACATCGCCTATTTCTGCGACTTCACCATCGCGGCGGACCACTCCATCTTCGGTCAGAACGGCCCACGGGTGGGCTCGCCGGCGGGCGGCTACATCGTCTCGCATGCAGCCAACGTGCTCGGCCACAAGCGTGCGCGAGAACTGTGGATGCTGTGTCGGCGCTACACGGCGCAGCAGGCGCTCGAATGGGGTCTGGTCAACTCCGTGGTGCCCAAGGAGAAGCTCGACGAGGAAGTGCGCAAGTACGCCGACGAGCTGCTCTCGTTGAGTCCGACCTGCCTGCGCATCGTCAAGCGCTCGTTCTACCACCACATGCAGCCCATCATGGGCCGCGACATGAACGAGTTGATCAAGGAAGTGGCGCCCAACTACTTCCAGACCGGCGAGCAGCAGGAGGGCGCCAGCGCCTTCCTGGAGAAGCGCAAGCCTGACTTCTCGCGCTTTCGCTGACCGCCGCGCCCTACCGTCGGGCAGGTGCCCCGCGCTTGCTATGCCGATCGTCGCAATCGGACCCGATAGCGCGAGGCTTGAACCGACGTACGCGCGGTCGGCCAAAGCGGCGTTGAACGAGGCCTAGGGAAGGTCTGCAAAACCCCGGGCTGATCCGGCTGGCGTGACGCTGCCGAAGGGGCGACGATGACAGCCATGAAACAGCTTGGACTTGGCCTGAACCTGTCGACCAAGAGGACGCGCAAGCGCGAGTTCCTCGACGAGATGGAGCGCGTGGTGCCGTGGGCGGCGTTGGTGCAGGTGGCGCAACCCTACTACCCCAAGGCCAAGACGGGCCGCCCGCCGTTTGGCATCGAGACCATGCTGCGCATCCACTATCTGCAGCAATGGTTTGCGCTGTCGGACCCGGCGATGGAAGAAGCGCTGCACGACATGCCGGTGTTCCGGGAGTTCGCCAAGCTGGGTGACGGTGTGACCCGCCTGCCCGACGAGACCACGATCCTGCGCTTTCGGCACCTGCTTGAGAAGCATGACCTGGCCACTGACATGCTGCGGGTGGTCAACGACATCCTGCAGGCCAAGGGCCTGATGATGAAGAAGGGCACCGTGGTCGACGCCACGCTGATCGCGGCCCCCAGTTCCACCAAGAACGTCGAAGGCGAGCGCGACCCGGAGATGAAGCAGGCCAAGAAGGGCAACCAGTGGTGTGTGTCACGAACACAGGCGGCAGACCTGTGGTGCTGTACTGAAGATGGGAGTAGGCCTCCCGAAGCCGGCTTGCAGGAGCAGGCTTCAAACCACCCGGTGCTGCTGCGTTCAAAAGGCGCGGTGGTGAGCGACCGGGCGAAAGTCATCCCATCAGGGGTGGCCGGTACGTATTGAGAAGATGAGCGAAAGCAAACCGTCCGACGACGCATCGTTATGCCTAAAGCGCTGTCAAAACTGAGGTGGACCATTGGCTTCAGGACGAATCGGGGCGATACCTGTCTACGGACCCGATGGCAGCCGGTGTATAGGCGGCATGATCTCAATACAGGCTTCGGTGCGGAACGTGAGAACCTCTTCCCAGATGCCAAGGGAAATGACAAGTGGCAAACACCACGAGGAAGAATACCGATGCTGGGGCAGAGGGGCGGAGCCTCCCGTAGTAGCGATGAAGCCTCTGCAATGGGGGCGGAGCGAAGGGGCGGCGTCATCCTGCCGACGAGTGCTGCCAACCTCCGGGGATGAGCGGCGTGAACTCGGCGAAACCTTACGGCATAGCGAAGCGCACGGTATGGGAGGCATACCAGCAAGTGAAGGCCAACCGGGGTGCCGCCGGCGTCGACGACGAAACCATCGCCGACTTCGAGCGGAACCTGTCAAAGAATCTGTACAAGCTGTGGAACCGGATGTCGTCGGGGTCGTACTTCCCGCCGCCGGTCAAGCAGGTAGAGATTCCCAAGGCATCGGGCGGCATGCGCAAGCTGGGCGTGCCCACGGTCTCGGACCGTGTTGCGCAGACCGTCGTCAAGCTTCTCATCGAGCCAGTGCTGGACCCGATCTTCCATCCGGACTCTTACGGGTACCGGCCGGGCAGGTCGGCGAAGCAAGCCGTGGCGGTCACTCGTGAACGCTGCTGGCGATATGACTGGGTCGTGGAGTTTGATATCAAGGCAGCCTTCGATCAGATCGATCATGCGCTGCTGATGAAGGCGGTGCGCACCCACATCAGAGAAGACTGGATTCTTCTGTACATCGAACGGTGGCTGCTCGCGCCGTTCGAAACGGAGGGTGGCGTGCGCGTCCCACGCGAACGCGGCACTCCTCAGGGCGGAGTGGTCAGTCCCATCTTGATGAATCTGTTCATGCACTATGCCTTCGACACCTGGATGCAGCGCACCAGTCCGAACTGCCCGTTCGCCCGATATGCAGATGACGCGGTGGTTCACTGCCGCAGTCGGAAGCAGGCGGAGTACGTGATGCGCTCCATCGCGTCACGGTTGGCAGACTGCGGGCTGACGATGCACCCTGACAAGTCGAAGGTCGTGTACTGCAAGGACAGCAACCGCAACGAGCAGCACCCGCATGTGAGCTTCACCTTCCTGGGATTCACGTTCCGGCCGAGGAAGGCCCACAGCAAGCAAGACCAGGTCTTCACGAGCTTCCTGCCGGCGGCCAGTGATGATGCCTTGCGGCGGATGCGACAGGCGGTGCGCCGCTGGCGACTCAATCGCCAGACCCACGTGACGCTGGCCGAAGTGGCTCGGCTCTACAACCCGGTGATACAGGGGTGGTGGCAATACTATGGCGCGTTCTACAGGACCGCCATGCTCGGCATCTTCCAGCACATCGATCGCGCGCTCGAACGTTGGGCCCGACGAAAGTACAAGGCCCTTCACCGTCGTAAGGCGGCGAGCGCCGGATGGCTGGACAAGATGCAGGCAGCCGCACCACTACTGTTCTCGCACTGGCGCGTGGTTGGAACCCAGGTTGGATGACGGGAGCCGTATGACGCGAGAGTGTCACGTACGGTTCTGCGAGCGGCTGCGGGGGAAGTTCCTGCGGCCGACTCACCACTTCGAATCACAAGGACCTTCCCGGGCGGCGCCGGTGTCAAGCGTGTCACCATCCCGATCGTCCTCAATCTACTGTGGAGCGATGCAACCATGGAACAGATCGTCAGACTCGGTGTGGATCTCGCGAAGCGGGTCATCCAGTTGCATGGGGTGGACTCTCGAGAGCGTGTCGTTCTGCGCCGAGCGGTAGCGACGGATCGCCTTGCGGAGTTCGTCGTCCAATTGCCACCTTGCGTGATTGCGATGGAGGCATGCAGCACGGCGCATCACTGGGCACGCAAGTTCGAGAAGTTCGGTCACACCGTTCGGTTGATAGCTCCGCAATTCGTGGCTCCTTACCGCAAGGGCGGTCCAAGTGGGAAGAACGATGCCGCGGATGCAGAGGCGATCTGCGAAGCCGCCAGCCGGCCCACAATGCGGTTCGTTCCCGCAAAGAGCCTGCAGCAGCAAGGCGTCATGACACTGCATCGCATGAGGCAAGGCTGGATCGAGGAGCGCACTGCCTTGATCAACCGACTGCGCGGGTTGCTCGCTGAGTTTGGGTTAGCCCTTGCCCAGCGTACTGCGGCTCTCAGCCGCATTCCCGACATGATCGAGGATGCCACGAACGATCTGCCGGCTTGCGCTCGCGCGGCAATGAAGGCTGGCTGGCAGCACCTGGGTTTGATCAACGAGCATGTCGCCAGCCTGGACCGAGAGATTCGATCGCATGCAAAGGCAGACGACCGGGCGCGTCGCATCATGGAACTGCCTGGGGTGGGTCCACTGACGGCCAGTGCGCTCGTTGCTGCCGTGGGCGACGCGCGGGACTTCAAAACTTCAAGACAGTTTGCCGCCTGGCTGGGACTCACACCCAGTCAGAGCAGCTCCGGCGGCAAGACGCAGCTCGGACGAATCACTAAGCGCGGGGACGGATACATCCGCATGCTGCTGATCATGGGCGCGAGGAGCGCACTGCTGACAGCACCCCGCCGATGCGACCGGATATCCAGGTGGCTGCTTGATCTGCAAGCCAAGGTGGGATGGCGGAAGGCCCTCGTCGCTCTGGCCAACAAGCACGCGAGGATCATCTGGAACATGCTGACCAAGAATGAAGGCTTTGTGGCAGACCATATCCCGAAGGCCTTCCTGCCCAGCGTTGCGTAGGTTGCCCGCTGACACTCAATCGACGTCTCTCGGAACTGCACGATCGGGATCAACGACAGGTAGGACCGGCAGCAGGTGAACTCGATTCATTCCGAGGCACGCGTACGCGATGCCGAACTTCGGATGGAGACCTGTTGAGCGGTTGTGATTCGGGCCGGAGCTTCAGCTCCCAGGCCGGTTGTAGGCGAGCAGTCCCCCTTTCGTTGCCGGTGTGACGTGGCCAAGAGAACGACGATTGCAAAATGCTCTTGCATGGAGGGAAGGTCCTTGTAGGCATGAAGGCCCATATCGGCGTGGATGCGCACTCGGGCCTGGTGCACAGCGTGGTGGGAACGGCCGCCAGCGTCAACGATGTGACGCAGGCCGGCTCGCTGTTGCACGGCGAGGAAGAGGCCGCCTTCGGTGACGCTGGCTACCAGGGCGTGCACAAGCGGCCAGAGGCTGCCGGCCCGGCTTGGCACGTCGCCATGAGGCCAGGGCTGCGTCGCAAGCTCAACCCGTTCATCGAGCCGCAGTTCATCGCCGAGCAAATCGAGCGGGCCAAGGCCAGCGTGAGAGCAAAGGTCGAGCACCCGTTCCGCGTGCTCAAGCGGCAGTTCGGCTACACGAAGGTGCGCTACCGCGGGCTGAAGAAGAACAGCGCGCAGATCGTCACGCTGTTCGCGTTGGGCAACCTGTGGATGGCGCGGAGGCGATTGATGGGAGCCACGGGATGAGTGCGCCCGCAGCGGACGCGGCAGGCTGGCCGGCGCGCGCTGAGCGCTTCCCAAGGGCTCCAGAGCAGCGCTGCACGCTGGCATGACGGACCTCAAGGCACCGCCGCAGCATCAATTCACCTCAAACGGCACTCCGCATCGCGTTGTGCAGACCTTCCCTAGACATGATGGCCGCTCAGTGAGAGCGTCAAGGGCTCGTCTCCGGATCCGTGGGTTACTCACCGAAGTGTGCCGAGCCACATACGGCTGGACGAGCCAGACGCAACTGAAGGAGACG
>CAKZXL010000240.1 GCA_937883885.1 uncultured Aquincola sp. | reverse complement strand
CTTCGCGCAGCGATCCGCCCGACTGGGCGGTGCTGCAAAAGCCGGTGCTGTGGGGCGCCGGCGCCGTGCTGCTGGCCGCGCTGGTGGTGTACCTGCTGCCCGAGCGCGCGCTCGACCGCCTGACCGGCGCCGAGCGCAGCGCCGCCGGCAGTGCTGGCGAGGTGGTGGGGGCCGCCGCCAATGGCGCCTCCGGCGTCGTCAACGAGGTGATCGAAGCGGCTTCGGCCGCGATCGAGACCGTGCATTCGGTGCCATCGCCGGCGGAGCAGGGCGCTTCGGCCGTCGTGGCCGGGTCCACCCCGGCGCCGAACACCAGCACCAGCACCATCACCACCGTGGTGCCGCCGTCCACGCCCGCCGCACCGGCCGCTTCGGCCGCGGTGGCCGCCACCCGGCCGGCCGCCAGTGCACCGGCGGCCGTGGCCGACCCCACCGCGCCGGCCGCCGGTGCCCTGGTGCTGCGTGCCACCGCCCAGAGCTGGGTCGAGGTGCGCGACCGCGCCGGCAAGGTGCTGCTGTCGCGCACGCTGCAACCCGGCGAAACAGTCGGCGTGGATGGGGACATCCCCCTGAAGGCGACAATCGGCAACGCCGCCGGTACCCAGGTCACGTTCCGCGGCCAGCCGGTCGACACGTCGACCACCCGGGACAACGTGGCCCGGCTCGAACTCAAGTGAATGCCATGAACACCGCCCCCGACGCCGCCTCTTTCGACGGCAACGACGACCTCATCGAAGTGGCCAATCCGCGGCCGCGCCGCTCGCGCCAAGCGCGCGTGGTGTGGGGCGACCGGGTGGTGACCGTGGGCGGCGACGCGCCGGTGCGCGTGCAGTCGATGACCAACACCGACACGGTGCAGGTCATTGAAACCGCGATCCAGGTCAAGGAGCTGGCCCAGGCCGGCTCGGAGATGGTGCGCATCACCGTCAACACGCCCGAGGCGGCGCAGGCGGTGCCGCACATCCGCGAGCAGCTCGACCGCATGGGCGTGGACGTGCCGCTGATCGGCGACTTCCACTACAACGGCCACCGGCTGCTGACCGAGTTTCCGGACATGGCGCAGGCCTTGTCCAAGTACCGCATCAACCCCGGCAACGTGGGCAAGGGCGACAAGCGCGACCGCCAGTTCGCGATGATGGTCGAGGCCGCCGCCAAGTACGGCAAGGCGGTGCGCATCGGCGTCAACTGGGGCAGCCTGGACCAGGAACTGCTGGCCTCGCTGATGGACGACAACGCCCGCCGCGCCGCCCCATGGGACGCCAAGCAGGTGATGTATCAGGCGCTGGTGCAATCGGCGCTCGAGTCGGCCAGCTACGCCCGTGAAGTGGGCCTGGATGCCAACCAGATCATCATCAGCTGCAAGGTCAGCGGCGTGCAGGACCTGATCTCGGTCTACCGCGCGCTGGCCCGCCGCTGCGACTACGCCCTGCACCTGGGCCTGACCGAAGCCGGCATGGGCACCAAGGGCACGGTGGCGTCGGCCACCGCGCTGTCCATTCTGCTGCAGGAAGGCATCGGCGACACCATCCGCGTGAGCCTGACGCCGCAGCCCGGCGAGGCCCGCACCCAGGAAGTGGTGGTGGCCGGCGAGATCCTGCAGGCCCTGGGCCTGCGCAGCTTCAATCCCAGCGTCACCGCCTGCCCGGGTTGCGGCCGCACCACCAGCACCACCTTCCAGGAGCTGGCCAAGCAGATCGACGACCACCTGCGCGCCAGCATGCCGGTATGGAAGGCGCGCTACCCCGGCGTCGAGACGCTGAAGGTGGCGGTGATGGGCTGCATCGTCAACGGCCCGGGCGAAAGCAAGCATGCCGACATCGGCATCAGCCTGCCCGGCACCGGCGAGGCGCCGGCCGCTCCGGTGTTCATCGACGGCGAAAAGGCGCTGACGCTGCGCGGCGAAGGCATCGCCACCGAATTCCAGAAGATCGTCGAGGGCTACATCGAAAAGCGCTTCGGCGCCGCGGCCTGACGACCGGCCGGCCTGCCGCGCACGGCGGGCTGCGCCGCTGCTTAAAAGAACCGGCCGCCTGCGGCCCCAACGCATTGCCGAAATGTCTGAACGACTGAGTGCCGTCAAGGGCATGAACGACCTGCTGCCGCCCGACTCCGCCCGCTGGGAGTGGGTGGAAGCCACGCTGCGCAGCCTGATGCACCGCTACGGCTACCAGAACGTGCGCACGCCCATCGTCGAGCCCACGGCGCTGTTCGTGCGCGGGCTGGGCGAAGTGACCGACATCGTCGAGAAGGAGATGTACTCCTTCGAAGACCGCCTCAACGGCGACCAGCTGACGCTGCGGCCCGAAGGCACGGCCGGCGTGGTGCGGGCGATGAACGAGCACAGCTTTCTGCGTGAAGGCGGCCGGCGACTCTTCTACATCGGCCCGATGTTCCGCCACGAGCGGCCGCAGAAGGGCCGCTACCGCCAGTTCCACCAGGCGGGTGTGGAAGTGCTGGGCTTTCCCGGCCCCGACGTCGATGCCGAGATCATCCTGCTGCTGCGCGCGCTGTGGCGCGAGCTGGGGCTGGTGGAAGGCCGCGACCTGTCGCTGGAGATCAACAGCCTGGGCCAGCCTGACGAGCGCCGCGCCCACCGCGAGGCGCTGATCCGCCACCTGGAGGCGCATGCCGACGTGCTGGACGAAGATGCCAAGCGCCGGCTGCACAGCAACCCGCTGCGGGTGCTGGACACCAAGAACCCGGCGATGCAGCCGGTGGTCGAGGCCGCGCCCCAGCTGATCGACTTCCTGGGTGAGGCTTCGCTGGCGCACTTCAACGGCGTCAAGGCGGTGCTGGATGCAGCGGGCCTGGCCTACCGCGTCAACCCGCGCCTGGTGCGCGGCATGGACTACTACAACCTCACCGTGTTCGAGTGGGTGACCGACAAGCTGGGCGCCCAGGGCACGGTGTGCGGCGGCGGCCGCTACGACGGGCTGATCGAGCAGCTGGGCGGCAAGCCTTCGCCGGGCGTGGGCTGGGGCCTGGGCCTGGAGCGGCTGATGCTGCTGCTGGAAGCCGCGCAGGCGCCGGTGCCGGCCGCGGCGCCCGATGCCTATGCGGTGGTGCCCACGGCCGCCAGCCTGCCGCGCGTGATGCCGGTGCTGGAGGCGCTGCGCGCTGCCGGCGTGGCGGTGGTCATGCATGCCGGCAATACCGAAGGGCAGGGCAGCATGAAGTCGCAGTTCAAGCGGGCCGATGCCAGCGGCGCGCGCTACGCGCTGATCTTCGGCGACGACGAGCTGGCGCGCGGCGAGGTGGCCGTCAAGCCGCTGCGCGATGCGCAGGCCGCGCAGTCGCTGCAGCCGCTGGCCGACGTGGCGGCCTGGGCCGCGCAACTGCGCAACGCATAATCCCGCCTCCTCCGCCCCCGGGCGGCTAGAAGAAGACAAGCATGGCAACCCAACTCGACCTGCAAGAGCAGGAACAGCTCGACGAGCTGAAGGCGTTCTGGAACAAGTACGGCAACCTCATCACCTGGGTGCTGGTGCTGGCCCTGGGCGCCTACGCCGCCTGGACCGGCTGGAACTACTGGCAGCGCAACCAGGGCACCAAGGCCGCGGCCATGTTCGATGCGCTGGACAGCGCCGCCCGCTCGGGCGACGCGGCCCGCGTCACCCAGGTGTTCGGCGACTTGAAGAGCAACTACCCGCGCACCGCCTACGCGGGCCAGGGTGGCCTGCTGGCGGCACAAGCCCAGTTCGGCAAGGGCCAGGCCGACGAAGCTGCCGCCACGCTGGGCTGGGTGGCCGACAACGCCAGCGAGGACGAATACCGCACCGTGGCCAGGCTGCGGCTGGCCGGCATCCTGCTGGACAAGAAGCAGTACGACGAGGCGCTGCGCCAGCTGGACGGCGCCAAGGCCGCCGGCTTCGAGGCGCTGGTG
>CAKZXL010000239.1 GCA_937883885.1 uncultured Aquincola sp. | reverse complement strand
GCCTGGGGCTGCTGATCGCCAAGCGCCTGGTGTCCGACATGGGCGGCCAGGTGAGCCTGAGCAGCCAGCCCGGTTTAGGCACTTCGGTGCGGGTGAGCCTGCCGGCAGCCGCGCCTGCACTGCCGCCGGCGGGAGCGGCCTCTGCTGAAGCCGTGCCGCAGGCCGCGGCGCAGCCCGCCGCCCCCCCGTCGACGGAGCCGCCGCCCGCACCGCCGCCCACCCGCAAGCTGCAGGTGCTGTACCTGGAGGACAACCGCGTCAACGCGCTGCTGTTCACCGAGGCACTGCGCGCCCGGCCCGACATCGAGACGCATGTGGCCGACTGCGGCCAGGAGCTGTTTGAGATGCTGCCGCAGTTGCGGCCCGACGTCTTCGTGCTCGATGCCCACCTGCCCGATTGCAACGGCTACGACGTGCTGGCGCGGCTGCGCGCGATGCCGGGCCATGCCGACACGCCGGCCTACATGTGTTCGGCCGACGCCGCACCCGAGGACCTGGCCCGTGCCCAGGCCGCGGGTTTCGCCGGCTATTGGTCCAAGCCACTGGACTTGTCCCGTATCCTCGCCGACCTTGGCCGACTGGCGGCCGACCTCCGCTGACACCCCCTCCACCGCATGACGACCCGAACCGACACCGCCTGGCGCCACGGCACTCCGCAGCGCACCGCGGTCCTGCTCGTCAACCTGGGCACGCCCGACGCGCCCACCGCCCCGGCCCTGCGCACCTACCTGGCCGAGTTCCTCAGCGACCCGCGTGTGGTCGAGATCCCGCGCGCGGCCTGGCTGCCCATCCTGCACGGCGTCATCCTGCGGGTGCGGCCGGCCAAGTCGGCCGCCAAGTACGCCAGCATCTGGACGCCCGAAGGCTCGCCGCTGGCGGTGTGGACCCGGCGCCAGACCACGCTGCTGCAAGGCCACCTGGGCGAGCGCCTGGGCCAGCCCGAGCCGGCCGTGCTGGTGCGCTACGCGATGCGCTACGGCAACCCGTCCATTCCGTCCGTGCTCGACGAGCTGAAGGCCCAGGGCGCGACGCGCATTCTGGTGCTGCCGCTGTACCCGCAGTACGCCGGCTCCACCACCGCCACCGCCAACGACAAGATCAACGATTGGCTGGGCCGGCAACGCCGCCAGCCGGAGCTGCGCTTCGTCAACCACTACCACGACGACCCCGGCTACATCGCCGCGCTGGCCCGCCGCGTGACCGACCACTGGGCCACGCAGGGCCGCGGCCAGAAGCTGGTGCTCAGCTTCCATGGCATGCCCGAACGCACCCTGCACCTGGGCGACCCCTACCACTGCGAATGCCACGTGACCGCCCGCCTGCTGCGCGAGGCGCTGGGCCTGCGGCCCGACGAGCTGCAGGTCACCTTCCAGAGCCGCTTCGGCAAGGCCAAGTGGCTGGAGCCCTACACCGAGCCGACGCTGATCGCGCTGGCGCAGCAGGGCCTCCAGCGCGTGGACGTGATGTGCCCCGGCTTCACCTCCGACTGCCTGGAGACGCTGGAAGAAATCAACCAGGAAGCGCGCGAAGCCTTCCTGCATGCCGGCGGCCAGGCCTTCCACTACATCCCCTGCCTGAACGACCAGCCGCAGTGGATCAGCGCACTGGCGGCGCTGGCCGAGCGGCATCTGCAGGGCTGGGACGTGCGTGGCAAGCCGGCGGCAGAGCTCAACGCCCAGCGCGAGCGAGCGCTGGCCATGGGGGCAACAGAATAAGAAAAGGCCGCCTGCAAGAGGCGGCCCTTTTAACCGACGCGCTTCGCGCGTCAGCGCTTGAACAGCTTGATCAGCCGCGGCAGCACCAGCACCGCGACGATGCAGGCCAGCAGCGTGGCCGACATCGGGCGCTCCCACAGGATGCTCCACTTGCCTTCGCCGATGGACAGGGCATTGCGCAGTTGCGCCTCGGCCAGCGGGCCCAGGATCATGCCGATGACCACCGGCGCGGCCGGGAAGTCGAAGCGCCGCAGCACCAGGCCCAGCAGACCCACGCCATACAGCAGGAACAGGTCGAACGCCGACTGCCGCATGCCATACACGCCCACGGTCGCGAAGATCAGGATGCCGGCATACAGCTGCGCCTTGGGCACCTTCAGCAACTTGACCCACAGCCCCACCATCGGCAGGTTGAGCACCAGCAGCATCACGTTGCCGATGTACAGCGAAGCGATCAGCGCCCACACCAGCGTGGCATTGGTGTCCAGCAGCTGCGGCCCGGGCTGGATGCCGTAGTTCTGGAACGCCCCCAGCAGGATGGCTGCGGTGTTGGAGGTGGGAATGCCCAGCGTCAGCAGCGGAATCAGCGTGGCGGTGATCGCCGCGTTGTTGGCCGCCTCGGGGCCGGCCACACCTTCGATGGCGCCGGTGGTGCCGAACTGCTCCTTGTGCTTGGAGAACTTCTTTTCAGTGGCGTAGCTGAGGAAGGTGGGAATCTCGCTGCCGCCCGCCGGGATGGTGCCGAACGGAATGCCGATGAAGGTGGCGCGCAGCCAGGCCGGGATGGAGCGCTTCCATTCCTGCCTGGTCATGTGCACCTTGGTCAGCTTGTTCTGCGTTTCCACCACGCGGCCTTCGAACAGCACCACGTGCAGCGCCTCGGCCACCGCGAACAGGCCCACCGCGATCAGCACCACCTCCATGCCGTCCATCAGCTCGGGCACGCCCAGGGTGTAGCGCGCCTGGCCGGTGATCTGGTCGATGCCGATCAGGCCCAGCGCCAGGCCGATGAACAGCGAGGTGAAGCCCCGCAGCGTGCTCTTGCCCAGCACCGAGGTGACGGTGGCAAAGGCCAGCACCATCAGCATGAAGTACTCGGGCGGGCCCAGCAGCACCGCGTACTTGGCCACCACCGGCGCCGCGATGGTGACCACCACCGTGGCGATGGTGCCGGCCACGAAGGAGCCGATGGCCGCCGTGGCCAGCGCAGCGCCCGCGCGGCCGTTCTTGGCCATCTTGTTGCCCTCCATCGCGGTGACCATGGAGGCCGCCTCGCCCGGGGTGTTGAGCAGGATGGAGGTGGTGGAGCCGCCGTACATCGCACCGTAGTAGATGCCGGCAAAGAAGATCATCGAGCCGGTGGGCTCGACCTGCAGCGTGATGGGCAGCAGCATGGCCACCGCCGTGGCCGGGCCGATGCCCGGCAGCACGCCGATGGCCGTGCCGATGGTGCAACCCAGCAGCGCCCACAGCAGGTTGATGGGGGTGCCCGCGGTGGCAAAGCCCTGGAGCAGTTGATTCCAGACGTCCATGGTGCCGTTCAGATCCAGCCGGTGGCCGTCAGGCCGGGAAGGTTGATGGCCAACAGCTTGGTGAACAGCCAATACACCGGGGCCGAGATGGCGAGGCCCACCAACAGGTCACGCGCCAGCGTGGCCGGCCGCAGGTCGGGGTGGCCTTGAGAGGCGCGGTAGCCGCGGGTGGCCAGCACGAAGCACAGGGAGCAGCTCAGGATGAAGCCCAGGCTGGTGATCAGGGCCGCGTTGAGCAGGATGCCCGCCGAGACCGCCGCGAAGCCGATCCAGCACGGCTTGCCGTCGCCTTCGATCTCCGGCGCGGGGCCGTCGTCTTCCATGTTGCGGAAGCCGCCGGTCAACGCTTCCCACAACAGCCACAGCCCGCACACAGCCAGCGCGGCCGCCACCACCCAGGGCACGAAGTTGGGACCGATGCCGGCATAGCCGGCTTCGGAGCTGATGTCGCGCGCACCGGCCGCGAGCAGTCCTGCGACCGCCAGCGTGCCGACGGCCACCGCTGTTTGAGAACGCTGCATGGCGAAGGTCAGATCATTCCGGACTTGGCCATGATCGCCCGCAGCGAGGCGAATTCGTCGTCCACGAACTTGTCGAAGGCCGGGCCGGTGAGCACCGCCGGCGTCCAGCCGTTGCGCTCGATCGCCTCGGCCCACGACTTGTGCTTGGTGGCAGTGACGATGGCGTCGGTCAGCACCTTGCGCTGCTCGGGTGTGATGCCGTTGGCGCCGAACACGCCGCGCCAGTTGCCGATCACCACGTTGTAGCCCATCTCCTTCATGGTCGGGATGTCCTGGCCGGGCAGGCGCTTTTCCGAGGTGACGGCCACTGCACGCATCTTGCCGGCCTTGATGTACTCGGCGAACTCGCTCAGGCCGCTGCCGCCCACCGACACGTTGCCGCCCAGGATGGCGGCGGTGGCCTCGCCACCCCCCCGGAAGGCCACGTAGTTGATCTTGGCCGGATCGACACCCACCTCGCGCGCCAGCATGGCCGCGGCGATGTGCTCGGTGGAGCCGCGCGAGCCGCCGCCCCACTTCACGCTGCCAGGGTCCTTCTTCAGCTGCGCGACCACGTCCTGCATGGTCTTGAAGGGCGAGTTGGCCGGCAGCACGAACACGTTGTATTCGCTGGACAGGCGCGCAATGGGCGTGGCCTGCGACAGCTGCACCGGCGGCTTGCCGGTGATGATGCCGCCCAGCATCACCGCGCCCATCACCATCAGCGAGTTGCCGTCGCCCTTGGTGCTGTTGACGAACTGCGCCAGGCCGATGGTGCCGGCGGCGCCGCCCTTGTTCTCATAGCTCACGGTGGCCGCGGCGCCGGAGTCGATCATGGCCTTGCCCAGCGCCCGCCCGGTGGTGTCCCAGCCGCCGCCCGGGTTGGCCGGGATCATCATCTTGAGGTTGGACGAGGCCCAGGCCGACATCGGCAAGGCACCGGTGGCCGCCAGGGCGGCCAGGGATTTCAGGAAGGTGTCGCGACGCATGGTGTCTCCAGACGGAAGCGTTCTAGTGAAAATGCCGGGGCGATCTTCGCCAAGAAAGCTGTCAAACGGCTGTCCAACCACCTAGGGAAAGCGCTAGGGCCACTGGCCCGGGGCGCGCGTGCATGAAGCTGCTGCTGATCGAAGACAACCCCACCATGCAGACCACGCTGCAGCGCTCGTTCCAGCGCCGCGGCTTCCAGGTGGTGGTGTGCGGCGAAGGCAGCCGCGCACTCGACCGCTGGGCCGCCAGCGTGCCCGACGTGGTGCTGCTGGACCTCAGCCTGCCCGACCTGGACGGGTTGGACGTGCTGGCCCAGGCCCGCCAGCGCGGCTACACCACGCCGGTGCTCATCCTCACCGCCCGCAGCACCGTGGGCGACCGGGTGCTGGGCCTGAACACGGGCGCCGACGACTACCTGGCCAAGCCCTTCGACCTCGACGAACTGGAAGCCCGTGTGCAGGCCCTGGCCCGCCGTGCCGGCAAGGCGATGGCACCGACCCCCGAGTTCTGCGGCCTGCGGGTGGACGCGGCCAGCGGCGCCATCTACCACCTGGGCCAGCCGATGGACCTGTCGCCGCGCGAAGCGGCGCTGCTGCGCGGCCTGCTGGCCCAGCCAGGCCAGGCGGTGGCCCGTGAGCGCCTGTTCGAGCTGGTGTTCCCCGGCGATGCCAGCGCGCAGGCTGAAGCCATCGAGGTGGTGGTGTACCGGCTGCGCAAGCGCCTGGCCGCCACCGGGGCGCAGCTGGTCACGCTGCGTGGCCTGGGCTACCTGCTCAAGGGATGAAGCCGCCGCTGCTGATGCGCCTGCGCCGGCGGCTGGCGCGGCTGTCGGTGCGCAGCCGGCTGCTGTGGGGCCTGCTGCTGCCCATGCTGGCCGTGGTGGCGCTGAACACCGCCAGCTTGTATAGACAAGCGCTGCGCTCGGCCAACACCGCCTACGACCGCACGCTGCTGGCCTCGGCCAAGTCGCTGGGCGAGCTGCTGGCGGTGGAGCGCGTGGCCGGCCGCCAGCGCGTCACCACCTCGGTGCCCTACTCCGCGCTGGAAGCCTTCGAGTCCGACAACCGCAGCCGCATCTTCTACAAGGTGCTGGGCTTCGACGGCGAGCTGGTGGCCGGTTACGCCGACTTGCCCGACTGGCATGGCCGCCTGCCCGCCAAGGGCCCGTATGCGGCGCTGGTGGACTTCTACGACGACCGCTACCTCGGTCAGCCGGTGCGCGTGGGCGTGCTGCTGCAGCCGGTGGCCAGCGCCGCCGGCATGGGCACCGCCACCATCCTGGTGGCCGAGACGCTGGAGCTGCGCCAGACCCTGGCCCGCCAGATCCTGCTGGATACCGTGTGGCGCCAGGCCGCGCTGCTGGCAGTGCTGGCGCTGGTGGTGGTGCTGGTGGTGCAAGGCGCCACACGCCCGGTGCGCGAGTTGAGCGAGCTGCTGCGCCAGCGGCGCGAAGGCGATCTGACGCCGGTGGATGCACAAGGCGCGCCGAAGGAGCTGCGCCCGCTGATGGAAGCCACGAACGAGGTGATGCAGCGTCTGCAGCAGCTGCTGGACCACCAGAAGCGCTTCGTGCGTGATGCCTCGCACCAGCTGCGCACGCCGCTGGCGGTGCTCAAGGCCCAGGTGCAGTCGGCCCAGCGCGGCGACGTGCCGCCCGCGCAGGCGCTGCAGGAAATCGGCGCCACGGTGCAGGGCGCCACCGACCTGGCCAACCAGATGCTGGCGCTGGCCAAGCTGGAACAGCTGCGCCAGCAGGGCGCGCCGGCGGCGGAAGACTGGGCGCCCGTCGTGCGCCAGGTGGCGCTGGACATCGCGCCGCTGTCGGCCGACCGCGGCCTGGATTTTTCGCTGGACACGGTGCCCGCCCGTGTGGCTGCGCATCCCTGGGCGCTGCGCGAGCTCACCCGCAACCTGCTGCACAACGCGATCAAGCACGGCCCGCCAGGCAGTGCGCTGCAGGTGCGGCTGGCGGTGGACGGCGGCGAGGCCGTGCTGACGGTGAGCGACGAGGGCCCGGGCATCGGCGATGCGCTGCGCCGCCGGCTGTTCCAGCCCTTCAGCGCCGGTGAGCCGGGCAGCGGCTCGGGCCTCGGGCTCGCCATTTGCCGCGAGATCGTCGAGCCGCTGGGCGGCCGCATCGCGCTCGACAACCGGCCCGGTCCCGAGGGCGTGACCGGCCTGGATGCGCAGGTGCGCCTGCCGCTCGCGGACAATGCCGGCCGCCCATGACGAGCAAACACAAGAACGACGACACGGACCGCGATGGCCCCCGCCTGGACAAATGGCTGTGGGCCGCGCGCTTTTTCAAGACCCGCTCCCTGGCTGCCGAGGAGATCGGCAAGGGCCGCGTGAGCGTGAACGAGCAGGTGGCCAAGGCCTCGCGCGAGCTGCGCGTGGGCGACCAGGTGCAGTTCCGCCAGGGCCCGGTGCAGCGCACGGTGCGGGTGCTGGGGCTGAGCCACGTGCGCGGCCCGGCGCCGGTGGCGCAGGCGCTGTACGAAGAAACCGCCGACAGCATCGCCCGCCGCGAGCTGGCCGCGCAGCAGCGCCGCCAGGGCGTGGAGCCGGCCGCCAGCATCGAGCAGGGCCGGCCCACCAAGCGCGACCGCCGCACCCTGGCCGACTGGCAGCGCTGGAGCGCGTCGGTGGATGACCAGGGCGACCAGGGCGGCGACGACGACGCCTGACCGATTTTCATCAACCTTGCTGCTTGCAGGCCCTCTTGAAACCGGGCGATCGCTCCCCAAGTCCCTGGCAGCTCCCCTCTTCGCTTGAAACAACGATGACGTCGAACGACCCCACCCAACCCGGTTTCAACGCCAACGCGGGCGCCGCAGCCCAGCCTGCCGACGCCGCCGCCCACGCTGCCCACACCGCGCCGGGCGCCGCCAGCGCCGCTGCCGCGGCTGAAGGCGCCGCCGCCGAGCCGCAGGCCGCCGCCGTCTCCTCCGCCGAGGCCCGCCTGGCCGAGCTGGAAGCCAAGCACGCCGAGGTGGCCGACGCCTACCTGCGCTCCAAGGCCGAGGCGGAAAACACCCGCCGCCGCGCCGAAGAGGAAGTGGCCAAGGCCCGCAAGTTCGCGGTCGAGGGTTTTGCCGAGTCGCTGCTGCCGGTCAAGGACAGCCTGGAGGCGGCCCTCGCCATCCAGAACGCCACCACCCAGCAAATGCTCGAAGGCGTGCACGCCACGCTGCGCCAGCTGAGCCAGGCGCTGGAGCGCAACAAGGTGGTCGAGATCTCGCCGCCCGCGGGCACCAAGTTCGACCCCCACCAGCACCAGGCCATCAGCGTGGTGCCGGCGGACCAGGAAGCCAACACGGTGGTCGCCGTGCTGCAAAAGGGTTACCTCATCGCCGAGCGGGTGCTGCGCCCCGCGCTGGTGACGGTGTCGGCGCCGAAATAAAGCCCTTGAAAAACCGCCGGGTTATCCACAACTCGGACCCAAGCAGATTTTTTTGAGATTCAGGAGAACAGAACATGGGCAAGATCATTGGCATCGACCTCGGCACCACCAACTCGTGCGTCGCGGTCATGGAAGGCAACACCACCCGCGTGATCGAGAACAGCGAAGGTGCACGCACCACGCCGTCGATCATCGCGTACCAGGAAGACGGTGAGATCCTGGTCGGCGCCGCCGCCAAGCGCCAGGCCGTCACCAACCCGCGCAACACGCTGTACGCGGTCAAGCGCCTGATCGGTCGCAAGTTCACCGAGAAGGAAGTGCAGAAGGACATCGACCTGATGCCCTACACCATCGCCGCCGCCGACAACGGCGACGCCTGGGTGGAAGTGCGCGGCAAGAAGTTTGCGCCGCCGCAGGTCAGCGCCGAAGTGCTGCGCAAGATGAAGAAGACCGCCGAGGACTACCTGGGCGAAGAAGTGACCGAGGCCGTGATCACGGTGCCCGCGTACTTCAACGACGCGCAGCGCCAGGCCACCAAGGACGCCGGCCGCATCGCGGGTCTGGACGTCAAGCGCATCATCAACGAGCCCACCGCCGCGGCCCTGGCCTTCGGCCTGGACAAGCATGGCAAGGGCGACCGCAAGATCGCGG
>CAKZXL010000238.1 GCA_937883885.1 uncultured Aquincola sp. | reverse complement strand
TGGGTGGGCAGCGGCCGCATCGTGTTCAGCCTCAACCACAGCCAGGCCGACGTGGAGGCGGTGACGGCCCGCTTCGTGGCCGCGGCCCGCGAGATGCAGGCCGACGGCTGGTGGTGGCACGACGCTTCGCTCAGCAACCGCGGCATCCGCCGCGGCCTGCTGAAAGAAATGTTCCGTCAGCGATTCGGCTGAACGGTGCCCCGGACCTGATGCCGCACATGCGTCATCGGGTCGATCAGCTCGCCGCGCAGCAGGGCCAGCGGGGCCTTGTGGTACAGGATGATGTCGTGCACCGGGTCTGTCAGGATCTTGGTCATCCAAGCCAGCGCGGGCACCGCGCCATCGCGCAGCCACAACTGCGCCACGCGGAACAGCAGGCCCGCCACGCCCAGCGCCAGCCAGGCGATGCCGATGTCGTGCAGCGTGCCCTGCCAGTTGGTGGCCGGGGTGATGAGGCCGAACAACGAAGGCTGCAGCCACAGCATCAGCGGCAGGCCCACGCACACCGCGATGAGCACCACCTTGCGGTGGATGTTGTAGCCCACCTTCACCGCTTCCTTGTATTCGTCGGTCACGTTGTTCACGTCATCAAAGCCGCGCGGCTCGAAGAAGAAGTGGCCGATCTGCCGCGTGGTCATCGAGAACAGCCAGCCGATCAGCGCGGCCGTCGCGGGGTCGATGAACAGCAGCACGTAAGCCACCAGGAAGCTGATGGCGCTGATGAAGTGCAGGCTCTGGTTGATGCGGCTCTGGTGGTAGAAGCGGTGGTCGTCCCAGCGCTGTTCGCGCAGCGTGTCGAAGAAGCGTTTCATGCGGAAGGTCTCCATGAAGGGCCTGAGGGCCCGGCCATGCTGCCCGCCGCCGATGAAAGCCGCGTGACCGGCCGGTGTCATCAAGCTGTTGCGCAGCCCCGGCACCATCTGCGGCATGAATGCACTGCGCGTGGCCTTCGTCACCGAGACCTATCCACCGGAAGTCAACGGGGTAGCCACCACCACGCAGCAGTTCGTGGAAGGGTTGCGCAGCCGCGGGCATGAGGTGACCTTGATACGGCCACGCCAGGCCGCCGATGGGCCGGCTGCGGAAGCGCCCGCAATACCGCCGCCCGGCGCGCTGCGCCAGCACCTGCTGCCGGGGCTGGCCATTCCGCGCTACCCGCAGCTGCGCATGGGGCTGCCGGCGGTGGCGCGGCTGCGGCGGCTGTGGCAGGCGCAGCCGCCCGACGTGGTGCATGTGGCCACCGAAGGTCCGCTCGGTTGGTCGGCCCTGCGCGCCGCGCGCCAGCTGGGCCTGCCGGTGACCTCGGACTTCCGCACCAACTTCAGCGCCTACAGTGCGCACTACGGCATCGGCTGGCTCGAGCGGCCCATCACCGCCTACCTGCGCGGCTTTCACAACGCCTGCGGCTGCACCCTGGTGCCCACCGAAGCCTTGCGCCAGCAGCTGGCGCAGCAGGGCTTCGAGCGGCTGCATGTGGTGCCACGCGGCGTGGACACGCAGCGCTTTGCGCCTGCCCACCGCAGCGAGACCTTGCGCGCCACCTGGGGCGCAGCGCCCGATGATCTGGTGATCGGCTGCGTCGGCCGGCTGGCGGCCGAGAAGAACCTGGGCGTGGCGCTGCAGGCCTATGAGCAGATCCGCCGCACCCAGCCCCGTGCCCGCCTGGTGCTGGTGGGCGATGGCCCGCAGCAGGCGGCGCTGCAGGCGGCCTGCCCCAGCGCCGTGATGGCCGGTGTGCAGCGCGGCCACGCCTTGGCGGCGCACTATGCGTCGTTCGACCTCTTCCTGTTTCCCAGCCAGACCGAGACCTTCGGCAATGCCACGCTGGAGGCGCTGGCCAGCGGCCTGCCCATCGTCGCCTTCCATCACGCTGCAGCCGGGCAGCTGATGCGCCACGGCCACGACGGCCTGCTGGCGCGTGTGGACGATGCCAACGGCTTCGTCGCGCTGGCCGTTCAGGCCGCGGCCGACCCGGCGTTGCGCCAGCGGCTGGCCGCGCAGGCGCTGCACACCGCCCGACCCATCGGCTGGGACAGCGTGGTGCAAGGCTTCGAGGCGCGGCTGCGGCAGGTGGCCAGCGGCACCAACGCCAGTCCGGCGCCCGACGCCGAGGCGATGGCCACCGGGCAGCTGTCCCGCCACTGAACCGACATGGTCGTGACACGCCGCTGTCACGGGCATCGTTTCCAATCACTTCATCGGAGCGCAGAACCGACCGCAGCAATGGGCGGAAGGCCTCGCAGCCAGGGAACCCGTCACCCAGCGCAACGATGTCCGGCTGGTGCGCTGCGGCACCCGTGATCGCCACGCTCCAGGCGTGATGGCCGAGATCACATTTCACACTCAGTTTGGCCGCCCAGCGGCCGATAGAGCATCACCGGCGCTGTGCGTTCGCCGGCCAGGTGAAAGAAATGCTGAAATCGGTTCGCGGGATGTTGTTATCGGGCTTCTCGCTCATGGTGGCGGTGGTGGTGGTGCTGGCCGCCATCAGCTTGAAGGGCCTGCAGGATGGTCGCAACGACTACCTGCGCTACGTGGACGGCCCCGCCGAAGTGGTGCAACTGCTGAACAACGTGGTGGCGGCTGCCAATGCCCGCGCCGTCGCGGCCCGCAACCTGGTGATCGTGACCAGCCCCCAGGACATCGCCGCCGAGAAGACCGCGGTCGAGGCCGCGCAAAAGGCCATGGGCAAAGCCATGGACGCGCTGGCCCAGAAGATGGCCAACACGGCCCGCTCCACCCCCGAAGAACGCGCCCAGTTCGACAAGCTGGCCAAGGCCGAAGCCAAGTACAGCCCGGTGGCGCTGCAGATCGTGGACCTGGCGGTGCAAGGCAAGACGGCGGATGCCTCACGGCGCATCGCCACCGAATGCCGGCCCTTGCTGGCCGAGCTGCTGGCCGAGGTTGACCATCAGGTCAAGCTCACCGCGGCCGCTGCGCTGCTGCGCGAGGCCGAGGCCGAGCGCCGCCACGGCTTCGACCGCAACCTCACCATCGCCGGCGTGCTGCTGGCGGTGGGCGCCGGCGTGTGGCTCACCCTGACCATCACCCGCCGCGTGCTGCGCACGCTGGGTGCCGAACCGGCCTGCCTGAACGAAGCCGTCAACCGCCTGGCCGGTGGCGATCTGGTCACGCCGGTGGTGATGCACCCGCGAGACAGCAAGAGCACGCTGGCTGCGGTGCATCGGCTGCAGCAGTCGCTGGCCGCCATCGTCACCACCGTGCGCGGCAACTCCGAAAGCGTGGCCACCGCCAGCACCCAGATCGCACAGGGCAACCTGCACCTGAGCCAGCGCACCGAAGAACAGGCCAGCGCCTGTCAGCAGACCGCGGCCACGATGGACCAGCTCACGGCCACCGTGAGCCACAACGCGCAGAACGCGGCGCAGGCCAGCAAGCTGGCCGAAGATGCCAGCCAGCTGGCCCAGCGCGGCGG
>CAKZXL010000237.1 GCA_937883885.1 uncultured Aquincola sp. | reverse complement strand
TGCACGTCTCCGAAATGGACTGGACCAACAAGAACGTCAGCCCCAGCAAGCTGGTGTCGCTGGGCGACGAAGTTGAAGTCATGGTCCTCGAGATCGACGAAGACAAGCGCCGCATCAGCCTGGGCATGAAGCAGTGCAAGGCCAACCCGTGGGAAGAGTTCTCTTCCAACGTCAAGCGCGGCGACCGCGTCAAGGGCCCGGTCAAGTCGATCACCGACTTCGGCGTGTTCGTGGGCCTGGCCCAGGGCATCGACGGCCTGGTGCACCTGTCCGACCTGTCCTGGAACGAGCCGGGCGAATCGGCCGTGCGCAACTTCAAGAAGGGCCAGGAAGTCGAAGCCATCGTGCTGGCCGTGGACGTCGAGCGCGAGCGCATCTCGCTGGGCATCAAGCAGCTGGACGGTGACCCGTTCGCCACCTACACCACGCTGAACGACCGCGGCGCCCTGGTCACCGGCAAGGTCAAGACCGTCGACGCCCGTGGCGCCGAAGTGCAGCTGACCGACGACGTGACCGGCTACCTGCGTGCTTCCGAAATCAGCCGCGACCGCGTGGAAGACGCGCGCAACGTGCTGAAGGAAGGCGACGAAGTCAACGCCATGATCATCAACATCGACCGCAAGCTGCGTTCGATCCAGCTGTCGATCAAGGCCAAGGACTCCGCCGACCAGCAAGAAGCCATGCAGCGCCTGTCGCAGTCCAGCGAGCGTGAATCGGCCGGTACCACCAGCCTGGGCGCCCTGCTGCGCGCCAAGCTGGACAACCAGAACAACGGCTGATGCCTGACAGCCGCCTGGTGTTCCGCGCATGACCCGGTCCGATCTGGTGGCAGCCCTGGCCGAGCGATTCGGCCAGCTGACACAGCGCGACACCGAGTTCGCCGTGAAGACCATGCTCGATGCGATGTCCGACGCCCTGGCGCGCGGGCACCGCATCGAGATCCGCGGCTTCGGCAGCTTTTCGATCAACCGCCGGCCGCCGCGCGTGGGCCGCAACCCGCGCAGCGGCGAGCAGGTGGTGATTCCCGAGAAGCTGGTGCCGCACTTCAAGCCCGGCAAAGCCCTGCGCGAAGCCGTGGACGCCAACGTGCCGCTGGACCACACCCCGGCGGATACGACCGACGACGAAGCTGCGCTGCGCGCTTAACCTCGCTGTTCCAAGCACCAAACACGGCCCTCGGGCCGTGTTTTTCTTTGTGCAACCAACTGCCCCATGCGCCCGAAAGGTGCGTGGCTAGAATCCGCCGGCCATGCGCTTTCTCGTCTGGCTCGTCAGAGCCTTTGTCTTCTTCGCCCTCTTCGCCTTCGCGCTGAACAACCAGCAGGAGGCCGCGGTGCGCTGGTTCTTCGGCGTGGAATGGCGCGCGCCGATGGTCATCATCGTGCTGATCGCCTTCGCGGCCGGCTGCGCCATCGGCGTGCTGGCCATGGTGCCCAGTTGGTGGCGCCATCGCCGGGTCGCCCGCCGTGTGACGCCAGAGCCCGTGGTGCCCGCCCCCGCGGCCGCGCCCGCCGTGGTGCCGCCGCCCTCTGACTTCCTGCCTGAGCACCCGCCGCGCGATGGACTTTGACCTGCAGTGGTTGTTGCTCGGCCTGCCGGTGATGTTCGCGCTGGGCTGGGCCGCCTCGCGCTTCGACCTCAAGCAATGGAAGCGTGAGCAGCGCGAATCGCCCAAGGCCTATTTCAAGGGCCTGAACCTGCTGCTCAACGAGCAGCACGACAAGGCCATCGACGCCTTCATCGAAGCGGTGCAGAACGACCCCGACACCTCGGAGCTGCACTTCGCGCTGGGCAACCTGTTCCGCCGCCGCGGCGAGTTCGAGCGGGCGGTACGGGTGCACCAGCACCTGCTCAACCGCGGCGACCTGCCGCAAGCCGACCGTGAGCGCGCGCAGTACGCGCTGGCGCAGGACTTCATGAAAGCCGGCCTGTTCGACCGCGCCGAAGAGGCCTATCGCGCGCTGGAAGGCACGCCCTTCGAGACCGAGGCGCGACTGGCGCTGCTGTCGCTGCACGAACGCTCGCGCGACTGGCGCGCCGCGGCCGACATGGCGGCCAAGCTGGAAAAAGGCGGCACCGGCTCCTTTGCCTCACGCATCGCGCACTACTGGTGCGAACTGGCCATCGAATGTGACGAACGCGGCCAGCAAGAAGAGGCCCAAGCCTGCCTGCAGCGCGCGATGACCGCGCTGCCCACCGCGCCGCGGCCGCTGGTGCTGGCCGGCCAGCGCCTGGCCCGCGCCGGCCGCCATGCGGAGGCGGTGCAGGTCTGGAACGACCTGCGCGCCCGCCACCCGGCCACCTTCGGGTTGATCGCGCGCGACTGGGCCCGCAGCGCTCTGGCCAGCCAGCAGGCCGACACCGCGCGCGTGATGCTGCAAGGCCTGTACGACCGCCACCCCAGCCTGGAGCTGCTGCAGGCGCTGGCGCTGCTGGACGCGCCGGGCCAGGAGGCCGAAGCGGTGCAGCGCATGGCCCAGCACCTGGCGCAGCACCCGTCCATCGCGGCGGCCACCGCCTTGATGCAGCTGCCGCCCGCACCCTGGGGCGACGCCGCCCGCGCCGGCCTGCGGCAGGCGGTGGAACAGGCCGCCAAGCCCCTGCACCGTTACCGTTGCGCCGCTTGTGGTTTCGAGGCGCAGCACTATTTTTGGCAATGCCCTGCCTGCCTGAGCTGGGACAGCTTCCCACCGCAGCGGCTGGACGATCAATGAAAGGCCCCCACTGATGGCCTCGCTTTTTCTGGACAACGTCGAGCAGCACCTGGACGTGATGCGCAAGCTGCCCGCCATCGAAGCCGATGTCGAGCGCGTCGGCAGCCTGCTGGCCGCGGTGCTGCTGGCCGGCAACAAGGTGCTGGTGTGCGGCAACGGCGGCTCGGCGGCCGATGCGCAGCACTTCGCTTCCGAGCTGACCGGCCGCTTCATCAAGGACCGCAAGCCGCTGGCGGCCATCGCGCTGTCCACCGACAGCTCGGCGCTCACCTGCATCGGCAACGACTACGGCTTCGACGACGTGTTCGCCCGCCAGACCGAGGCCCTGGCCCGGCCGGGCGACTGCTTCATCGGCATCAGCACTTCGGGCCGCTCGCCCAACGTGCGCAAGGCCGCCGCCGCCGCGCGTGAGGCCGGCGCCAAGGTGGTGGGCCTGCTGGGCCGCGACGGCGGCCCGCTGCTGGCCGAAAGCGACATGGCCATCGTCGCGCCCAGCGACGTCACCGCCCGCATCCAGGAAGTGCACATCCTGGTCATCCACACGCTGTGCGGGCTGATCGAGCAGAAGCTGGGGATGGCATGAGCGCCACCGCTCGGCCGCCCGAAGGCGGTGCACCCGTGGGCTTTCCGATTCCGCTGAAAAAAGGCATCTCTCGCGAGGCGCTGGGCCGCCGCCGTGTGATGGTGGTGGGCGACGTGATGCTGGACCGCTACTGGTTCGGCGAGGTGGACCGCATCTCGCCCGAAGCGCCGGTGCCGGTGGTGCGCATCAGCCGCGAGGAAGAGCGCCTGGGCGGCGCCGCCAACGTGGCCTACAACGTACAGATGCTGGGCGTGCCCACCACGCTGCTGACGGTGGTGGGCGCCGACGAGGCCGCGCAACGCCTGCAGCGCCTGCTGGATGAACGCAAAGTGGCCCATGTGCTGGGCCAGGACGCCAGCCTGCAGACCATCGTCAAGCTGCGGGTCATCGGCCGTTCGCAGCAGCTGCTGCGCATCGACTTCGAGAACCAGCCCAGCCATGAGGTGCTGGCCCAGTTGCTGGGCGCGGTGGAGCGTGAGGTGCAGCGCCACGACGCGGTGCTGTTCTCCGACTATGCCAAGGGCGGGCTGGCCCACATCCCGCGCATGATCGAGATCGCCCGCGCCGCCGGCCGGCCGGTGCTGGTCGACCCCAAGGGCAGCGACTTCGACCGCTATGCCGGCGCCACCGTGATCACGCCCAACCGCGCCGAGCTGGCCCAGGTGATCGGCCGCTGGAGCGATGAAGCCACGCTGACCGAGCGGGTGCAGGCGCTGCGCGAGCGGCTGAAACTGCAGGCCGTGCTGCTCACCCGATCGGAAGAAGGCATGACGCTGTTCGATGCCCAGGGCGCGATGCACGTGCCCGCGCAGGCGCGCGAGGTGTTCGACGTCACCGGTGCCGGCGATACGGTCATCGCCACCATGGCCGCGCTGGTGGCCGACGGCATGACGCTGCGCGATGCCGTGCCCCATGCCAACCGCGCCGGCAGCATCGTGGTGGGCAAGTTCGGCACCGCGGGCGTCACCTTCGATGAACTGTTCGGCAAGGCGGGCGCATGAACATCGATCCGCAGGACAAGATCTGCCTGCCCGATGAGCTGCCCGAGCGGCTGGCCGCCCTACCGCGGCCCTGGGTGTTCACCAACGGCGTGTTCGACCTGCTGCACCGCGGCCATGTGCAGTACCTGCACCAGGCGTCGCAGCTCGGCGCCTCGCTCATCGTCGCGCTCAACACCGACCGGTCGGCCCGCGGCCTGGGCAAGGGGCCCGAGCGGCCGATCAACACCGAGCTTGATCGTGCGCTGGTGATCGCCGGACTGGCCTCGGTGGCGCTGGTCACCTTCTTCGACGAACCCACGCCGGTGGAGCTGCTGGCCCGCGTGCGGCCCGACTGCTACGTCAAGGGCGGCGACTACGACATGGACAAGCTGGCCGAGACCGCGCTGGTGCGCAGCTGGGGTGGCCGCTCGCTGGCCATCCCGTTCGTCGAGGGCTACAGCACCACCAGGATCGTGCAGCGCATGGCCGGCGGAAAGCCCGCATGAAGCGCGCCGCCTTCCTCGACCGTGACGGCGTCATCAACGTCGAGCATGGCTACGTGCACACCTGGGACGCGTTCGAGTTCGTGCCCGGCAGCGTCGATGCGATGCGCCGGCTGCACGAGGCGGGTTATGCGCTGGTGGTCATCACCAACCAGTCGGGCCTGGCCCGCGGCATGTATACCGAGGCGCAGTACCAGGCGCTCACGCAGCGGCTCAGCCAGCATCTGGCCGAGCAAGGCGTGCCGCTGGCCGCCGTGTACCACTGCCCGCACCACCCCGGCGGCAGCGTGCCGGCGCTGGCCGTGGACTGCGACTGCCGCAAGCCGGCGCCCGGTATGCTGCTGCGGGCACAGCGTGAACTGGACCTGTCGCTGGCCGATTCGCTGCTGGTCGGCGACAAGGGCTCCGACGCCGAGGCCGGCCGCCGCGCCGGCGTGGGCCGGGTGATGCTGGTGCACTCAGGCCATGCGCTGGCGCCCGAAGATGTTGCCCTGGCCGACAGCGTGCATGCCGACCTGGGCGAGGCCGTGGCCCATGCGCTGGCCCAGCCGGCCTGCCCCACCCCGTGACAAGCCCCGGGGTGGCCGAGGCGCCGCAACGCATCCTGATCGTGCGGCTGTCGGCGCTGGGCGACGTGATGATGGCCTCCGGCCTGATTCCTGCGCTGCGCAGCCGCTACCCCGATGCCCACATCGCCTGGCTCACCGAGCCGGCCGCCGCGCCGCTGCTGCGTGAGCATCCGGGCCTGAACGAAGTCATCGTCTGGCAGCGCCCGCAGTGGCAGCAGCTGTGGCGTGAGCGGCGCTATGGCTCGCTGTGGCGTGCATTGCGCGAGCTGAGGGCGCAGCTGCGCAGCCGCCGCTTCACGCTGGCGCTGGATGCGCAGGGCCTGCTCAAGAGCGCGCTGTGGGCCTGGCTCAGCGGCGCGCCGCGCCGGGTGGGCCTGCTGCCGCGTGAAGGCGGCCAGTGGCTGGCCACCGAGCGGTTGGTGCCCGCCAAGGGCGCCGACCCGCGCATCGGCGCCGAGTACCGGGCGCTGGCCCGCCATCTGGGCGCGGCGGACGAAGCCTATCGGCTGGACCTGCGCTTCGACCCCGCCACCCACCGCCGCGCGCTGGATGCGCTGGCGGCCCGCCAGGTGCTGCCGCCGTTTGCGGTGCTGTGCCCTTTCACCACCCGGCCGCAGAAGCACTGGTTCGAAGACCGCTGGGCCGGGCTGGCCGAGCGGCTGGCCATGCACGGCATCACGCCGGTGCTGCTGGGCGGGCCGGCCGATCAGGCGGCCGCCATGCGCATCGCGCAGGCCGCGCCCTCGGCCGTCAACCTCGCGGGCCAGCTCAAGCTGCATGAAAGCGTTGCGCTGATCTCGCATGCGGCGCTGCTGGTGGGCGTGGACACCGGGCTCACCCATGCGGGCAGCGCCTTTCGCATTCCCACCATCGCGCTGTTCGGCTCCACCCGCCCCTACCGCGACGCGGATTCGCCGCGCACCGCCATCCTCTACGAACCCCTGCCCTGCTCGCCCTGCAAGCGCAACCCCACTTGCGGCGGGCGATTCGACTGCATGCGCGCCCACACCGTCGACCACGTTTTTGCCACCGCCCAGCAGCTGCTGGCCGCCACGCCATGAAGGTGCTGCACGTCGAATCGGGCCGCCACCTGTATGGCGGCGCGCTGCAGGCCACGTTGCTGATGCAGGGCCTGGCCCAGCGCGGCCATGAGAACCATCTGGCCTGCCGCACCGGCGCCGCCATCGGCGCGGCCGCCGCCGCGCATGCCACGGTGCACGAGCTGCCGATGAAAGGCGACGTGGACGTGTTCACCTGGTGGCGGCTGCGCCAGCTCATCCGGCAGGTGCAGCCCGACATGGTGCACCTGCATGCCCGCTTCGGCACCGACGTGTGGGGCGCGCTGGCCGCGCGCAGCGAGGGCGTGCCGGTGGTGCACAGCCGCCGCGTCGACAACCGCGAGCGGCGCTGGGTGGTGCGCTGGAAGTACCCGCTGTACGACAAGGTGGTGGCCATCTCGCACGGCATCCGCAACGTGCTGTTGAGCGAAGGCGTGCCGCCCGACCAGGTGGTGTGCGTGCACTCGGCGGTGGACACCGAGCGCTACCAGCCCAACGCGCCGCGCGACAGCGACCGTGCCTGGTTCGACGCCCAGTTCGGCCTGCAGCCCGGCGACCTGGCGGTGGCGCTGATCGCGCAGTTCATCCCG
>CAKZXL010000236.1 GCA_937883885.1 uncultured Aquincola sp. | reverse complement strand
GCCAGCGGCGACACCGGCCGCAGCAGGCTGATCAGCGGATTGACCATGCGGCTGAGGAACTCGAAGCGGCCGATGAGAAAGCCCAGCGGAATGCCCACCAGCGCCGCCAGGCCGAAGCCCACGCCCACGCGCTCCAGCGAGAACAAAATGTTCCAGCCGATGCCCTGGTCATTGGGGCCGTTGCTGTAGAACGGATCGGCGAACAGCTTGACCGCCGCCTCGAAGGTGGCCTGCGGCGTGGGAAAGGTGGTGCTGCCCCGCGTGAGCAGGCCCCACACGCCCACCAGCAGCGCCAGGCCCAGCACGGGCGGCAGCACGGTCATCCACAGCGCGCGCAGGTCGATGGGCGTGCGGGGCGGGGCGGCGGGGCGGGGCGATGGCGCCACGGCGGTTTCTGCAGCGGCTGCGGGCGCGGCGTGAGGCGCGGCGGCGTCGTCTTGCGTCTGCAGCGGCGAATGGAACACGGCACTGACCATGAGGTTCTCCTGGTGTCCCGCCGTCAGGCGGCGCTGAGCTTGATCTTGAAGCCGTCGGCGTACTTGGCCGGCTCCTTGCCGTCCCACACCACGCCGTCGATCAGCTTGCTGCTGCGCATCACGTCCTTGGGCACGCTGATATTCATCGCGCCGGCCACCTGTCTATACAAGTCGACCTGGTTGATCTGCCTGGCCACGGCCAGGTAGTCGGGGTGCTCGCGCAGCAGGCCCCAGCGCTTGTGCTGGGTGAGGAACCACATGCCGTCGGACAGGTACGGGAAGTTCACCGCGCCGTCGTTGAAGAACTTCATGTGGTTGGGGTCGTCCCAGGTCTTGCCCAGGCCGTTCTGGTAGCGGCCCAGGATGCGCTGGTTGATGGCGTCCACCGCGGTGTTGACGTAGGCCTTGTCGGCCACGGTCTCGGCCATCTTCAGCTTGTTCTGCAGGCTGGCGTCGATCCAGCGGCTGGCTTCCAGCGCCGCCATCATCACCGCACGGGTGGTGTTGGGGTACTTCTTGACGAAGTCGCCCGTGGTGCCCAGCACCTTCTCGGGGTGGTCCTTCCAGATGTCCTGCGTG
Organism: uncultured Aquincola sp.; assembly: GCA_937883885.1. The sequence goes on along the minus strand of CAKZXL010000236.1, from coordinate 3,479 downwards.
GTGACGGCGGTGATGCCGATGCCGTCCATGATGGCGCGGTGGCCCCAGGGCTCGCCGACGCAGTAGCCGTCCATGTTGCCCACGCGCATGTTGGCCACCATCTGCGGCGGCGGCACGGTGATGACCTTGGCGTCCTTCATGGGGTTGATGCCCACGCTGGCCAGCCAGTAGTACAGCCACATCGCGTGGGTGCCGGTGGGAAAGGTCTGCGCGAAGGTGTATTCGCGCTTTTCGGCAGCCATGGCCTTGGCCAGCGAGGCACCGTCCACCGCGCCCTTGTCCGCCAGCTTCTTGCTCAGCGTGATGGCCTGGCCGTTGTTGTTGATGGTCATCAACACCGCCATGTCCTTGCCCTTGTTGCCGGGCATGCCCACGCCCAGGTGCACGCCGTACACCAGGCCGTAGAGCACATGGGCCATGTCCAACTCGCCATTGACCAGCTTGTCGCGCACGCCGGCCCAGGAGGCTTCCTTGGTGGGGATGATCTTGACGCCGTACTTGCGGTCGAAGCCCAGCACCGAGGCCATCACCACCGACGCGCAGTCGGTCAGCGGGATGAAGCCGATGCGCACTTCCTCCTTCTCGGGCTTGTCCGACCCCTGGGCGTACACGGCGGATTGAAGCCCGGGCACAACCCCCGCGGCGGTGGAGGCCGCGGCGGCGGCAACGAGTTGGCGGCGTCCCATGTTGATCTGGTCCTTGGCTGGCATGTGGTCCCCGATGCTGTCAGGCGAAGAAATGGCAAACAAAAAAGGCGTCCCTCACGGACCCCGGGCTTCGCCTCGGGGGGTGGGGGACGCCTTCGTCCGGTGCCTGGCACGCCAGCGGTGGCGCACCAGGATGTGTTCACGAGATCGCCGTTGACCTCTTGCCGCGGTCTGGTCGCAAGCCGCATGCCAGGCATTTGCTGCTCAAAACCGCGGCCGGCGCACGTTCAGCGTGCCGCGGCTGCGCCGCGCTGGTGCCTGTGAGCGGCCGGGCTCAGCCCAGCAGGTCGGACACGTCGACGATGCGCTGCGCCACCTCGGCCAGCTTCAGGCCCTTGTCCATCGCCGTCTTGCGCAGGCGGGCGTAGGCCTCTTCTTCGCCGATGGCCTGGCGCTTCATCAGGATGCCCTTGGCCCGCTCGATCACCTTGCGTTCGCTGAGCTGACTGCGCGCCTGGGCCAGCTCGGTGCGCAGGCGTTCCTCGTGCTCGAAGCGCGCCATCGCGATGTCCAGCACCGGCTTGACCCGCTCGGAAGCCAGGCCGGCCACCACATAGGCGGTGACGCCGGCCGCGATGGCGTCGCGCACATGGCTGGTGTCTTCGTCGTCGGTGAACAGCACGATGGGCCGGCGCGCGTCGCGGGTGGCCATGACCACATGCTCCAGCGTGTCGCGGGCCTGGCTTTCGGCGTCCACCACGATCATGTCGGGCTGGATCTGCGCCAGCCGGTCGGGCAGGAACACGTCCACCGGCAGCACCGCCACGATGTTGTAGCCCGCTTCCAGCAGGCCGATGCGCAGGCTGCGCGAACGTTCGGCCTCCCACCAGGCGTCCACGTCATGCGGTTCGGGCGAAAGCGATTCCGGCGCGACGATGACGATGCGCAAGGGCGACGGGGACGACGGCATGCGGGGCTGGCGAGCAAGGTTCGCGCCACCAGGGCGGCGCTGACTACACTGGGCGGATGAATGTACTTGGCATCGAATCGTCCTGCGACGAGACCGGTGTGGCCCTGGTGACGAGCGATGGCACGGGCGTGCCGCGGCTGCTGGCCCATGCGTTGCACAGCCAGATCGACATGCACCAGGCCTATGGCGGCGTGGTGCCCGAACTGGCCTCGCGCGACCACATCCGGCGGGTATTGCCGCTGACCCGGCAGGTGTTGGCCGAGGCCGGCCTGGGCCTGGACGCGGTGGACTTGGTGGCCTTCACCCGCGGCCCCGGGCTGGCCGGCGCGCTGCTGGTGGGCGCGGGCGTGGCCTGCGCGCTGGCGGCCGCGCTGGACAAGCCCACGCTGGGCGTGCACCACCTGGAAGGGCACTTGCTGTCGCCGTTTCTCTCTGCCGATCCGCCGGAGTTTCCGTTCGTGGCGCTGCTGGTCTCAGGCGGCCACACGCAACTGATGCACGTGGCCGGCGTGGGTGCGTACGAGATGCTGGGCGAGACCATCGACGACGCGGCCGGCGAAGCCTTCGACAAGTCGGCCAAGCTGCTGGGCCTGGGCTACCCGGGCGGGCCGGCGCTGTCGCGCATGGCCGCTTTCGGCGACCCCACGGCCTTTGCGCTGCCGCGGCCCATGCTGCACAACGGCAACCTCGACTTCTCCTTCGCCGGCCTGAAGACCGCGGTGCTGACCCAGGTGCGCAAGCTGGGCAGCAACGTGTGCGAGCAGGACCGTGCCAACCTGGCGGCCAGCACGCAGGCCGCCATCGTGGAGGTGCTGGTCAGGAAGTCGATGCGGGCGCTGAAGGAATCAGGCGCGCGCCGCCTGGTGGTGGCCGGCGGCGTCGGCGCCAACAGCGAGCTGCGGGCGCAGCTGAATGCCGCCTGCCAGAAGGCGAAGGTGCGGGTGCACTACCCCGAGCTGGACCTGTGCACCGACAACGGCGCGATGATCGCGATGGCGGCCGCGATGCGGCTGCAAAGCGGCCGGGCCACGCCGTCGCACGACTACGCCTTCGACGTGCGGCCGCGCTGGCCGCTGCAGTCGGCTTAGTGCTCGTTCAGTGATGCGCGCGATCACGCGGCTGGTGCTCGGGCACCTCGCGCACGTCCACGTCCACCACGTCGATCCCGTCGGCCTCGTTCAGGCGCTGCCCGCCGGCCCGCGGCGGCCGGCCGGCACGGGCGGCCTGCCGGGCCAGCATGCTGACCAGGTCTTGCGCCGGCTGACGGCCGCGCAGCCGCTGCCAGCCCCACCAGCCGAAGAGGGCGACGGCGCCGACCACCAGGCTCAGCCACAGCACCAGCAGGCCGGCCACAGCCACCAGGCTGCCGACCACCACCGACACCATGCCGCCGACGGCGCCCAGTGCGCCCCAGGTGCCCGCACGGGGGTGCGAGCGCCGCGGCCCGCCGATTCGATCGTTGAAGTTCATGAGGGTCCGACGCCTGGCGGGCGAAGGAGTTCCGCCCCGCCGGCAGCGCGCATGTTACGGCTGTGCAAATCCGCCGGGGCTGTCCTCTGGCCGGCGGTGGCGTGTGGCTGCTGGGCACCGGCCGCTGCCCGCCCGGCGGTGCCGGCCGCCGCCGGGCCCGCCGGCACCGCACCGGTGCTGCGCATCCAGCAGGTGCAGGGCAGTGGCCCTGCCAGCCCCTGGCAGGGCCGGTGGGTGGCGGTGCAGGGTGTGGTCACCGGGCTGCTGAGCACCGGTTTCACGCTGCAGGAAGAAGCGCCGCAGGGGCCGCCGGACGCATCGTCGGGCCTGCAGGTGCACACGCGCCAGCGCCAGGGGCTCGCGCCCGGCGTGCGGGTGCGGGTCACCGGCCG
>CAKZXL010000235.1 GCA_937883885.1 uncultured Aquincola sp. | reverse complement strand
TGCTGCCTTGCTGCAGGAAGTGCTGGCGCACGGCGGCCGGGTCGGTGCCGGCGGCCAGCACGGCTTCCTGCAGCTGCTCGATGGTCACGCCCAAGGCCTCGCACCAGTAGCGCACCACGTCCGGGTCGTCGGTGTCCACGCTGGTGGGGATCGGGTCTTCGGGCCGGCGGCTGCTGCTGGCGTTGTCGGTGTCGGTCATGCGGTCTCCTGGCATGCCCAGGCTGGGGCAACCGTCGTGCCGCCGGTCGGTGGCATCATGCGTCGCTGTGCCGTATCCCGAACTTGCCCTCCTGGTGGGCGTGCTGCTGCTCGCCACCCTGTGTGCCCACGGGCTGGCGCGGTGGCGGCCGCCCGACCCCCCCGCCGCCTACGCCGCCATCGACGGCCTGCGCGGTTACCTCGCCTTGATGGTGTTCGTGCACCACGGCGCCGTGTGGTGGGGCTACCTGCACACCGGCCAGTGGCGACCGCCGCCTTCGCGGCTGATGAACAACCTGGGCGAAGGCAGCGTCGCGCTCTTCTTCATGATCACGGCGCTGCTGTTCGGCGGCAAGCTGCTGCAGGCGCGCCAGCGGCCGATCGACTGGCTGCACCTGGCGGTGTCGCGGGTGCTGCGGCTGACGCCGCTGTACCTGGTGGCCATGGCCGCGATGTTCATGCTGGTGGCGCTGGTCACCGGCGGGCAGTTGCAGCAGCCGCTGCCCCAGCTGTTGGTCAATGCCGCGCGCTGGCTGCTGTTCGCCATTCCGGGGGCGCCCGACCTCAACGGCCTGCCGGTCACCTACGTGCTGGTGGCGGGCGTGGTGTGGTCGCTGATGTACGAATGGGTGTTCTACGCGGCGCTGCCCTGGCTGGCGCTGGCGCTGCGGCTGGCGGTGCCGCTGGTGGGCTTGATCGTCGGCGGGCTGGTGATCGCCTTCATCGCGTGGTGCGCGTCCATGACCCAGCCTTTGCAGTTCCGCTACCTGCTGCCCTTCCTGGGCGGCTTCGGGGCCTGCGTGCTGGTGCGCTGGCCGGGCTTTGGCCGGCTGGCGCAGCATCCGCTGGCCACGCCGGTGCTGCTGGGGCTGCTCGCGGTGGGCTTCCTGGCCCGGCCGTCGGTGTACTCGCCCTGGCCGCTGCTGGCCCTGGCCGGTGCCTTTGCGCTCCTGGCGGGCGGCAATACCCTGTTCGGTCTGCTGCACAGCCGCGCCGCGCGCACGCTGGGCGAGATGTCGTACGGCCTGTACCTGCTGCATGGCCTGCTGCTGTTCACGCTGATGCGCGTGGCCGCCGATGCCCGGGCCTGGTCGGCCGATGGCTTTGCGCTGGCACAGCTGGCGCTGGTGCCGGTGCTGGTGGGCCTGTGCTTCCTGGCCCACTTGTTGGTGGAGCGGCCCGCGATGCGGCGCGTGCGGGCCACCACGCGCTGGCTGCGCGATGCGCGGGCCCGCTCGGCCAGCTTCAGCTCACCACGGCCTCGCTGATCATCATCACCGGCTGCAGGTCGGTGTAGTTGGGGATGTCGCCCAGGATCTCCTGCGCCTTGGGGCCGAAGGCCGCCTGGAAGGCCTCCACCGAGTCGAAGAACAGCGAACAGGTGCCCACGTAAGGCGGCGGCGAGCCGGGCGCGCCGCCCGACAGGCCCTTGTCCACCGTGTAGCGCAGGCAGGCCGGGCCCAGCTTGTCCTGCACCATCGGCATGTGCTTGTCGCGGTAGTAGTCGTGGTCGAAGCGCGCCCCGGGCGCATGCGGGTACATCACGGTCACCTTGATCATTGAATGGCTCCTGCTCAGGCGGCCGGCATGGCCGCCGCCGCAGCAAGTTAGGCCAAGTGCCAGGGGGGCGCATCCGGCTCTACCCGGCCTTGCCAGGCCGGGGCTGCCGCGCCCGCGTCAACGCAGGGCGATGATCAGCAGCGCCGTGGTCAGGCACATGACCGCGTTGCCGATGCTGACGACGATGGCGCGGTCCAGCCGCCGCCCATGCTCTTCGTACAGCCAGGCGGCCATCGATGCATTGGCCCCGGCGAACACCAGCCAGGTGATCAGCGAATGCTGGTTGGAGCCATGCTGCTGCCACAAGGTGATGATGGTGGGCAGGTAGGCGAACAGCCGGGTGGAGTTGAAGAACAGGAACACCCAGCGCATGCAGCGCAGGTACAGGTCTGACGGGGTAGCGGGGCGGTCGGCAGCAGCGGCGGCAGCGGTGGCGTTCATGGGCGGGTCCTGGGGCTGGAGGCGGTCACCGCAGTCTGCGGTGCGCCTGGCGCCGCCGTCTTGAGCCGAGCTGAAACGGGCTGAATCCTTGCCCTTCAGGCGGGCATCAGGCTTCGATCAGGCCCCAGCGCAGCGCCACCAGCGTCAGCTCGCTCTGGTTGCTGGCGCCCAGCTTCTGCTTGACGTGGTACAGGTGCGTGCCCACGGTGCTGGGCGAAAGCTTCAGGTTCTCGGCGATCTGCGCCACGCTCAGGCCGCGGGCCAGTTGCACGAACACGCTGAACTCGCGTTCGCTCAGGCCTTCGGCCGGGCTGGTCTCGCCGGTCACGGTGGCCAGTGCCAGCGCCTGCGCGGTCGCCGGGTCCACGTAGGGCCGGCCGGCGCCCACCGCGGTGACGGCCGCGATCAACGCATCGGGCGCGCTGCGCTTGCCCAGGTAGCCCAGTGCGCCGGCCTTCAGCGCCCGGCGCGGGTGGGCCGTGTCTTCATGGGCCGAGAGCACCAGCACCCGCGCCTTCGGGTCCTGCGCCAGCAGGCGGCGCAAGGCTTCCAGCCCGCCCATGCCAGGCATGGACAGGTCCATCACCACCACGTCGGGCCGGGCCTGCGCATAGTCGGTGCAGGCCTGCTCGCCGTTGTCGGCCTCGGCCACCACCTCGATCTGCGCATCGGCCAGCAACATGCGAAAGCCCATGCGCACCAGCGCATGGTCGTCCACCAGCATCACCCGCAACAAGGGCGTCATCGTGTCTCCATCGGCAGGCACACCTCCAGCCGGGCACCGCGGCCCGGCGCCGGCAGCAGGGCAAAACGGCCGCCCAGGCCTTCCACCCGCTCGGCCAGCCAGCGCAGGCCGTAGTGGCCCGGCGCGCCGGTGTCGGGCGCCGGGCGTCCGGCGGCAGGGGCCGGCGGCGGGCCGTTGCCGTTGTCGGTCACCTGCAGCCGCAGGCCGTCGGGCTCGCGCCGCAGGTCGAGCGTGATGTGGCTGGCCTGACCATGGCGCAGCGCATTGGTCACGCCTTCCTGCGCGGCGCGGTACAGCGCCAGCGCGGTCTCCGGCGACAGGGGTTCGTCGTCCAGCGCCACCTGCAGGTCCAGCTGCACGCCGCGCTGGGCGCGGCGGGTGCGCTCGGCCAGGTCGGCCAGCGCCTCGCCCAGGCCGAAGCGGTCCAGCACCAGCGGCGCCAGCCGCGGGATGATGCCGTGCATCGCGTCATACAGGCGCGAGCATTCGTCGGCGATCAGCCTGGCCGCCTGCTCGGTGGGCGCGTCCTTGTCCTTGCTGCGCTGGGCGATGGAAGTGGCCATGCTGCGCATCGCGGTGACCGACTGGCCCAGCTCGTCGTGCAGTTCGCGCGCGATCATGCGGCGCTCCTGTTCCACATGCCGCTCCACCCAGCGCGCCAGCTCGCGGCTGTCGGACAGCTGCATCTCTGCCCGCACCGCGCGGCGCTCGGTCTCGATGTGGTCTTCCAGCTGGCCCACCATGCGGTTGAAGGCGGCGCCGATGGCGGCGGCTTCGATGCCCGGCAGCCGCGGCAGCTGCACGCCGAAGCGGCCGGCCTCCACCTCGCCGAGCGCGCCGACGATGCGCGCAAACGGCCGCACCGCGCGGCCCACCAGCCAGAACACCAGCGCATTGACCACCGCCAGCAGCACCAGGGCGGAGCTGACCATCGTCGTGGCGCTGTCCCAGGCGTCGATGATCGCGCGCGAGGCATTGGCCCGCACCACCAGCTTGCCGTCCGGGAAGCCGATGAACTGCTCGTCGGGCGGCGGTGACACCAGGCGCTCGAACCAGTCGGGCGCATCGCGGCCGGCCTTGTAGGGTGAAGGCGGCGAGTGGTACAGCTCGTTGCCCTGCGCATCGAGCAGCGAGATCTCGTTGGAGCGCACCCGGCCCACGCCCTCGAGAAACGCACGCATGGCCAGCGTGCCCTGGGCGGCATACAGCCACGCGGTGCGCTTGAGCAACTGGGCGGCCACGCGGTTGGCGGCCACCACTTCCTCGCGCACCGATTCCTGCATGTTGCGCAGCTGCAGGCCCATCACCGCGGTGAGGAAGAGCAGCGTCAGCGCGCTCACCAGCAGGTTGATCTTCAGCCGCAGGCTCACGATGGATCTGCCAGGGCAAGCAGCTCGGCCAGCGCCGCGGCCATGGCTGCCACCATCGCCGGCTGCGAGGGATCGTGGCCCGCGCCTTCGGCCCAGTGCAGCCGGGCCTGCGGCAGGCGTTCGGCCAGCAGGCGCGCACTGTCGGGCGGGCAGATGCGGTCGGCCGTGCCGTGCACCAGCTGCACCGGCAGCCGGCGCAGCGGCGCCAGTCGGTCCAGCAGCGGCGGGTGCTGCAGCCAGCAGCCGGCGTGCAGGTAATGGGCCTGCACCGTGTAGCGCTGCAGCAGCACGGCCAGCGCATCGCCTTCGGGGGGCGGCGCCATGGTGCCGGTGGCGCGGCGGGTTTCCAGCTGCCACCAGGCGCGGGCGATGGCGCTGCGCTCGTCGGCATCGCCCGCCGCGGCCAGAAAGGTGTCCACCAGCGGCATGAAGGGCTGCATGTCGGCCGGCCGCGCCAGGAAGACGCTGCGCAGCAGCAGGCCGGCCACGGCGGCGGGCTCGGCCAACGCGTAGGCCAGTGCCAGCGTGGCGCCCCAGGAGCCGCCCAGCACCCACCAGCGATCGATGCCCAGCGTGCGGCGCAGCAAGGCCAGGTCGGTCAGCAGGTGGGCGGTGGTGTTGTGCTCGATGCTGCCGGCCGGCAGGCTGCGGCCGGCGCCTCGCTGGTCCAGGCCGATGACGTGCCAGCGCGCGGGGTCGAGCCCGCGGTACAGCGCCGGCCCCAGGCCCGAGCCGGGGCCGCCGTGCAGCAGCAGCAGCGGCGGCGCGCCGGCCGTGCCCCACTGCTGCACATGCAACTGATGACCGTGCGAAGCCGCCAGCATGAACTGCCGGAAGGGCGGGGGACTGAGGGACTGCAGGACGTCGGGCACGGCCCCATCGTATCGGCCCCAACCCCTAGCCGCGTTCATGGAAATCATGAAGGGGGATTCATGCTCACCCGGCTGGCTGCGCGCGGCCGCAGCCGCGACCATGTGCCACGGGGCGCGATCGTGCCTCCGCAGCCGCCAACCGGCACTGCGTCACTGGAGAAAGGAGCCTTCTATGAACATGCAATGGCAAACCCCGGCGGCCATCGACTGGCGTTTTGGCTTCGAAATCAGCCTGTACGTCGCGAACCGCTGACGGTGCCCGGTCGCCGCGCCTGGGGCGATGCACGCCTCAGCCCCCGGCGACCCCTCATGCCTGACTGACTGCCTACCATGCGCATCACGGTGCTCGGCGCTGCCGCCGGCGGCGGCTTCCCGCAGTGGAACTGCAACTGCCGCAATTGCGCCGGCCTGCGGGCCGGCACGCTCAAGGCCAAGGCGCGCACGCAGTCGTCCATCTTCATCCGGCCCGATCACGGCGCCGACGGCGTGCTGTTCAATGCCTCGCCCGACCTGCTGACGCAGATCCGCGCCAACCCTGAACTGCAACCGGGCCGCGGCCTGCGCGATTCGGCCATTGCCGGCGTGGTGTTGATGGACGGGCAGGTGGACCATGTGACGGGCCTGTTCATGCTGCGCGAGCGTTCGCGCCCCGCGCCCGAGCGGCCCGGCGGCCGCGCGCCCGACCCGCTGCCGCTGTGGTGCACCGACGCCGTGGCCGAAGACCTGACCCACGGCAACCCGGTGCTGCGCGTGCTCAGCCACTACTGCGGCACCGCGCGCCAGCCCATCGCGCTCGATGGCGCACCCTTCAGCGTGTCGGGCGCCGATGGCCTGCAGTTCAAGGCGCTGCCGCTGGACAGCAAGGCCGCGCCCTATTCGCCCCACCGCGACAGCGGCGAGCCGGGCGACAACATCGGCATCACCGCCATCGACCAGCACAGCGGCCGGCGCCTGTTCTACGCACCGGGGCTGGGCGCCATCACGCCCGCGGTGTTCGATGCGATGAGCAGCGCCGACGCGGTGATGGTGGACGGCACCTTCTGGACCGACGACGAGATGATCACCACGGGCGTGGGCCCGCAGCGGGCGCGCGCCATCGGCCACCTGCCGCAAAGCGGACCGGGCGGCATGCTGGAAGTGCTGGGCCGGCTGCCGGCCAGCACCCGCAAGCTGCTCATCCACATCAACAACACCAACCCGATCCTGGACGAGGACTCGGCGGCGCGCGCCGAGCTGGCGCGCGCGGGCGTCGAGGTGTGCGAGGACGGGATGCAGATCACGCTGTGAGCATTGCGATGACCGCCACCACGCCTACCAATACTGCCGCAGCCTGGGACCGCGTCGAGTTCGAGGCGCAGCTGCGCGCCAAGGGCAAGGCGTACCACATCCACCATCCGTTCAACGTGATGCTCAACAGCGGCCATGCCACGCCCGAGCAGATCCGCGGCTGGGTGGCCAACCGGTTTTATTACCAGATCGCGATCCCCATCAAGGACGCGGCGGTGATGAGCAACTGCACCGACCGCGAGGTGCGCCGCGGCTGGGTGCAGCGCATCCTGGACCACGACGGCTTCGAGCTCACAGGCCCCGAAGGCACGGTGCGCGACCCCGGCGGCATCGAGGCCTGGCTGCGCCTGGCCGAAGCCGTGGGCCTGACCCGCGAAGAAGTGCTGGACCTGCGCCATGTGCTGCCGGCGGTGCGCTTTGCGGTGGATGCCTACGTGAACTTCGCGCGCCGCGCGCCCTGGCAGGAGGCGGTGTGCTCCTCGCTCACCGAACTCTTCGCGCCCGAGATCCACAAGCAGCGCCTGGCCACCTGGCCCGAGCACTACGGCTGGATCGAGCCCGGCGGCCTGAGCTACTTCCGCAACCGCGTGAGCCAGGCGCGGCGCGACGTGGAGCAGGGCCTGGCCATCACGCTGGACCACTTCACCACCCGGCCGCTGCAGCAGCGTGCGCTGGAGGTGCTCCAGTTCAAGCTCGACATCCTGTGGGCGATGAACGATGCCATGGCCACCCGCTACGGCGTGCAGGGGGTGGCATGACGGCCGTGACCCCAGAGACCGTGCCGCGCGTGGCGCCGGGCTTCCGGCTGCAGTGGGAGCCAGCGCAGGACTGCCATGTGCTGCTGTATCCCGAAGGCATGGTCAAGCTGAACCAGAGCGCCGGCGAGATCATGAAGCGCTGCGACGGCGCCAAGCCGCTGGCCGCGATCGTCGATGAGCTGGAGCAGGCCTTCAATGCCCAGGGCCTGCTGCCCGACGTCATCGCCTTTGTCGAGATGGCGGGCAAGCAAAGGTGGCTGGCGTGGACATGAACGCCCCGGCGACCCGGCCCGGCCCGCCGCTGTGGCTGCTGGCAGAGCTCACCTACCGCTGCCCGCTGCACTGCGTGTTTTGCTACAACCCGGTGGACTACGCCACCCAGCAGCAGGAGCTGGACACCGAAGGCTGGCTGCGTGTGCTGCACGAGGGCCGTGCGCTGGGCGCGGTGCAGTGCGGCTTTTCGGGCGGTGAGCCGCTGCTGCGCGACGACCTGGAAGTGCTGGTGGCCGAAGCCCGCCAACTGGGCTACTACACCAACCTGCTGACCAGCGGCGTGGGCCTGACCGCCGCGCGCGCCGAGGCGCTGAAGGCCGCTGGCCTGGACCATGTGCAGCTGTCGTTTCAGGACTCCACGCGCGAGGTGAACGACTTCCTCTCGCACACCAAGACCTTCGAGCTCAAGCACAAGGTGGCGGCCCTCATCAAGGCCCAGGGCTGGCCAATGGTGCTGAACGTGGTCATCCACCGCCTGAACATCGACCACATCGACCGCATCATCGGCATGGCCGACGAGCTGGGCGCCGAGTACCTGGAACTGGCCAACACCCAGTACTACTCCTGGGCGCTGGAAAACCGCGAGCACCTGCTGCCCACCGCCGCCCAGCTGCGCGCGGCCGAGGCCGCCACCGCCCGCTGGCGCGAACGTCTGGGCGAGCGCATGCGCCTCTTCTTCGTCGCGCCCGACTACCACGACGGCCGGCCCAAGAAGTGCGTCAACGGCTGGGGCAGCATGTTCCTCACCGTCACGCCCGACGGCACCGCGCTGCCCTGCCACACCGCGCGCATGCTGCCGGGGCTGGCCTTTCCCAACGTGCGTGAGCATGCGTTGCAGCACATCTGGTACGAGAGCGAAGGCTTCAACCGCTACCGCGGCACCGGCTGGATGAAGGAGCCCTGCAGCAGCTGCGACCAGCGCGAGCAGGACCTGGGTGGCTGCCGCTGCCAGGCCTACATGCTGGCGCAGGACCCCGCCGCCGCTGACCCGGTGTGCCCCAAGAGCCCGCACCACGGCGTGGTGGCGCAGGCCCTGGCCAAGGCCGAGCAGCCTGGCGGCGGTGTGGTGGAACGGCCGCTGGTGTTCCGCGACGCCTCCACCTCGCGCCGGCTGGCAGGCGCCTTGCCCCCAGGCTGACCCGCTCGCGGCGCTGACCGCGGCCGGGTATAACCGGTGCAGCCTGCGCCGGGTCGCGAGGGGTCGCCGTGAAGCCAACCATCCTCATCGTGGACGACAACACCGAGAACCTGATGGTGCTCGGCGAGCTGTTGAGCCCGCACTACCGCGTGCGCGCGGCCACCACCGGCGCCCGCGCCCTGCAGCTGGTGCAGCTGCAGCCGCGCCCGGCCCTCATCCTGCTGGACGTGATGATGCCGGGCATGAACGGCTACGAGGTGCTGGACCGCCTGCAGGAGCAGGAGGACACGCGGCAGATCCCGGTCATCTTCACCACCGCCATGGGCGAGGTGGAAGACGAGCACCGCGGCCTGTCGCTGGGCGCGGTGGACTACATCGCCAAGCCGCTGCGCCCGGCCATCGTCATGGCCCGCGTGCGCACCCACCTGGCGCTGGCCGCCACGCGCGAGCGGCTGCAATGGCGCAATGCCTCGCTGGAAGCCGAGGTCGACCGCCGCGAGAGCGAGAACCGCACCATCCAGGACGTGAGCATGCGCGCGCTGGCCCGGCTGGCCGAAACCCGCGACCAGGAAACCGGCAACCACATCCTGCGCACGCAGGACTACGTGGAGCTGCTGGCCAACCTGGTGAAGTCGCACCCGCGCTTTGCCGCCGAGCTGATGCCGTGCAACATCGAGCTCATCGTCAAGTCGGCGCCGCTGCACGACATCGGCAAGGTGGGCATTCCCGACCGGGTGCTGCTCAAGCCCGGCAAGCTCACCGACGAAGAGTGGGCGCTGATGAAAACCCACGCCCGCCTGGGCGGCGAGGCCATCAGCCGCGCGGTGGACGACATGCAGGAGCCGGTGCCCTTCCTGCGCTTTGCCAGCGACATCGCCACCCACCACCATGAACGCTGGGACGGGCAGGGCTACCCCGACGGCCTGGCCGGCGACCGCATTCCGCTGGCGGCCCGCATCATGGCGCTGGCCGACGTGTTCGACGCGATGATCTCGCGCCGCGTGTACAAGGCGCCGATCGACTTCGGCCGCGTGCGCGAAGCCATGGCCGGGCAACGGGGCGGGCAGTTCGACCCCGACCTGCTCGATGCTTTCATCGCCCACTACGACGAGTTCTGCGCCATCGCCCGCGCCCGGCCCGACGAGGCCCTGGCCTGACGCCCGCGGCGCGCTGACCGGCCCCACGGCGGATGACCCGATGGCCCCCACCGCCCCTGCTGCGCCGCGGCTGGCTGCGCCTGGGGCTGTGGCTGGTGGCCGCGCTCACGGTGGCCGGCACGGCGCTGACCTACGGCGCCCTGATGGACCGCCAGCTGCTGCAGCTGGAAGCGGTGGCCGACACCCGGGCGCGGCAGGCCGGGCGCTGGCTGCAGGTGCAGCTGCAGCAGGCCCAGCGGCGGGCCACCGCCACCGTGGCCGGTGCGCCCTACCGCGACTGGCAGGCCAGCGGCGAGCCTGCGGCGCTGCAGCGGCTGCTGGAGGCCGCCGTGCAGCTGCGCCAGGCCCTGGGGCAGGACCAGGTGCTGCTGCTCGACGACTTGGGCAGCCTGCTGGCCAGCGAGCGGCCCGCGCCCGGCCTGCCACCGCTGACCGCGCTCACCGCGCGTGAGGCGCTCGCCACCGGCCGCCCCAGCCACACCGGGCTGGCGGCCACGGCCGCCGGTGGCGCGGACATCGACCTGCTGCTGCCGCTGCCGGCCGATGGCGAGCGGCCGCGCGTGGTGCTGGTGCTGCGCTCGGACGCCGGCGGCTTCCTGCAGCCGCTGCTCACGCTGCCGCCCCTGCCCGGCGCCAGCAGCGCCGCCACCTTGCTGGTGCGCCAGCTGGGCGAGCAGCTGTACGGCAGCGCCGGTGAGCCGCCACTGTCGCTGGCCGACCCGCGGCGACTGGCGGCCCGCGTCATCCGCGGCGAAGTGCCGCTGGGCCAGGTCACCACCGGCACCGATCCGCAGGGCCGCGCCGTGCTGGGCGTGGTGCAGCCGGTGGACGATGCGGGCTGGTTCCTGGTGGCCCGCATCACGCGGGCCGAGGCGCGGCTGCAGGCCGCCATCGGCAGCCTGTGGGTGGTGCTGGCCGGCCTGCTGGCGATGCTGGCCATCGGCGTGACCGGGCGCCTGCGGCGCAGCCAGCATGCGCTGGAAGACGCGCGCCGCCAGCAGGCGGCGCAGGCCGAGCGGCTGCGCGGGCTGGCCCTGATGCAGGCCATCGCCGAAGGCTCCAGCGACGCCATTTTCGCCAAGGACCTGCAAGGCCGCTACGTGCTGTGCAACCGCGAGGCCAGCCGCATCATCGGCCAGCCGGTGGACGCGGTGCTGGGCCGCGACGACCGTGCGCTGTTCGCGGCCGAGCAGGCCGAAGCGGTGATGGCCAACGATGCGCAGGTGATGGCCGAAGGCCGGCTGCGCAGCTACGAAGAACGCATCGACACCGCGCTGGGCGCGCAGGTGTTCCTGGCCACCAAGGGCCCGCTGCGCGACGAGCACGGCGCGGTGGTGGGCATGTTCGGCATCTCGCGCGACATCACCCACCGGCGGCAGGCCGAAGAAGCCCTGCGTGAAAGCGCTGCGCGCTACCGCTCGATGGTGTCGGTGCTGGATGAAGGCATCCTGGTGTTCGATGCGCGGCTGCAGCTGCTGGCCTGCAATGCGCAGGCCGAGCGCTTCTTCGGCATGACGCTGGCGCAGCTGCAGGCGCCCGGCATGCTGCAGCGCTGGCAGCCGCTGCGCGCCGACGGGCGGCCGCTGTCCTTCGACGAGCTGCCGCTGGCGCGCACCCGCCGCACCGGCCACCCCTGCCGCAACATGCTGGTGGGCGCGGCGCTGCCCAGCGGCATGCGCTGGCTGATGATGAATGCCGAGCCGGTGCGCGACGGCGACGACGACCGGCTGACCGGCGTGGTCACCTCCTTCAGCGACATCACCGAGCGCTACGTGGCCGAAGGCGAGCTGCGCAAGCTGTCGATGGCGGTGGCGCAAAGCCCGCTGGGCATCGCCATCAGCGACCTGCAGGGCCGCATCGAGTACGTGAACGAAGCCTTCAGCCGCATCAGCGGCTGGTCGGCCGAGCAGGCCATCGGCCGGCCGCACCACCTGCTGCAGCCCGACCGCGCACCGGCCGAGCACGAAGAGGCGATGCGCCGCCAGCTGGCCGCCGGCCAGGCCTGGTCGGGCGAGTTCAGCAACAGCCGGCGCAATGGCGAGCCATATGCCGAGTTCGTGCAGGCCGCGCCCATCCGTCAGCCCGACGGCCGCATCACCCACCACCTGCTGGTGGTGGAAGACATCACCGAGCACCAGCGCATCGCCAGCGAGCTGGACAGCCACCGCCACCGGCTGCAGGAGCTGGTGGACGAACGCACCCGACAGCTGCAGGACACCAATGCGCTGCTGGTGGCCTCGCGCGACAAGGCCGAGGCCGCCAACCGCGCCAAGAGCGCCTTCCTGGCCAACATGAGCCATGAGATCCGCACGCCGCTCAACGCCATCGTGGGCCTGACGCACCTGTTGCGGCGCGATGCCCACGGCGACATCGAGCGCGAGCGCCTGGCGCGGGTGTCCGAGTCGGCCGACCACCTCCTGCAGGTGCTCAACGACATCCTCGACCTCTCGCGCATCGAGGCCGGCCGGCTGACGCTGGCCTGCGGCGACTTCTCGCTGGCGGCGCTGCTGAACAGCTGTTGCGCGCTGGTGGCCGAGCGGGCCGGCGCACGCGGCCTGAGCCTGACCGTCGACCACGCCGGCGTGCCCGACGCCTTGTGCGGCGACGCGGCGCGGCTGTCGCAGGCCTTGTCCAACCTGCTGAGCAATGCCGTCAAGTTCACCGAGCGGGGCGGCATCACGCTGCGGGTGAGCGCGCAGCCCGAGGGCACGGCCGAGCGGCCGCTGCTGCGCTTCGAGGTGCGCGACACCGGCATCGGCATCGCGGCCGAGCATGTGCCAGGCCTCTTCGGTGCCTTCGTGCAGGCCGATGGCTCCACCACCCGCCGCTTCGGTGGCACCGGCCTGGGCCTGGCCATCACCCGCCGGCTGGCCGAGCTGATGGGCGGCGAGGTGGGCGTGCAAAGCCAGCTCGGGCAGGGCAGCTGCTTCTGGTTCACCGCCCGCCTGCAGGCCGGCGACCCCGCCGCCGCGGCCCGCCACTGGGCGGCGCCCCGCACCCAGCAGTTCGAGCGGCTGCTGCAGCGCCACTGCGCCGGTGCGCGTGTGCTGCTGGTGGAAGACAACCCCGTCAACCAGGACGTGATGCGCGAGCTGCTGCAGGCCGCCGGCCTGCAGGTGCAGCTGGCGGCCGACGGCGCACAGGCCCTGGCGCGCCTGGCAGCGCCCAACAGTGCCGCGCCGCTGCCCGACCTGGTGCTGATGGACCTGCACATGCCGGTGATGGACGGGCTGGAAGCCACGCGGCGGCTGCGCGCCGCCCGGCCCGCCGGCGCCCGGGCGCTGCCGGTGCTGGCCATGACGGCCAGCGCCCTGGGCGAGGACCGCGAGGCCTGCCTGGCCGCCGGCATGAACGACCACCTGGCCAAGCCGGTGCAGGCCGGTGCGCTGTACGCGATGCTGTGGCGCTGGCTGCGTGCCGACGCCACCGCGGACGACGACGGCTGGCCGGACGGCGATGCAGCGCCCACGGCCTTGCCGGCCACGCCGGCGGGCGTTGCCGCGGAGGGCGCTGGCGCGCCGTCCTGGCTGCAGGTGCCCGGCCTGGATGCCGACCAGGCGCGGCAGTACCTGGGCGGCCGGGCGGACGTGCAGCGCCGGGTGCTGCGCCAGTTCGCCCTGCAGTACGAAGGCGAGGCCGCACGCCTGGCCGCGGCCGTTGCGCAGGACGACCTGGCGACGGTGCGCGCGGTGGCGCATGCGCTGCGCAGCGCGGCCGGTGCCATTGGCGCCACTGCCGTGGCCGCCGACGCCCGCAGCACCGAAGCCGCCGCCCAACGCGCCGATGCGCACACCGCCCCGGCCGCGCTGGCCGCCGGCCTGGCCCTGGCCGACCGCACGGCCGAGCTGGTGCGCGACATCCGCGTGGCCCTGCAGGCCGATGCGGCCGCCCACCCGCCACTGGCCGATCCCGGCGGCGGCGCACCCGTGCCCACGGTCACGCTCGACCGGCTCGAGGCCCTGCTCGGCGCATCGGACTACGACGCGCAAACGCTGTTCCGCTCCGTGGCCGGCGGTTTGCGCCGCAGGTCGCCGGAACAGGTGGACGCCATGGAGGCGGCTTTGGCCCGGTTCGATTACGACGAAGTGCTGGTCCTGCTGCGCGGGCTGCGCAGCGCCACGCCGGCCGGTAGGAGGTGAGCACGCCGGCCGCGGTGGCTGTGGAACTGCTTCGACCGGCTCTACCTGCCCACTGCGGCGCCTTGATCACTGCGCAGCGCCTCCTGCTCCAGCTTCAGGTACAGCTCAGCCGCATTGCGGCGGTGGAGGGCCGGGTAGCCGTCCCAGCCCGCATACGCCGGCAGCGCGGCGCGGGCCGGCAGTTCGGCCAGCGAGACCCCGGCGGCCAGCAGGCTGCGCACCTGCTGCTCCAGCGCGTTCAGGTAGGCCGCCGTCTCGCCGATGGCCTGCGGCCCCGACAGCGGCCCGCGGCCCGGCACCACCTGGCGGATGTGGCCGGCATCGGCGCGACGCTGCAGCGCCTGCAGCGCGCCCTGCCAGCCAGCCAGGTCGGCATCGTGCAGGTTGGGGATGCGCCGGCCTTCCACCAGACCGCCCGCGAACAACACGCCGGTGGCACTGTCCAGCACCGCCAGGTCGCCGGGCCCGCTGCTGTGGCCGAAGAACAGCAGCAGCACCTTGCGGCCGCCGCCCACGTTGAGCTGGCGGCCGCCGGGCAGCAGTTCGTCGGGCCGGTACATCGTGGTGCCGGCCATGGCCGCCGCACCCACGTCGCGGTTCAGGCGGTCCAGGCACATCTGGCAGCGCGCGGCCATCAGCGTGGCGGCGTCCTGGTGCATCCAGAGGGGCACACCCGCCTCGCGGAAGGCCGGCGCGCCGAACAGCACGTCGGGCTTGGTCTGGGTGATGACCACCGCCTGCAGCGGCAGCGGGCTGGTGCGGCCTATCGCGCGCAGCAGGGCGCGGCCATGCAGCAGCGAGGTGCCGGCGTCCACCGCCAGCAGGCCTTGCGGCCCGGCGATGAAGCCGGCATTGGCCACGCGGCCGAGGTTGCGCGCATCGGGCTCGCCGCCCAGGCCGGGCAGCATCCATACGCCGGGGGCCACCGGCTGCACCGTGGCTTGGCCGTCGGTGGGCAGCGTGGGCGGGGCATCGCGGCCACTCGGCGCGGGGGCCGCAACCCGCGCGGCACAGCCGGCCAGGCCACCCAGCAGTGCGCCGGTAGCGGGCCCGGCCAGCGCCCAGCGCAGCCAGCGGCGGCGGGCCGCGGCAACCGCTGCGGTGCTCACGCGCTTACTTCTGCTCGGCCAGCTGCTTGAGGTTCTGCAGCCCGGCCTTGTAGACGCCGGTGACGGCGGCCACCGCGGCTTCGTCGTTCTTGTCCGGCGGCGGGTCGTTGTTGGGGTAGCCGCGGTAGAAGGCGCCACGCCACTCCACCGTGCTCTTGGCGTCGCCATCCGGCGTCACGGTGATGGTGGAGGTGTAGTTGGTCACCGGCAGCGCGCCGCCGTCCTTCAGACGGTAGCTGTACTTGCGCTGGGCGTCGTTGTAGGCCTCCAGCGTCTCGGTCAGTTCGCCGCCGCCCTTGAGCGTGATGTTGCGCACCGAGCCCACGGTGTTGCCCTGCGTGGCCGGGCTGGTGGCCACCGCCGGGTGCCAGTCCTTCAGCGCCTCGAAGTTCTTGATGCGGGCCCACACCGCATCGGCCGGGGCGTTGATCTGGATGGTCTCCACCACCTTCTGGCGGGTGGGGCCGTGGGCGGCGGCGGGCAGGCTGGCCGCGGCCAGCAGCGCGGCGGTGGCCAGCAGGGCCATGCGGCGGTCAGGTCGGGGCCGGCAGGGGCGATGGGGGCGGTTCGGCATGCGGTCGGTCTCCTCGTCGGGTCGGGTTGAAAAGCGTGGTCGGGGCGGTCAAGGCGGGGGCGGCTCGGCGATGAAGGCGCCGAAGCCCCGCGGGTTGCGGCCGGTGTCGACGGTGGCCAGCGGCTGGCCGCTGCGCGCGTCCAGCACGCTGATGCGGTCGTCCATCCAGTTCACCACCACCACCCGGTCGGCATAGGCGGCGATGCCCTCGGGGTAGCCAAAGCCTTCCAGCGTGCGCAGCGGCTGCAGGGTGTCGGCATCGATCACGCTCACGCTGTCGGCATGCTGGTTGGTGACGTACAGCAGCGCGCCGCCATCGGCCAGCGCGGCACCGTAGGGGGCCTTGCCGGTCTTCACCGTGGCCAGCGGTACCGGCAGCGGTGGCGCGGTGTCCAGCACCGTCAGGTCGTCGCTTTGCACGTTCAGCACATACAGCCGGTTGCGCGCCGCGTCGTGCAGCAGCGCAAAGGGGTGGCTGCCCACGGCCACGTGGCCGCGCACCTGCAAGGTGGCGGCGTCCACCACCGCGATGCGGTCGTCGTCGCGCTCGGCCACGTACACGCTGCGGCCATCGGCATGCACCGCCACGCCGGCCGGCGCGCGGCCCAGCGGCACTTCGGCCAGCAGGCGGCCCGTGCTCACGTCGTAGGCCAGCAGCTGCCGGGCGAACCAGTCGGCCACGTACAGGCGCTGGCCATCGGGCGCGGCGTCGATGCCCACCGGACCGGCACCGGCCGGCAGCGTCTGCACCACCTGGCGGCGCGCCATGTCGATCACCGAGATGGTCTTGCTGTCGGGGTTGCTGACGAACACCTTGCCCGCCCGCGCCGAAGCCGCCACGCCGGCCGGCGAGCGGCCCACCGGCACCGTGGCCACCACGGCCTGGCGGGCGAGGTCGATCACCGAGACGTCGTGGCTGCCCTGGTTGGTGACCCAGGCCAGCGGCGTGGCGGTGGCGGGCAGTGCGCAGGCCAGGGCGAGCAGGGCGCTCAGCGCTTTCAAGGCGTTGCTTTCAAGGCGCGGCCCTCACAGTGCGCGTGCCGGCTGCAGCTGCAGGCTGCTGCGGAACTGCAGGTCCTGGTTGTCCACCACCTCGGCCTTGAGTTCGCCGGCGCCCTGCGGCACGAACCAGAAGCGCAGGTTGGGGTTCTCGCTGATCGAGATGTCCAGGTCGGCCGACAGCACCGGCTGGCCGGCGTAGCTGATGTCGATGCGCCGCACGAAGTGGGCCGGGATGTAGTGGCGCGTGAGCTGGTCCATCGCCAGGCCCGAGCTGTTGGGGTGGCTCACCATCAGCTGCGCCAGCACGGGCTTGCCGGGCTGCGGCTCGCCTTCCACCTTCAGCCGCATGCGGCCCAGGCTGGCCTGGGCGGCGGCGGGGTCCTTGCCCGGCGGCGCGCTGCAGCCGCCCGAGGCCTTGAGCCAGCGGGTGGCCATCAGCAGCCGGCCGTCGCCCAGCTGCGCGATGGCGCGCACATGGGTGTATTCGTCGATGCGCACGCGGGTCTCGATGTCGGCCTGGCCGCTGCCCGGCGCCAGCGTGAACACCGCCGCCACCGGCGAAGGGTTGTTGTCGATCAGCAGGTACAGCTTTTCCAGCCGCTGCTCGCCGCTGGTGGGCAGGCGCGAGCGGATGGCCACCGGCACCACGGCTGCGTCTTCGGCGCGCACCGGCGTGTCCAGCGCCAGCTGGTCGGCCGTGGCCGGGCTGATGGGCCGCTGGCCGAACAGGCTGGCCCGCACCTTGAGCCATTGCGGGCTGGCGTCGGGCTGGTCTTCGCGCGAGCTGGGGGCGGCGTGCGCGGGCCGGGCCGCGGCCCACAGGCCGAGCGCGAATGCAGGCAGCAGGCGGAGCATGTGGCGGCGTGGCTTCATTCTTCCCACTCCAGTTCGGCATAGGCCGCGGTGACGTTGCGGCGGTGGAAGGTTTCGGCCAGCCGCCACGGCCCCACGGCCTCCAGGCCCACCGTGGTCATGGCCTTGGACAGCGGCAGGCCGGCGCGGATGGCCGCGCGCGTGTCGGTGCGCAGCGCCTGCAGGTAGCGGCGCTGCGGCGCCAGCATGCCGGGCCAGTCGGTGCCCGCGGCGCCATGGCCGGGCACGGCCAGCGCCACGTCCAGCGTGGCCAGCGTGTCCATCACCTTCAACCAGCCGGTGAGGCTGCCGTCCACCACCGGCAGGTGCTGCACGAACAGCAGGTCGCCCAGGAACAGGGTGCGGCTGCGCACGTCGTACACCGTCAGGTCGTTGTCGGTGTGCGCGGTGGGCCAGGCCTGCAGCTGCAGCTCGCGGTCGCCCAGGTCCAGCGTCAGGCGGCCTTCTACCGGCACGCTGGGCGGCACGATGTCGGCGGCCGGCATGCCGATGCCGAACTCGCGCTGCAGCGCCTGCCGGTAGTAAGGCTCGCGCGCGGCCAGCGAGGCGGCCAGCCGCGCATGGCCGACGAAGCGCGGCGCGTCGGCCTGGCCCTGGTCACGAAAGGCGGCGTTGCCCAGCACATGGTCGGGGTGCATGTGGGTGTTGATCACCCAGCACACCGGCAGCGGCGTGGCCTGCGCCACCGCCCGCCGCAGCGCCTGGCCCAGCGCGGGCGTGCCGCCGGTGTCGATCACCGCCACGCAGCGGCTGCCGACCACGAAGCCCAGGTTGGCCACGTCGCCGCCGTTGCGCGGCTGCCAGTCGTCCACCGCGCCGGTGTGCACCCACACGCCGGGGGCGGTCTGCGTCATGGCCAGCGGCGCCACCTCGGCGTTGGCGGCCATGGCCGGCATGCCGACAGCCTGCACGCCCACGGCGAGCAACAGGCCGGCCCACCAGCGGGCCGCCATGCCCGCACCGGCCCACCAGCGGGCCTGGGAGGCAGCGGTGCGGGCCAGGGCGTGCATGGGCTTTGACGGTCAGCGCTGTACGGCCGGGCCGAGGAAGCAGCCCTTTTCCACCTTGGACTGCAGTTCCTTGAAGCGCTTGATGTCCTTTTGCAGCGAAGGCGCCTCGCGGATGTAGCTGCCGCGTTCGCCGCCGATGCTGGTGGCCTTGGCGGCGGTGCTCATTTCCACGAAGTCGTCGTACTTGACCTCGCGCGCCATCGCGTCCAGCGCGCAGGCGCACTTGTTCATCATCTCGAACTGCGGGCCGGGGTGGGTGGCCATGCATTCCTGCACGTACACCACGCGGTCGATGGTGGGGTAGTCGTTGGGCGCATCGGCGGCCCAGGCGCTGCCCAGCGCGGCGCAGGTCAGGGCCAGCAGGGCGGCCGGCCGGAGGAGGGGGCGAATTTGGTTCATGGCGGGGGTCCGGGGTGGGATGGGGGGTGGGCTCAGCTGCGGGCGCGGGCCGGGGGCTCCGCGCCGTCCAGCGTGAGGGTGTCTTCGACCAGCGGCTCGGCCGCGCCGGCGGCGCCGGGCACCGTGCTGCGCAAGGCGACCACGCCGCCGGGCACCGCTTCGCTCAGCACGAAGAGGTAGGTCTTGCCGGCGTATTGCTCGAAGCGTGCGCGGTTGGGGTCGTCCAGGTAGGGCGCGACGGTGATCTCGCTGCCTTCCACGGTCTTGCCGCGCCATGGCAGCTTGATCTCGCGCATCTGCGCCCGCTCGGCCAGGGCCACGCGGATGCGCTTGCGGAAGTGGTTCTGCTGGCCCTTGGTCAGGCGCTGCATCTCGCGCACGTCTCGCTCGAGGAAGTACAGGATCACCGGGTTGCTGGTGGCCACCGGCAGCTCGGGCAGCTGCACCGCCCGCTCACCGCTCAGGAACTGGCCGTTGGCGCTGCAGCAGCCGCCTTCGGGCCGGGCGCCCAGGCTGATGGTCACGCGGTCAGAGAAGGGCCCGTCGAGCGAGCCCGCATGCTGGAAGCCGTACTGCAGCGCCTGGCCGGCCTGCATGTTCAGCAGGTGCGGCCGCATGAAGATGGCGCGTTCGGCGGCCGAGATGTCGCCGCTGCCCGATTGCGCCCAGGCCGGCAGGGCCAGGCAGGGCGTGGCAGCCAGCAACGACAGCAGCCGTCGGCGGCCCAGTTGACAAAGGGTGTCGGTCAAGGGTGTGGACTGCATGGTGGGCTTGGAAAAAAGGAAAGGTGCGGCTCAGCGCCGCTCCGCCGAGCGCTCGGTGGCCGGGTCCAGGGCCCGGTCGAGCGCGCGGTCGAGTTCGCCGGCCAGGTCGGAGCGCAGGCTTTGCAGCTTGAGCAGCACGGCCTTGGCCTTGTCGATGTGGCCCTGGGCCAGGTGCACCAGCCCCAGCCGCAGCAGCGCGATGCGCGAGGCCGGCTCGATGCTCAGCGCCCGCTCGATGTAGCGCTGGGCCGTGGGCAGGCGGCCCTGCTCCTGCTGGGCCAGGCCACGCATCAGCCAGGGTTGGGCGTCGCCCTGGTCTTCACGCGCCCAGGTGCTGGCGTAGCTGTCCAGCTCCTGCCAGCGGTGCTCTCGGGCGAACACCGCCGCCTGCAAAAAGCGCGGCTGCGCGGTCACCGGCTGTTCCCAGAAGGCCACGCCCGCCTCCCGCAGCGGCGCGATGGGCTGCAGTGCGCCTTCGGCCAGCAGCGGCCGCAGCCAGGCCACCGGGGCCGAGAAGTAATGGGCGTTGCCGCCGCGCAGGCGGAAGGTGAGCACACCGGCCAGCTGCCGGGTGTCGGTGAACAGGCCCCCGCCGCTGGCGCCGGAGGTGAACCAGTTGGTGCTTTGGATCACCTGGGCACCGTCGTAGCGGTGCAGCGCCACCACCTGGCCGGGGCTGTGCTGCAACCCCTGCCCGCCGGTAAAGCCGATGGCACTGACCGTCTGGCCCGGCTGCAGCGGCTGGTCGGCCAGCGCTACCGCCGGGGCGCCCAGCCGCGGCACCGCCAGCACGCACAGGTCGTGCAAGGTGTCGGCGGCCTGGGCCTGCGCGGTGTAGCGCAGGCCGCCGCGCAGCACGGTCACCTGGGTGGCGTCGCGTGTCACATGGCAGTTGGTGACCACCCGGTCGTCGTCCACCACCACGCCGCTGCCCAGCGAATAACCGCCCTGCGTGCGCAGCACCTCCACCTTGACGATGCTCTGGCCCACCTGCACCAGGTCGGCGCCTTCCAGCGCCTGCGCCGCGGGTGCGGCAAGCAAGGCCAGCACGCCCAGCCAGGCACTGCCAGCCCGGGGCCGGCGCGCCAGGGCGTGCAGCCGATGCGTCGGGTCGCCTTCAGTTGCGGCGTTCACCCGCGGTGTTGTCGAGCAGCGGAACACCGAACTCCTTCAGGATGGCCTGGATGTCGGCCTGCTTGGTGCTGATCAGGCCTTCGATCTGCTGCTTCCATTCACGCTCGCCATAGCGCACGCCCATGGCCATCGCGTAGTCGAACTGCACGCCTTCTTCCGACTTCAGCGGCAGCACCGTCAGCGCCGGCTGCTTGACCCGCTGCGCGAAGTAGCCGGCGATCGGGCCCCAGACGATGGCCGCATCGATGGTGCCGGCGGCCAGGTCGTTCTCGATGATCTGCCCGGGGTATTGCGCCGGGTCGGCATTCATCATCTTGTAGGGCACGCCCTGGTCCACCAGGTCGTGCTTCTTGAGCCAGTCGCCGGCCGGCGAGCGGTCGTAGACGCCGATCTTCAGCGACTTGAGCTTTTGCGGCGGCAGCTTCAGGAAATCGTCCGCCGATGCCACGTTGTCCATGCCCTTGCCGCGCGGAATCACCAGCGCGTAGGTGGAGCGGTAGTAGGGCTTGGTGACCGACACGCCCTGGTCGAAGCCCACCGGCACGCCCATCACGATGTCGCAGGGGTAGTCCTGGCCGGGCAGCTTGTAACGCAGCGTGTTGCGGATGAAGGCCATGCGCTGCGGGAACGAGTAGTACGTGACCGGCAGCCCGAGCGACTGGCCGAACAGCTCGGCGATGCGGTTCTCGATGCCCTCGCCCTTGACGTTGGAAAAGGGCAGGTTGTTGGGGTC
Organism: uncultured Aquincola sp.; assembly: GCA_937883885.1. Next base: position 10,115 of record CAKZXL010000235.1, on the reverse strand, counting down.
CTGGCACACCCGCAGCGCCTTGCGCGGGGCCGGGTCGTCCGCCGCCGCGGGGGCAGCAGCGGGCTGGGCCAGCGCGGGGCCGGCTGCGGCCAGCGCCACGAGGGTGGCCGCGGCCCACCGCCGGTAAAGCTTGCGTGCGGTCATCGAGCGGCGTCCTTCTTCAGTTGATCGGGCTCACCTTGGCCTGGGTGATGGCGCCGTCGGAGCGGCCCTTGAGGTAGGCGTACAGGTTGTCGATGTTGTTCATCACCTGCTGGTTGGTGCCGAAGCTCTGCATGCCCTTGTCGAGCCGGCCGTCGCGCACCGTCTTGATGAAGTCGTCCTTGCTGAGCGTCTTCAGGCTGTTGATCAGCGACGGGCCGACCATGCCTTCCTGGTTGGCGCCATGGCAGCGGTCGCAGGCCGCGGCGCGCCAGGTGCGAAAGCCTTCCATGGTCTTGGGGTCGACCTTGGTGCCGTCCACCACGGTGTAGAGCTTGTCCTGCGCCGTCGTGGCCATCGTGAACCCTGCGCAGGCCAGGAGCGCCAGCGTCTGCTTCAACTTCATGTCTCTGTGTCCTTGGTATCCGGAAAAAAAAGGGGGGCTGGCCTGCCGATGGCCCGGCAGGACCCTGCCCCCCACCCATCCAACCTTTTTAAACCGATTGCCCGATCAGTTGGGCAGAGCAAACACTGTCAACGAACCGCCCAGTTCCGTGTACTGGGCCAGTTCGCGATAGCCACCGACCGCGCCCAGGCCGTCCTGGTCCTTCTCGAGGCCTGCAGCCATGCCGATGCCAGCCCAGCCACCGATGCCCGAGAACACGCCGATGTACTGCTTGCCCTTGTGCTCATAGCTGAACACGTTGCCGATGATCCCGGAGGGCGTCTTGAACTTGAACAACTCCTTGTTGATGTCGTTCTTGTCCACGCACTTCAGGTAACCCTCCAGCGTGCCGTAGCAGCTCAGGCCGCCCGCGGTGTTGAGCGCGCCGCTCCACACCGAGAACTTCTCGGCCTTGCTCTGCACGATCTTGCCGGTGCCGGCGTTCCAGGTGATGTAGTTGCCCATGCCGCCGTGGCTGCCCGGGGCCGGGAACATCGACAGCGTGGCACCCACGTACGGCTGGCCGGCGGTGTACTCGACCTTGAACGGCTCATAGTCCATGCAGACGTGGTTGGTCGGCACGTAGAAGAGCTTGGTCTCGGGGTCGTACGACGCCGGCTGCTGGTCCTTGGAGCCCAGCGCCGCCGGGCAGATGCCCTTGGTGTTGACGTCAGGCCCGTTCTGCGCCGTGGAGTACTTGGACACGACCTGCGGGCGGCCGGTCTTCATGTCCACGTGCGTGGCCCAGTTCACCTGCGGGTCGTACTTCTCGGCCACCAGCAGCGCACCGGTCATGCGGTCCAGGGTGTACGCGAAGCCGTTGCGGTCGAAGTGCACCAGCGCCTTGGTCGGCTTGCCCTTGACGTCGATGTCCGCCAGGATCATCTCGTTAATGCCGTCGAAGTCCCACTCGTCGAACGGCGTCATCTGGTAGACCCACTTGGCCATGCCAGTGTCCAGGTCACGCGCGAAGATGGTCATGGACCACTTGTTGTCGCCCGGCCGCTGCGAGGGGTTCCAGGTGGACGGGTTGCCCGTGCCGTAGTACATCAGGTTGGCAGCCTTGTCGTAGCTGTACCAGCCCCAGGTGGTGCCGCCACCGATCTTCCACTGGTCGCCCTGCCAGGTCTTGAGCGACGAGTCCTTGCCCACCGGCTTCATCTGGCCGTCGGTCCAGGTCATCGTCTTGTCGGGGTCGATCAGCATCTCGGCGTCGGGGCCTACGCTGTAGCCCTTCCAGGCCAGCTTGCCGTCGGCCAGGTTGTACGCCGCGATGAAGCCGCGCACGCCCCATTCACCGCCGGAGATGCCGGTGATCACCTTGTCCTTGAAGACGTGCGGCGCATTGGTGTTCACCGCACCCAGCTTGGGGTCGCCGTTCTTGGTCTGCCACACCGGCTTGCCGGTCTTGGCATCCAGGGCCACCAGCATCGAGTCGGCCTGCTGCAGGATGACCTTGCCTTCGGCATAGGCCAGGCCGCGGTTGACCGTGTCGCAGCACATCTGCGGAATCACGGCCGGGTCCTGCTTCGGCTCGTACTTCCACTTGATCTTCTGCGTGTCCAGGTCGATGGCGAAGACCTTGTTGGGGAACGGCGTGTGCAGGTACATGGTGCCGTCGATCACCAGCGGTGATCCTTCGTGCCCACGCAGCACGCCGGTGGAGAACGTCCAGGCCACCTGCATCTTGCCGACGTTGCTCTTGTTGATCTGGTTCAACTTGCTGTAGCGCTGGTTGAACATGTCGCCCGCTTGCGTCGCCCAGTTCTTGGAATTGGCGATGTTCTTCTCTACGTCGGCATTGGCGAACGCCAAGGCCGGAAGAGCCAACAACGCCAGCCCCAAGCGCTGCATGACGCCAACGCTCGATTGCCGTGAAAGCTTCATCGATGTCTCCTTCTCAGGTGGTCTTTGGTTTTGCGAAGGCCTGCCACCGAAGTCCTTCGAAGCGTGTCCGCAGACGGGCCGGTCCGCAACAACCATGCCCATCCCTGCGGGCCTGGAAAATGGCCGCCGGAAGGCTCACCGGGCACGGGTGGCCGGATGTGTGCAGCACGCACGAAGCCCTAGGTGAAACCCCTGCAAATGGCCACTTGCAATCGCTGGGCTTGTGGCTAGCCCACCTGTCTAGGCAACTGGAAACTGGGGAAAGCACTGAGGCCGTGAGGGCGCCTGGCGCGGCGGCCGCCGGCAGGCGCTGGCCCCCTGGCCGCAGCCGGCGCCACAGTGCGGGCCGCATTTTTGGCGCAGAGTGTTGCAACAAGAGCGCAACGCTGGATTGCAGCAGAATGGGCCACACGGTGTGTGCCTTCACAGACGCGCAAAGGCGCGGAAGTTGCAGGCCTTTCGGCCAACCAGACGTCACCCCATGCTCCGTACCCAAGGCCTTACCCAGCGTTATGGAAAGCACACCGCGCTGCAGTCGCTGACGATGCAATTGAGCGCGGGCCAGTTCACCGCCCTGCTGGGCCCCAATGGCGCGGGCAAGTCCACGCTGTTCCAGGTGCTCACCGGCCTGTTCGCCGCCGATGAAGGCGAGGTGGAGGTGGCCGGCCATTCATTGCGCCATGCCGCCACTGCTGCACTGCGGCATATCGGCGTGGTGTTCCAGCAGATGTCGCTGGATCTGGACCTGAGCATCCGCCGCAACCTGCTGTTCCAGGCCGACCTGCACGGCCTGCCGCGCCGGCTGGCGCTGCAGCGCATCGAGTCCGCCTGCGCGCGCCTGAACCTCGAACCCAATCTCGACCGCAAGGTGCGCGAGCTGTCGGGTGGCAACCGGCGCAAGGTGGAACTCGTGCGCGCCTGGCTGCACGAACCGCGCGTGATGCTGATGGACGAAGCCACGGTCGGCCTCGATCCCAAGTCGCGGCGCGACCTGCTGGCCGCCATCCGCGCCGACGTGCGCGAACGTGGCACCTGCGTGCTGTGGGCCACCCACTGGGTGGAAGAGGCCGAGTCCGCCGACCGCGTGCTGGTGCTGCACAAGGGCAGCCTGCTGGCCGACGGCACGCCGGCCGAGGTGACGCAGGCCCTGGGCGCCGACACGCTGGAGGCCGGCTTCATCCAGCGCACCACCTGAGCGACCGCCAACCTACAACGACAGGAGACAAGACCCCATGACCTACCGACTGATCACCGCCCGCCGCGCTGGTGTGGCACTGGCCGCCACCCTGGCCTGCGGCCTGGCCGCCGCGCAGGGCACGGCCTATGTGTCCAGCGAGAAGGACGATGCGCTGACGCTGATCGACCTGGCCACGATGACCGTCAAGGGCACGGTGCCTACCTGCAAGCGCGGCCGTCACATGATGCTCACGCCCGACCGCAAGCTGCTGGTGGCCTGCACCGACAGCAACGCGGCCGACCTGATCGACCCGGCCACCAACCAGTCGCTGCGCCGCATTCCGCTGGGCGACGAGCCCGAGGCCTTCGACCTCTCCCCCGACGGCAAGACCATCTACGTGTCGAACGAGGACGACGGCGAAGCCAGCTTCATCGACTTCGCCACCGGCAAGAAGACCAAGGCGGTGAAGGTGGGCGGCGAGCCCGAAGGCGTAAAGGTGAGTGCCGACGGCAAGCTGCTGTACGTGACCTCCGAAGTGGCGAACCTCGTGCACGTGATCGACGTGGCCAGCGGCAAGATCGTCAAGAACATCAAGGCTGGCAAGCGGCCGCGCCGCATGGCGCTGACGCCCGACGGCCAGCAGCTGTGGATCACCAACGAGCTGGACGCCACCGTCACCATCGTCAACACCGCCGACCACAGCGTGGCCGGCAGCATCAAGTTCGAGGTCAAGGGCGCCCGCGAGCAGGACATCACCCCGGTGGGCATCCAGATGACGCGCGACGGCAAGCGCGCGTTCGTGGCGCTGGGCCGGGCCAACCACGTGGCCTTCGTCGACGTGCCCAGCCGCAAGGTGAACCAGCTGGTGCTGGTGGGCAAGCGCGCCTGGAACGTCACGCTGGACAAGGCCGAGCAGCGGCTGTACGTGGTCAACGGCCTGAGCGACGACGTGACGGTGGTGGACGTGGCCGCCGGCAAGGCGCTCAAGAGCATCCCGGTGGGCCGGGTGCCCTACGGGCTGGTGATCGTCGAATGAAGCAGGCTGCGCTTGCTGCCGTGCTGGCCGGCGCCGCGCTGGCCGGCCTGGGCGTGCGGCCGGCGCAGGCGGCCACGCTCAAGGCCACGCTGATCGCGCCGCAGGACGACCGGCGGCTGGAGCGCTCGCGTGCCGAGCGCGCCTACCTGGGCCACCCCACCGGCCCGGCGGCCGACGGGCTGGCGGTGGCGCTGGAAGAAGGCCGCTTCGAGCTGGACGCGGCCGGCCATGAGGTGGCGCTGAACACGGTGGAAGCCGCCAGCCTGGACGCTGCCAAGGCCGCCGCCGTGGCCGCCGAGAAGGCCGGTGCCGCGGTGCTGATCACCGATCTGCCCGCCGACTGGACGCTGGCCGTGGCCGATGCGGTGAAGCTGCCGGTGCTGAACGTGGGCGCCGCCGACGACCGGCTGCGCCAGCAGGATTGCCGCGCGCGCCTCTATCACCTGCTGCCCAGCGAGCGCATGCGCGCCGATGCACTGGCGCAGCTGCTGGTGTCACGCAAGTGGAGCAAGCTGTTGCTGCTCACGGGCACCACGCCGCTCGATCAGCAACGCACGCTCACGGCGCAGGCGTCCCTCAAGCGCTATGGGCTGCAGGTGGTGGCCAGCAAGCCCTTCAAGCTGTCGGCCGACCCGCGCGAGCGCGACCTGGCCAACCCGCTGCTGCTGACCGCCGGCGCCACCTACGACGCGGTGTGGGTGGTGGACAGCGACGGCGAATTCGCCCGCACGCTGCCTTACCGCACCGTGCTGCCGCGCCCGGTGGTGGGCGACGGCGGCCTGGTGCCGGTGGGCTGGCATGCGCAGTACGAGCGTTATGGCGCGCCGCAGGTGGCGCGCCGCTTCGCCAAGGCCCACCAGCGGCCGATGACGGCCAACGACTGGGCGGCCTGGATGGCCGGCAAGACCTTGATCGCGCTGGCCACCGCCCAGCCGGCCAATGCCAAGGCCGTCACCGCCGCGGCCTGGACGCAGGGCCTGCCCAAGCTGGCGCTGGATGGCTCCAAGGGCACGCCCTTGAGCTTCCGCGCCTGGGACGGCCAGCTGCGCCAGACGATGCTGCTGACCGACGGCCAGGGCGTGATTGCGCAGGCGCCTATCGAAGGGCTGCTGCACCCGAGCAACGTGCTCGACACCCTGGGCGCCGACGCGCCCGAGAAGCTGTGCAAGGTGGCGCGATGACCGACCCCGCAACGCCAACCGCCCCGCCGGGCCGAGCGCCGGGCCGCTCCCAAGCCGGCCCGGGTCCCCTCGGGGGACCGACCGACGTACCCGTCGGGCGAGGGGCTGCAACATCCATGGGTCGCGGGGGTGTCCTGCATGGATTGCAAGCTTTGCAGGCCATCGTTTTGCGCGAAGTGCTCAAGTTCAGCCAGCAGACCGGCCGGCTGGTGAGTGCGCTGGTGCGCCCGCTGCTGTGGCTGGCGGTGTTCGCGGCGGGCTTTCGCAACGTGTTCGGCGTGGCCATCGTCGAGCCCTACGACACCTACATCCCGTATGACGTGTACATCGCGCCCGGGCTGGTGGGCATGGTGCTGCTGTTCAACGGCATGCAGTCGTCGCTGGCCATGGTGTACGACCGCGAGATGGGTTTGATGCGGCTGCTGCTCACCGCGCCGCTGCCGCGGCCCTGGCTGCTGTTTTGCAAGCTGTGCGCCACGGCGCTGCTGTCGGTGCTGCAGGCGCTGGCCTTCGTGGGGGTGGCGCTGCTGCTGGGCACCGACCTGCCGGTGTTCAGCTGGGCTGGCCTGCATGCGCTGCTGGCGCTGCTGTGCGGCGCGCTGATGCTGGGCGCGCTGGGGCTGCTGCTGTCGGTGCACATCAAGCAGCTCGAGAACTTCGCGGGCACGATGAACTTCGTGATCTTCCCGATGTACTTCATGTCCACCGCGCTCTACCCGCTGTGGAAGCTGCAGGAATCGGGCGCCGAATGGGTGTACCAGCTGGCCCGCTTCAACCCCTTCACCCATGCCATCGAGTGGATCCGCTTTGCGCTCTACGGCAAGGACCCGGGCACTGCGCCCTGGGTGGTGCTGGGCTGCCTGGCGGTGTTCTTCGTGGTGGCCTGCTGGGGCTACGACCCGCAGCGCGGCTTCGGCGGCCTGGCCAAGCGTGGTGGGGGGGCGGCATGAATACGATCTCCCGTCGCCAATGGCTGGCCGGTGCCGGTGGTTGGGCGCTCGGCGGCGGTGCGTGGTCCGCGGTGAGCGCTGCGGCGCCGTCGTTCCCCAGCCGGCCCATCACGCTGTGGGTGCCCTGGGCGGCCGGCGGCGCCACCGACATCTCGATGCGGGTGCTGGCCGAACTGGCCGGCCAGCAACTGGGCGTGACGGTGATCACCGAGAACCGCGGCGGCGCCGGTGGCACCCTGGCCATGCCCATCCTGCACAACGCCGCGCCCGATGGCTACACCATCGCGCAGCTGCCCTACCCGGTGTTTCGGCTGGCGCATACGCAAAAGGTGCTGTGGGACCCGGTGCGCGACACCACGCCCATCCTCCAGGTCTCGGGCGTCACCTTCGGCCTGCTGGTGCAGGCGGGCAGCACTTTCCGCTCGCCGGAAGAGATGTTCGCCTTTGCCAAGGCGCGGCCGGGTGAGTTGAGCATTGCCACCAATGGCGTGGGCACCACGCCGCACGTGGTGCTGGAGAGCCTGTTCACCGCGCGTGGTCTGCGCTACATCCATGTGCCCTACAAGGGCACGGCCGAACAGATCAACGCCATCGCCGCCGGGCAGGTGATGGCCGGCGTCAATTCCACCGGCTTCGGGCCGGCGGTGGATTCGGGCCGGCTGCGGCTGCTGGCCACCTTCGCGGCGCAGCGCTCCAGGCGCTGGCCCAGCGTGCCCACGCTGCGTGAGCTGGGCTTCGACATCGTGGCGCAGTCGCCCTATGGCCTGGCCGGCCCGCGCGGCATGCCGCCTGCGGTGGTGGAGACGCTGCACAACGCCTTCCGCAAGGCGATGTTCGATCCGATGTTCGTCAACGAGATCGCCAAGTACGACCAGGAGCTGGATTACCTGGGCCCCGCCGACTATGCCCGCGCCTGCCGCGAGATGCTGGCGCAGGAACGCATCAACGTGGAACGCCTGGGCCTGGCCAAGGAGAGCACCGGTGGCTGAGCACCCAGCGCCCACCGCGCGCCAGCCGGCCGGCCGCTGGCGTGCCGACCTGGCCTGGGTGCTGGGGCTGACGGTGGCGTGCTTTGCGCTGTCGGTGGCGCTGGAGCTGCATGAGCGCTTGGTGCGCTGGCTGGGCCGCTTCGAGCGCTGGGAGCTGGACGAGCTGCCGCTGACGCTGATGGTGCTGGCCTTCGGCCTGGCCTGGTACGCCGGCCGCCGCACGCAGGAACTGCGCAGCGAACTGGCCCTGCGCCGGGCGGCCGAGGCGCGCGCCGCCACGCTGCTGGCGCACAACCGCGAGCTGTCGCACCAGCTCATCGGTGTGCAGGAGCGGGAGCGCCTGGTGCTGGCCCGTGAGCTGCACGACGAACTGGGCCAGGGCTGCAGCGCCATCCGCGTGGAAACCGCCTTGCTGCGCCGCTGCGCCCGGGCCGAAGACGTAGCCCTGCTGGCCGCCGCCGCCCGTGCGGACATGGCCGCCCAGACCCTGTACCAGCAGGTGCGCGAGCTGCTGCGCCGGCTGCGCCCGGCCGACCTCGATGCGCTGGGCCTGGAGGCGGCGCTGCAGGCGCTGTGCGGGGCCTGGTCGCGCCGCACCGGCGTGGACTGCCGGCTGACGCTGCAAGGCCTGGTGCAGCCGCTGCCCGACCTGGTCAACATCACCGTCTACCGCATCGTGCAGGAATCGCTGACCAATGTGCAGCGGCATGCGCAGGCCCGCGAAGTGACGCTGCAGCTGCGGCTGGATGCGACGGACGGCTTGCAGCTGCAGCTGCGCGACGACGGCGTGGGCATGGACCCGCAGGCCGCCACGCCCGGCCTGGGTCTGCTGGGCTGCACCGAGCGGGCGGCCATGGTGGGCGGCCAGCTGCGCGTGATCGCCGCGCCGGGCAGCGGCGTGCAGCTGCACCTGCACATACCGGCCGTGGCGCTGCAGGTGCCGGCCACCGCCTTGAAGGACGCCGCATGATCCGCGTGCTGCTGGCCGACGACCATCCGGTGGTGCGCAGCGGCTACCAGCGCCTGCTGGCGCTGGAGCCCGACCTGCGCGTGGTGGCCGAAGCCGCCGATGCCGACGCGGCCTATGCCGCCTACCTGCAGCACCAGCCCGACGTGGTGGTCACCGACCTCACCATGCCCGGCGGTGGCGGCCTGGACCTGATCCGCCGCGTGATGCGCCGCGATCAGTGGGCGCGGGTGCTGGTCTTCAGCATGCATGACAGCCCGGCCCTGGTGCGGCAGGCGCTGGCCAGTGGCGCACGCGGCTTCCTCACCAAAGCCAGCGCTCCTGAGAGCCTGGTGGACGCGGTGCGCAGCCTGGCCCGCGGCGAGCGCTACCTGGCCGCCGAGCTGCCGGCCTGGCTGCTCGACGCCCCGGCCACCGGCCAGGCCGATGCCGACAGCGGCCTGGCGGCCCTCAGCAGCCGTGAGTTCGAGATCTTCCGCCTGCTGGCCCAGGGCGCCTCGCCCACCGAATGCGCGCAGGCGCTCAAGCTCAGCCCCAAGACGGTCAGCAACCACCAGACGGTGATCAAGGACAAGCTGGGCGTGGCCACCACCGCCGCGCTGGTGCACCTGGCGCTGCGGCATGGGGTGATCGGGCACGACAGCCACGCCTGAACGCGGCGCCCTTGGGCGCTCAATCTGCAGCGCCGGGCACTTCGCTCGCACCCATCCACCAGCACAGCAGCGGGGCGGGCACCCGCATCACCTGCGCGGCGGTGTCCAGGCCCTGCATGGGGCCGAAGTCGGTCAGCGACTTGGTGACCACGTAGCCACGCTCGATCTGCCGCGACCTGCACAGCTCCACCAGGCCTTTCAGCTCGCGCGCGCCCGTGTGCTGGGCGCGGTACTTCACCTCGAACGGGATCAGCTCGCCCCCCACCTCGGCCACCAGGTCCACTTCATGGTCGCGCTTGCCGCGCCAGTAGCTGAAGCGCACGTTCTGCGCGTAGTAGCGCGCAAACAGGTGCTTGAACACCGCCGTCTCGGTGGCCACGCCCAGAGCGGCCGGGTCTTCCAGGATGGCCTTGCCCTTGAGCATCACCGCCGGCGCGATGGCCGCGTCGGCCAGGTAGATCTTGAAGCGGGCACGCAGCACGTCCTTGCCATAGCCGAAGGGCGCCAGGCGGTAGATCAGGTGCGTGGCCTGCAGCAGTTCGATGAAGCTTTGCGCCGTCGGCCGTTTGACCTCGAGATTGGCGCACAGGTCCACCATGTCCAGCAGACCGCCGTCGTGCATGCACAGGTACAGGAAGGTGTGCTCCAGGTCCAGCACGCGTCGTACGCCGAAGAGGGCGGTCATGTCG
>CAKZXL010000234.1 GCA_937883885.1 uncultured Aquincola sp. | reverse complement strand
GGCAACCGCACCTACCTGCTGCAGGACGCCAACGGCCAGATCATCGAGACGCATTCGGTCTCGGCCGGCCTGGACTACCCCGGCGTCGGCCCCGAGCATGCGTACCTGAAGGACATCAATCGGGCCGAGTACGTCGGCATCACCGACGACGAGGCGATGGCCGCCTTCCACCGGCTGTGCCGCATCGAAGGCATCATCCCCGCGCTGGAGAGCAGCCATGCGGTGGCGCAGGCCATCAAGATGGCGCCCACGATGCGGCCCGACCAGAGCCTGCTGGTCAACCTCAGCGGCCGGGGCGACAAGGACATCAACACCGTGGCCGAGATCTCCGGCGTTTCGCTGATGAAGGGCTCGCTGTCATGAGCCGCATCACCGACACCTTCGCCGCGCTCCAGGCACAGGGCCGCAAGGCACTGATCCCCTACGTCACCACCGGCGACCCGTACGCCGACGTCACGCCCGAGCTGATGGCCGCGCTGGCCGATGCCGGTGCCGACGTGATCGAGCTGGGCGTGCCGTTCTCCGACCCGATGGCCGACGGCCCGGTGATCCAGCAGGCTTCCGAGCGTGCGCTGGCCAAGGGCATCGGCCTGCCGCAGGTGCTGGCCGCGGTGCGCGCCTTCCGCGAGCGCAACACCACCACGCCGGTGGTGCTGATGGGCTATGCCAACCCGGTCGAGCGCTACGGCGTCGAGCGCTTCGTCACCGACGCGGCGGCCGCCGGCGTCGACGGCGTGCTGATCGTCGACTACCCGCCCGAGGAGTGCGAGGCCTTTGCCGCGCTGCTGCGCAAGGTGCAGATGGACCCCATCTTCCTGCTGGCGCCCACCTCCACCGAGGCGCGCATGAAGAGCGTGGGCCGCATCGCCAGCGGCTATGTGTACTACGTGTCGCTCAAGGGCGTGACCGGCGCCGGCCACCTGGACACCGCCGCGGTGGCGGCCATGGTGCCGCGCATCAAGGCCCACGTGAAAGTGCCGGTGGGTGTGGGCTTCGGCATCCGCGACGCCGCCACCGCCCAGGCCGTGGCCCGGGTGTCCGATGCGGTGGTCATCGGCTCGCGCCTCGTCCAGATCCTCGAAACCCAGTCCCGCGACCAGGTCGCCCCGGCGGCGGCGGCGTTCATCGCCGAGATCCGCGCCGCGCTAGACGAAGGAGTGTCTTCATGAGTTGGCTTGAAAAGCTGCTGCCGCCCAAGATCCAGCCCACCGACCCGAACGAGCGCCGCACGGTGCCCGAGGGCCTGTGGATCAAGTGCCCCTCGTGCGAAACGGTGCTGTACAAGACCGACCTGGAGCAGAACGTCAACGTCTGCCCCAAGTGCAGCCATCACCACCGCATCGGCGCCCGCCAGCGGCTCGATGCCTTCCTCGACCCCGAGGGTCGCTACGAGATCGGCCACGAGGTGCTGCCGGTCGACGCGCTCAAGTTCAAGGACAGCAAGAAGTACCCCGAGCGGCTGAAGGACGCGCTGGAAACCACCGGCGAGACCGATGCGCTGGTGGTGGTGGGCGGCGCGGTGCACACCGTGCCGCTGGTGGCCGCCTGCTTCGAGTTCGACTTCATGGGCGGCTCGATGGGCTCGGTGGTGGGTGAACGCTTCGTGCGCGGCGTGGAAGCCGCGGTCGAGCAGCGCGTGCCCTTCGTCTGCTTCACCGCCACCGGCGGCGCCCGCATGCAGGAAGGGCTGCTGAGCCTGATGCAGATGGCCAAGACCAATGCTGCGCTCACCCGCCTGGCCAAGGCCCGGCTGCCTTACATCAGCGTGCTCACCGACCCCACCATGGGCGGTGTGTCGGCCAGCTTCGCCTTCGTGGGCGACGTGGTGATGGCCGAGCCCAAGGCGCTGATCGGCTTTGCCGGCCCGCGCGTGATCGAGAACACCGTGCGCGAGAAGCTGCCAGAAGGCTTCCAGCGCTCGGAATTCCTGGTGCAAAAGGGCGCGATCGACATGATCGTGGACCGCCGCCAGCTGCGCGCCACCATCGCCAGCGCGCTGAGCATGCTGCAGCGCCAAAGCGCCGACGCGGTCGCCTGACACGCCGTCGCAGGGTCGCCTGACCCTTCGGCCCGGCGTCGTCGGTCGCCGCGCTACCATGCGCGCCCATGCTGACGACGCCCCCCCGCTCGCTCGCCGACTGGCTGGCCCACTGCGAGCGCCTGCACCCCAAGAACATCGACATGACGCTGGACCGCGTGCGCGCGGTCGCCCAGCGCCTGGGCATCCGTTTCAGCGTGCCGGTGATCACCGTGGCCGGCACCAACGGCAAGGGCTCCACCTGCGCCATGCTGGAAGCCATCGCCCAGTGCGCCGGCTACCGCGTGGGCCTGTACATCAAGCCGCACCTGGTGCACTTCGAGGAGCGCTGCCGCATCAACGGCCGCATGGCCGACGAAGCCACGCTGCTGCCGCACTTCGAGGCGGTGGAAGCCGCCCGCGGCGACACCACGCTGAGCTACTTCGAGTTCACGATGCTGGCCATCCTGCGCACCTTCATGCATGCGCCGCTGGACCTGGTGATCCTGGAAGTGGGCCTGGGCGGCCGGCTGGACGCGGTCAACATCATCGACACCGATTGCGCGGTGATCACCAGCATCGACCTCGACCATACCGAGTGGCTGGGCCCGACGCGTGAAGACATCGGCCGCGAGAAGGCGCACATCATGCGGCCGGGCAAGCCGGCGATCGTCAGCGACCCGATGCCGCCGCAGACGGTGATCTACCATGCGCAGGCCATCGGCGCCGACCTCTGGCTGGCGGGCCGCGATTTCCGCCACAGCGGCGACCGCCAGCAGTGGCAGTGGGCCGGCCGCCAGCGGCGCTTCAGTGCGCTGGCCTATCCGGCGCTGCGTGGCGCCAACCAGCTGCTCAATGCCGCCGGTGCGCTGGCGGTGTTCGAGGCGCTGTACCAGCAGCTGCCCATCACCGCGCAGGCGGTGCGCCAGGGCCTGGCGCTGGTCGACCTGCCGGGCCGTTTCCAGATCGTGCCCGGCCAGCCCACGCTGGTGCTGGACGTGGCGCACAACGCGCAGTCGGTGGCGGCGCTGGCGCTCAACCTCGACCAGATGGGCTTTTTCCCGCGCACGCATGCGGTGTTCGGCGCCATGCGCGACAAGGACCTGCCCGCGCTGCTGGCCAAGCTCTCGCCGCTGGTGGACCACTGGCACCTGTGCAACCTGGACACCGCCCGCGCCGCCACCGCCGACGAGCTGGCCGCCGCGGTGCAGGCCATGCCGCGCCAGCAGCCGGTGACGGTGCACACCCACCCCGACCCGGCGGCTGCACTGGCCGCCGCGGTGGCCGCCGCAGACCCGGCTGATAGAATCGTGGTCTTCGGTTCTTTCTACACCGTAGGCGGCGTGCTGAAGGACGGTTTGCCGCGGCTGAGCGCCAAGCACACGGGTTGACCCCCAGGGGTTGACTCCACGGCCGGCAGTCTTGCCCAGGCCGGTGCCGCCCGGCCAGCCCTTCCGATCGCCCCGACCCCTTCCCACGCATGGGCCTGCTGTCCTTCTTCAAGCGCCAACCTTCCGCAGCCCGCGAGCCCGCCGACCCGGCCGAGGCTGTCCAGCGGGCCCGCACCGTCGCCCGCCGGCGGCTCATCGGCGCCGTGCTGCTGCTGGGCGTGGGCGTCATCGGCTTCCCGATGCTGTTCGAAACCCAGCCGCGGCCCATCCCGGTGGACATCCCGATCGAGATCCCGCGCAAGGAAAGCGCCGCGCCGCTGGAAGTGCCGCCCACCCGCAGCGCCCAGCGCAGCCAGCCGCCCGCCGAAGAGGTGCTGACCGAGAAGGCCGGCGATGCCGGTCGCGAGGTGCCAGCGCCCGCCGCGGCTGCGCCCAAGGCAGCGTCCTCATCCGCCGACAAGCACGACGCCGAGGCCGACAAGCGCCACGCCGCTGAAAAGCGCGAGGCGGACAAGCGCGAAGCCGACAAGAAGGAAGCCGAGCGCCGCGAAGCCGCCGAAAAGGCTGCCGACAAGCGCGAGCGTGACCGCGCCGCCGCCGAGCAGGCCGCCAAGGCCGCCGCTGCCGCCGCCGCCAAGCCCAAGGACGACACCCAGCGTGCGCGCGCGCTGCTCGAAGGCAAGTCCGACGCCAAGGCCTCCGAGCCGGCCGCCGGCCGCTTCGTGGTGCAGGTGGGCGCCTTCGCCGATGCCGATGCGGTGCGCGATGCCCGCGCCAAGGTCGAGAAGCTGGGCCTGAAGACCTACACCCAGGTGGTGGAGACCAGCGGCGGCAAGCGCACCCGGGTGCGCGTGGGTCCGTTCAGCACCCGCGACGAAGCCGACAAGGCCTCTTCCAAGATGCGTTCCGCCGGCCTGGCGCCGGCCGTGCTCACCCTCTGACGGGCGGGCCATGACGCCGGTGGAAGTCGCCTCCTCGCTCGGCTGGGTCGACCTGGCCCTGCTGGCGGTGCTGGCCGTCTCCGTCATCGTCGGGCTGTGGCGGGGCTTGATTTTCGAAGTCTTGTCCCTCATAGGTTGGGTGGTGGCCTACATCGCGGCGCAGGCCTTCACGCCCACCGTGGCGGCCCATCTGCCGGTGGGTGAGCCGCAGAGCATGGTCAATGTCGGTGCGGCGTTTGCACTGACCTTCGTGCTGGCCTTGATGCTGTGGAGCTTGCTGGCCCGGCTGGTCAGCCTGCTGGTCAAGGCCACGCCGCTGAGTGTCGTGGACCGCGTGCTGGGCGCGGGTTTCGGGCTGTTGCGCGGCGGCGTGTTGCTGCTGGCACTGGCCACGGTGATTGCATTCACGCCTGCGGCCGCCTCGGCGCAGTGGCAGGAATCTCGAGGTGCGGCATGGCTTGGTGCCATGCTGCAGGAACTGAAGCCGGTGTTGCCGGTGAACGTGGCCCGGCACCTTCCGGGCTGAAGGAAACAACCATGTGTGGCATCGTCGGCGTCATCTCGCATGCGCCCGTCAACCAATTGATCTATGACGCGCTGCTGCTGCTGCAGCACCGCGGCCAGGACGCCGCCGGCATCGTCACGATGCAGGGCACCAAGTGCTTCATGCACAAGGCGCGCGGCATGGTGCGCGACGTCTTCCGCACCCGCAACATGCGTGGCCTGCCGGGCGACGTGGGCCTGGGCCAGGTGCGCTACCCCACCGCCGGCAACGCCTACAGCGAAGAAGAGGCGCAGCCCTTCTACGTCAACGCGCCCTTCGGCATCGTGCTGGTGCACAACGGCAACCTCACCAATGCGCTGGCGCTCAAGCAGGAGTTGGTGGACGTCGACCGCCGCCACATCAACACCGAGAGCGACACCGAGGTGCTGATCAACGTGCTGGCGCACGAGCTGGCCCGCGCCGCACGCGACAAGACGCTGAACCCCGAGGTCATCTTCGAGGCGGTGGCCGCGGTGCACAAGCGCATCAAGGGCTCGTATGCGGTAGTGGCGCTGATCGCCGGCTACGGCCTGCTGGCCTTCCGCGATCCGTTCGGCATCCGCCCGCTGGTGTTCGGCGAGGCCGTCACCCCCGAGGGCCGCACCGTGATGGTGGGCAGTGAAACCGTGGCCATCGAAGGCACCGGCCATGCCGTCACCCGCGACGTGGCGCCGGGCGAGGCGATCTTCATCGACCTCGAAGGCACCGTGCACAGCCAGCAGTGCGCCGAGTCGCCCACGCTCAACCCCTGCATGTTCGAGTTCGTCTACCTGGCGCGGCCCGATTCCGTGATCGACGGCATCTCGGTCTACCAGGCGCGGCTGAACATGGGCGAGACGCTGGCCCAGCGCGTCATCTCCACCATGCCGCCGAACGAGATCGACGTGGTGATCCCCATCCCCGAGTCGAGCCGGCCTTCGGCCATGCAGCTGGCGCAGAAGCTGGGCAAGCCCTACCGCGAAGGCTTCGTCAAGAACCGCTACGTCGGCCGCACCTTCATCATGCCGGGGCAGGGCGTGCGCAAGAAGAGCGTGCGCCAGAAGCTCAACGCCATCGGCGTGGAGTTCAAGGGCCGTAACGTGCTGCTGGTGGACGATTCAATCGTGCGCGGCAACACCAGCAAGGAAATCGTGCAGATGGCCCGCGAAGCCGGCGCCCGCAAGGTGTACCTGGCCTCGGCCGCGCCGCCGGTGCGCTTTCCGAACGTGTACGGCATCGACATGCCCACGCGTGAAGAGCTGATCGCCCACGACCGCACCATTGAAGAGGTGCGCGAGTACATCGGCGCCGATGCGCTGATCTACCAGGACGTGGACGCGATGAAGCGCGTGGTGCGCACGCTCAACGAAGGCATCAACACCTTCGAGGCTTCGTGCTTCGACGGGCTGTACATCACCGGCGAAGTGACGGCCGCCGACTTCACCGCGATGGAGCAGCAGCGCCGCTCCCAGGGCACCGAAGAAGAAGAAGCCAACCGCAGCCGCCTGGCCCTGCAAAGCGCCACCGAGCAAGCCTGAAGGCGCATACGCATGAAAAAACCCGTCCGCACCCGCATCGCGCCGTCGCCCACCGGCTTTTTGCACCTGGGCACCGCGCGCACCGCGCTGTTCTCGTGGGCCTATGCCCGCCACTACGGTGGTGAGTTCGTGCTGCGCATCGAGGACACCGACGTCGCCCGCTCCACGCAGGATTCGGTCGACCAGATCCTGCAGGCCATGCGCTGGCTGGGCCTGGACTACGACGAAGGACCGATCTACCAGATGCGCCGGCTGGACCGTTACCGCGAGGTCATCGACCAGATGCTGGCCGCCGGCACCGCCTACCGCTGCTACGCCACGCCGGCCGAGCTGGACGAGATGCGCGAAGCCCAGCGCGCCCGCGGCGAAAAGACCCACTACGACCGCCGCTGGCGGCCCGAGCCGGGCAAGGTGCTGCCGCCGCCGCCCGTGGGCGTGGCACCGGCCATCCGCTTCGCCAACCCGGTGGACGGCGTGGTGACCTGGGATGACGTGGTCAAGGGCCCCATCAGCATCGCCAACCGTGAGATCGACGACCTGATCATCGTGCGGCCCGACGGTGTGCCCACCTACAACTTCGCGGTGGTGGTGGACGACTGGGACATGAACATCACCCATGTGTT
>CAKZXL010000233.1 GCA_937883885.1 uncultured Aquincola sp. | reverse complement strand
CGGCGCCACATGCAGCCGCTCGGCCGCCTGGCGGATGGAGCCGGCACGGGCCACTTCGTCGACGTAGCGCAAAAAACGCAGGTGATTCATGCGGCGCCGTGCAGCAGGTTCGGTGCCATGCCGCGCGTGACGACCGTAGCCGTAACGGCATCGGTGTGTGCGCCCTGGTGTCCAAGTTGGCAACGGTGCGCACCAGGAACAGGCCTGGGCGCACGGTGTTGGGCGCAACGGCGGCAAAGGGGCGTTGAGCTGCCAGCCGCGGGCCGGCCCGGCACGCGCGGCCACCCAGGTGCGGCAGGCATCGCGGCCACCGCGCCATCACACATCGCCACCAGGCCCCAGCCCAACACACGCGCGGCCCGGCGCCCCACCGTTGCCGTTACGGCAACACACCCAGCGCCAAACGGCAGCCTTCCAGCACGCTGAAAACGCGTTTGCGGCACGGGCAGTGCAAGCGGTGGCCCATCGCTGTTGATGGAGCCCCACCCGTGCTGTTGAACCGCTCTTCTTCGCCCCGCCTGCGCAGCGCCCTGCGCCAATGGCTGGCCGCCGCCACCCTGGCCACGCTCGGCTTGGCCGCGCAGGCGCAGACCACGCCCATCAAGTTCGTGCTCGACTGGAAGCTGCAGGGCGTGCACGCCTGGTACTACCTGGCGCAGGAACGCGGCTACTTCGCCAAGGAAAAGATCGACCTGCAGATCGACACCGGCGATGGCTCGGCCAACACCGTCACCAAGGTGATGGCCGGCAGCTACCAGGCCGGCTTCGGCGACATCAACGCCATCATCCAGAACGCGGCCACGCGGCCGGCAGGCACGGTGCCGGTGATGGTGTACATGGTCTACAACCGCGCGCCGTTTGCCGTCATGGTCAAGGCGGGCAGCCCGATCAAAAGCCTGAAGGACCTGCAGGGCCGCACCATCGGCTCGCCGGCCGGCGGCGCCGCGATGAAGATGTTCCCGGCGCTGGCCGAGCTGAACGGCATCGACCCCGGCAAGGTGAGCTGGAGCCACATGGCGCCCAACCTGCAGGAGCAGATGCTGCTGACCGACCAGGTGGAGGCCTCGGCCGTGTTCTCGGTTACCAGCTACATGAACCTGGTGGGCCAGCGCATCGACCCCGACAAGGACATCCGCTGGTTCCACTATGCCGACCACGGCATCGCGCTGTATGGCAACGGCGTGCTGGTGTCGCCCGCGCTGCTCAAGGACAAGCCGCAGGCGGTGGCCGGCCTGGTGCGCGCCATCCACCAGGGCCTGCGCGATGCGGTGGCCGACCCCGATGCCGCCATCGACGCACTGGCGCGGCAGGAGCCACTGATCAACAAGTCGCTGGAAAAGCGCCGGCTGCAGTACGCACTGCGTCAGGTGGTGATCACGCCCGAGACCCAGCGCATCGGCGTGGGCGACGTGCTGGATGAACGCCTGGCCAAGTCCATCGGCCAGGTGCAGCAGGCCTTCGACCTGCCGCGTTCGCCCGCGCCCACCGAGGTGTTCGACCGCCGCTTCCTGCCGCCGCTGGCCGAACGCCAGCTGACGCTGAAATGAGCACGACCCGCAGCCGCCGCTACGGCGCCAGCGCGGCCACGGCCTGGACCGCCTCGCGCGACCTGCTGAGCCTGGTGCGCCCGCCGCTGCCGCCGCGCCCGGTGCGCCTGCCCACGCACACCGACGTGATCGAGTTGGACGTGCACCGCAGCGCGCTGGTGGTGGTGGACATGCAGAACGACTTCTGCCACCCCGAAGGCTGGTTCGGCCAGAAGGGCGTGAGCATGCGTGCCACCCGCAAGCCCATCCCGGTGCTGGCCGAGCTGCTGCCCGCCTGGCGCCATGCCGGTGGCCGCGTGGTGTGGCTCAACTGGGGCGTGCGGGCCGATACCGCCAACCTGGCCCCGGTGGTGCAGTTCAAGGCCATGCGCGCCGATGCCGAAGGCCAGCCCGGCGTAGGGTATGCGCAGGCCTCGCCGCTGGACCATGGGCCCAGCGTGGTGCCCGGCAGCTGGGGCGCGCAGGTGGTGGAAGAACTGCCGGTGGCCGCTGGCGACTTCACCGTGTTCAAGCACCGCCTCAGCGGCTTCTGGGACAACGAACTGGACAGCCTGCTGCGCCAGCAAGGCATCACCACGCTGCTGTTCGGCGGCGTCAACACCGACCGCTGCGTGTTCGCCAGCCTGCAGGACGCCGGCTTCCTGGGCTACGACTGCGTACTGCTGAAGGACGCCTGCGGCACGCCCTCGCCCGCCTACGTCACGCGGGCCATCCATTTCCTGGTCGACAAGCTGCACGGCTTCGTCGGCACCGCCGAGGCGCTGATCCCGGCCTTGACCGCCAGCGCCGCACTGCACACCGCCCCTGCCCTTTCCTCATCGAAGAAGGACCCCCGATGAACACTTCCCGCCGACTGGCGACGCTGGCCCTGGCCGGCCTGGCCGCCACCACCGCCCTGCTGCCCCTGGCCGCGCAGGCCCAGGCCACCAGGATCAAGATGGTGCTGAACTGGAAGTACGAAGGCCCGCAGGCCTGGTTCTTCCTGGCGCAGGACAAGGGCTACTTCAAGGCCGAGGGCCTGGACGTGGAGATCGACCAGGGCGAAGGCTCGGCCGCCTCCATCCCCAAGGTGGCCTCGGGCGCCTACCAGGCCGGCTTCGGCGACCTGAACGCCGTGATCGACCTGGCCACCAAGCGCCCGGCCGAAGCGCCGGTGGGCGTGTACATGCTCTACAACACGCCGCCCTTCACCATCGTGGTCAAGCAGGACAGCCCGATCAAGGGTCCGGCCGACCTGGAAGGCAAGACCATCGGCGGCCCCGCCAACGACGGCGCGCTCAAGCTGTTTCCGGCCTTCGCCAAGCTGGCCAGGCTGGACGCCACCAAGGTGAAGATCACCAACATGGCGCCCAACCTGCGTGAGCAGATGCTGGCGCGCGACCAGGTGGACGCCACCTTCGGCTACGTGACCACCGTGAGCTTCAGCGCCAAGGCCATGGGGATGGACCCGGCCAAGGACCTGCGCTTCATCCGCTATGGCGCGCACGGCATGGACCTGTACAGCAATGCGGTGTTCTTCTCGCGCCCCTTCGTGAAGGACAACCCGCAGGCGGTGGCCGGCTTCGTGAAGGCGCTGAACCGCGCCATCGCCGACGTGATCGCCAACCCCGACGCCGGCATCGACGCGGTGATGAAGCGCGAGCCGCTGCTCAAGCGCGAGGTGGAAAAGGAACGCCTGCTGGCCACGCTGCGCAACGACATGAACCACCCGGAGGTGGCCCGCATCGGCCTGGGCGACGTGGACGACAAGCGCCTGGCCCGCGGCATCGAGATCCTGGTCGATGCCAACCAGCTGGCCCGCACGCCCGCGCCTGCCGAGGTGTTCGACCGCAGCTTCCTGCCGCCGCGCGAGCAGCGGCCCGCCAAGCTGTTCTGAGCCTGCCCTTCCACGCCCCGCACCGAGACTCGACATGAACCTGAACCTGAAGAACAAGGTGGCCCTGATCACCGGCCCCGCCAAGGGCATGGGCCGCGCCGTGACGCTGGCCTTTGCCGAAGAAGGCTGCCGCCTGGTGCTGGCCGGCCGAGACACCGCCGCCATCGAGCCCGTGGCCGCCGAAGCCCGCGCGCTGGGCGTGCCCGCGCTGGTGGTTCGCTGCGACCTGGTGGACGCGGCGCAGACCGAAGCGCTGGCCGCTGCGGCGCTGGCCGAGTTCGGCCGCATCGACATCCTGGTGAACGTGGCCGGCGGCTCCGGCCCCATCGGCAAGACCGGCTGGGAGACCACGGCCGACGAGTTCAACGACATCGTCGAGCTGAACATGACCGGCTGCTTCAACACCATGCATGCGGTGCTGCCGGCGATGATCGAGCAGCGCGGCGGCAAGATCGTCAACGTGGGCGGCACCTTTGGCATGCGGGGGCGTGCGGGCCGGGTGGCCTACTCGGCCTCGAAGTGGGGCCTGCGCGGCCTGACCAAGAGCATGGCGCTGGAAGCCGGCGCCCACAACATCAACGTCAACTGCGTGGCGCCGGGCATGGTCGATGGCCCGCGCTTTCGCGAGAAGGTGTGCGCCAACATGGCCGCCAGGCTGGGCATCTCGCTGGAAGCAGCGATGCAGCGCCATGCCGACGACTATGCGCTCAAGCGCGTGACGCTGGATGCCGACGTGGCCAACGCGTGCCTCTTCATGGCCAGCGACGTGTCGCGGCAGATCACCGGCGTCGACCTGCCCGTCGATGGCGGCTGGGCCATGCTGTGAGGAGCGGCCGAGCATGAGCAACGCAGACCTCGTCATCCGCGGCGGCCGCCTGGTGTCGCCCGAGCAGATCATCGAAGCCTCCATCGCCATCGAAGGCGGCCGCATCGTGGCCATCGGCCATGACGACCTGATGCCTTCGGCCCGCGAAGAGCTGCGCGCCGAGGGCCAGTACCTGCTGCCCGGCGCCATCGACAGCCATGTGCACTTCCGCGACCCGGGCTACCCGCACAAGGAAACCTGGAAGACCGGGTCCGCCGCTGCAGCCTGCGGCGGCGTGACCACGGTGTTCGAGATGCCCAACACCAACCCGCCCACCGGCACGCTGGAAGCCCTGCGCCTGAAGCAGAAGGCGGCCGAAGCCTCGTACGTGGACTACGGCATCCACGGCCTGCTGGGCGACGACACCATCGACCGGCTGGAAGACCTGCTGGACGCGGGTGTCACCAGCTTCAAGGCCTTCGTGGGCAACACCTTCGGCAACCTGCCCGCGCCCACCGACGGCGCGCTGCTCGAAGGCTTCGAGAAGCTGGCGCCGCTGGGCATCCGCACCGTGGTGCATGCAGAGAACTCGTCCATCATGGCGCGCCGCCAGCACCAGCTGGAAGCGGCCGGCCGCATCGACCCGCTGGCCCACTTGGCGTCACGCCCGGCGGTGGCCGAGATCGAGGCCATCGGCCGCGTGCTGACACTGGCCGAGTGGACCGGCGCCCGCGTGCACATCGCCCACCACAGCGCGGCCGATTCGCTGTTCGTGCTGCGCGCAGCCAAGCTGCGCGGGGTGGACGTGACGGTGGAAACCTGCCCGCAGTACCTGCTGCTGAACACGCAGGACATGCTGCGCCTGGGCGGCATCCTGCGGCTGAATCCGCCCATCCGCGAAGAGCGCCACAACCAGCCGCTGTGGGACGCGCTGATGGACGGCACCATCGACATGATCGCCACCGACCATGCGCCGCACACGCCTGAAGAAAAGACGCGCGAAAGCATCTGGCAATGCGACTGCGGCTTTCCGGGCGTTGAGACGCAGATGCCGCTGATGCTGACCGAAGTGAACCGCCAGCGCGCCACGCTGATGGACTACGTGAAGTGGAGCGCCGCGGCCCCCGCCAGGGCCTGGGGCTTGTATGGCACCAAGGGCGTGCTGGCCGTGGGCGCGCATGCCGACATCGCGGTGGTGGACATGGACCGCCGCGCGGTGCTGTCGCAAGGCCGGCTGCAGTCCATCAGCAAGATCTCGCCCTGGAACGGCCGCACGGTACATGGCGCGCCCATCCACACCCTGGTGCGTGGCCGCTTCGTGATGCGCGATGGCCGGCTGGTGAGCGATGCCGCGGGCTGGGGCCGCTCGGTCAAATCGGTGCAGCGCATGCCCACGCCGCAGCCGCGCAACACCGAGTACTACACCAGCGCGGTGCTGCAGACGCCGACCGGCGTGCCGCCCACTGCGGTGCCCAGCGACCCGGCGGCCTTCGAAGGCACGGGCTTTGTGCGCAAGGCCTCGAAGGAGGCGGCATGAGCGGCCCCTTCAACGGCACCGCACGGCGCCAGTACGTGGGCGTGCACCGCGTGGCCTGCAGCGGCCCGGGCGACCTGTCGGGCGTGCAAGCCCTGGTGGAAGCCGGCCCACTGGTGCCGGCCGATATCGTGGCGGTGATGGGCAAGACCGAAGGCAACGGCTGCGTCAACGACCACACGCGTGAATACGCCAGCATGGCCTGGAGCCACTGGCTGGCGCCGCACCTGGACTGCACGCCGGCGCAGGCCGCGCAGCGCGTGGCGCTGGTGATGTCGGGCGGCACCGAAGGCGTGCTGTCGCCGCACTTCACGGTGTTCACCCGCCGCTGGATGGATGAGCCGGCGCCTGCGCAGGCCGCGCCGCGGCTGGTCATCGGCACCGCCCATACCCGCGACTTTGCGCCGCAGGAGCTGGGCCGCATGGCGCAGATCGAGGCCACCGCGCAGGCGGTGCGCGCGGCCATGGCCGAGGCCGGCATCCAGCGCGTGCAGGACGTGCACTTCGTGCAGGTCAAGTGCCCGCTGCTCACGTCGGCCAAGCTGCAGCAGGCGCTGGCCGCGGGGCATGAACCTGCGACGCGTGACACCTATGAATCCATGGGCTATTCGCGCGGCGCCTCGGCCCTGGGCGTGGCGCTGGCGTTGCAGGAAGTGCCGGCCGATCGGGTGAACGACGCCGCCGTGCTGCGCGACGGCTCGCTGTTCTCGGGCCGCGCCTCGGCTTCTTCGGGCATCGAGCTGGACCACAACGTGGTCATCGTGCTGGGCGAAGCGCCGGGCGCCGCATCGCCCTTCCGCATCGCCCACACCGTGATGCAGGACGCGATGGACGGCGCTGCGGTGCGCCGGCTGCTGCGCGAGCGCTTCGACCTCGATGCCGACCGCGACACCCAGGCCCTGGCCACGCGGCTGGTGAACCTGCTGGCCAAGGCCGAGGCCAGCCCCGATGGCCTGGTGCGCGGCCAGCGCCACACCATGCTCAACGATTCCGACATCAATGCCACCCGCCATGCGCGGGCGGCGGTGGGCGGCGTGCTGGCCTCCATCGCGGGGCACAGCGCGCTGTATGTCTCGGGCGGTGCCGAGCACCAGGGCCCACCCGGCGGCGGCCCGGTGGCCGCCCTGCTGCACCTGAAGGAACCCGCATGACCCAACCCTTCATCGACCTGGCCGACGTGACGGTGCGCTTCGGCGCGCAGGCCAACGGCACGCTGGCCCTGGACCGCACGAACCTGCGCATCGCGCAGGGCGACTTCGTGGCGCTGGTGGGCCCCAGCGGCTGCGGCAAGTCCACCATCCTCAAGCTGGTGGCCGGGCTGCTGCAGCCCAGCTCGGGCGGGCTGATCGTGGGCGGCCGCGAAAGCCCCAGCAGCCAGCAGTCGGGCAAGACGCGCATCGGCCTGGCCTTTCAAAACCCGACGATGCTGCCGTGGCTGAGCATCCGCGACAACGTGATGATCCCGCTGAAGATCGTCGAGCCCTTTCGCCAGCAGTACGCCAAGAAAAAGCGCGGCGAATATGCCGAGCGGGCCGAGGCGTTGCTGGCCCAGGTGGGCCTGCAGGGCTTTGGCGACAAGCGGCCCTGGCAGCTGTCGGGCGGCATGCTGCAGCGGGCTTCGCTGTGCCGCGCGCTGATCCATGAGCCGCAGCTGCTGCTGCTCGACGAGCCCTTCGGCGCGCTCGACTCTTTCACCCGCGAAGAGCTGTGGTCGCTGACGCAGCAGCTGTGGATGGACAAGCGGCCCACGGTGCTGCTGGTCACCCACGACCTGCGCGAAGCCGCCTACCTGGCCACACGCATCTGCGTGATGAGCGCCAGGCCGGGCCGCATCCTGGAAGACCGCGCCGTGCCCTTTGCGCGGCCCCGCACGCTGGCCATGAGCTATGCGCCCGAAGTCTCGGCCCTGGTGCAGGAGCTGCGCCTGCGCATCGCCGAAGCGCGCACCGCGGCCGATGCGGTGCAGAACGTCATCGCCCTGGAAGAAAGGAAGGCCGCATGAGCGAGTCCACGCCCAAGATCTCGCCGCGCCTGCGGCAACGGCTGCTGTCGGCCTCGGCCCTGGTCGGCTTCTTCGTGCTGTGGGAGCTGGTGTGCGTGGCCAGCGGCGTCAGCGACCTGGTGCTGCCGCGGCCCAGCCAGATCCTG
>CAKZXL010000232.1 GCA_937883885.1 uncultured Aquincola sp. | reverse complement strand
GGGACATCTCTCCCACTGTCTGTACGTGCTTGCCGTCAGATCCGGACTCGGCCCCTCCGCCCGACAAGCTATTCCTACGCTTGCCACGGCAGAACATACAAGCGGCCTTGGCCGCGACGCGATCGTTGCGGTCCGCGGCCTTCGGCACAGGCCGCTGTCGGGGTCAGAAGACCCCTCCCACAGAACCCCGCTCCGACCGCGGCCGCGGATCGGGCTCTATCCCTGTGGGAGCGGCCTTGGCCGCGACGCGGCTGTTGCTGGCCGCTGACCTCGATCAAGGCCGCAATCGCGAGCAAGCTCGCTTGTATGTTCTGCCCTGGCAAGCGTAGGAATAGCTTGTCGGGCGGAGGGACCGAGCTCGGATCTGACGGCAAGCACGTACAGACAGTGGGAGAGATGTCCCGCCCTCACCCCAAGCACCCATCAGGAATCCATCGGACCGTGTTGCCGCGGTACCGTCCATACCCTGCAAGCCAGTGCTGTGGTGAATCCCGACAAGCCTTTTGAACCTTAGTCGGGAGGGCCCCATCGTGACAAGTCAGAACGAAGCAGTGTGCTTTGGCATCGACGTCTCCAAGCATTGGCTGGACATCGCCGAGCACCCCAGCGCGCAGGTGACGCGCATCGACAACACCGCTGCGGCCATCCGCGGCTGGTTGCGCACGCTGCCGAGTGGTGCCCAGCGCATCGCCTGCGAATCGACCGGCAGCTATCACTGCACGCTCGTCGAGTTGCTCATCAAGGCCGGACATCAGGTGTTTCTGATCGACGGCTTCAAGCTGTCCAGGTACCGCGACACCGTGGGCCAGCGCGCCAAGACCGATCGGCACGACGCACGCCTGATCGCCCGCTACCTCGCGCACGAGGGCACGGATCTGCGCCCCTTCTCGCTCCCGGCCCCCGCGGTCACCGAACTGCGCAGCCTGCTGCGTCGGCGCGCAACCGTGGTACGCAGCCTGGGTCGCATCCGTCAGAGCATGGAAGATCTGCCCGGCTTTGGTCGCGAAGTGCGTGTCGCCCTCGCGCGGCTCACCGCCTTGATCAAACGGTTCGAACAGCGCATCGCATCACTGATCAACGAAAGCGGATGGACTGAACCGTACCGGCGCATCCTGAAGATCGAAGGCGTCGGCGCGCTCACCGCCGCCGGCCTGTGCGCGGCGTTCCATCGCGCTCCCTTCAGCGGTGCGGACGCCTTCATCGCCTTCCTTGGCATGGACGTCAGCGTGCGCGACTCGGGCAAGAAGACCGGACGCCGTGCGCTGAGCAAGAAGGGTGACTCGGAGATGCGCCGCCTGCTCTACAACGCCGCCATGGCGGCCAGCAGATCCACGACCTGGCAGCCGTTCTACCAGCGCATGCTCCAGCGCGGATTCAGCCGTACCCAGGCGCTGGTTGCGCTGGCCCGAAAACTCGCTCGCGTTGCCTTCTCGCTGATGAAGAACGCTGCCGACTATGTCCCGAAACAGCACGAAAACGCTTGCGCCGGAACATAGAATCTCCCACAGAATCCTTGCTCATCCCGCGTCGAGCAGGATGTCCACGCTGTCCGTACTCAATTCGCTGCTCTCTTCCCTGCGACCGATCAGGCGATACACCACGGTATCGCCCTTGCCTTTCAGGTACAGCGTCTGCGGTGGATGGAAGTCGTAGCGGCTGCGCAGCCGCAGGTAGGTGGCGGTGTCCACCTGCACCATGCCGGGCACGCCTTCTGTGGTGATGCGACTGGCCAGATTGACGGTGTCGCCCCACAGGTCGTAGATGAATTTCTTCTTGCCGACCACGCCGGCCACG
>CAKZXL010000231.1 GCA_937883885.1 uncultured Aquincola sp. | reverse complement strand
TCATGCCAGGGCAGCCCGGGGCCGACCGTGGTGGTGCGGTCGCGCAGCACACGCATCTTGAGCCGGGTTTCCGGGGCCAGGTCCGGTATGCGTTCATAGAACGACTCCCGCGTGCCCGCGTCCATGGCGCCCTGGTAGGACACCTCCAACAAGATGGGCTGCGCCGGCTGGGCCACCCAACGGATGTCGAAGTCGGTCCGCTCGGTGTCCTGCCCCGCATCGAAGACCACGCCCCCGAAGCAGAAGCCTGGCATGGAGAGCGTGGCTTTGGTGAGGCGGAACAGTCTGGAAGAAATCGACTTCAGGCGGTTCTCGGCGTCACTGAAGTCGACTGTGGCCAGATAGGGCTCCACATGATGATCGCGGGGAAACGACTCTGCCTTCAACAACACATATCTGTTTCCGACCAACTGGTGCAGTTCGGTGAAAGCACCGATATCCGTGTAGTCATCTTCTATGCGCCGCAGCAGAAAGGCTCGCTCGCCGATTTGCTCTTCGTGCAACAGCATGGATCCCTTTGTGCGTGCATTCACCGTCTGTGCCAGGCTATTACGGTGGTCACGGTAGCGATGTGCAAACGATTCGGGGTTGTAGTTGGAATCCCGGACCTGCCCTTCCACCTGCTTGTGGTCGAAATCCAAGCCATAAAACAGCGTGAACATGCGGTACCAGCGGTCAGTCCCTTCCGTGTGCGCCTGAAAACCCTTGGGCAACTCCAGCATGTAGCGGCCCAGGCAGTGCCATTCGTATTCGTTCGGGGTAGGCATGGTGTGATTCCCAAAGTAGAACGGCCGCCAGTAGGGGTTGAAGCCGCCAACGCTGGCCGCGACCAGGGCTGCCAGCGCAAGCAGCAGCCACCTCCAACGGCGGGGGGTGCTGCGCCAGCGGTCTTGCACGTGATGCCAAACGTCACCGCCGGATCTCATGGCTTCTGGACCTGGCTGAACGGCAGGGGGTTGATCGCCTGCGCGCTGATCTTCAGAACGGCGTACACCACCAGGCGCTGTGCGAAGAGGGACTTGTAGGCGGGTTCGTGCGCGATGTCGGGCAAGGTGAACACCTGCTTGACCCGACGGGCACCCTGACCAACGGCGGCTGCCGAACGTCGGTTGACGGTGCCGTCGCCACCCGGCTCCGGCCCCGTGGCGCGCAGCTCGTAGTGCCATTCCTCCACCACGTCGACGGCCTCGGAGTAGGTTTTCTCCGTCAACACCGGCGTCACCGTCTTGCCAATGTGTTCGGGGTTGCTGCCATCCAGGCAGACCTGGTCATGGGTCAACTGAGCAACTTGCTGCAATGGCGGTGCTCCGGGTCGCTTGCCCGGTAGTACCCGCCACTGCACGGACTCGAAGCTCTGGATGGGGCCAGCCTCGGATTGACCGCCGTGTCCGTAGAACGCGTACGTGCATGGGTGAAAGTGGTCGAGACCGACAGCTTTGTGAAAGTCCTCAGCTCGTGTCAGGTGCTTATCCTTGAAGGTACTGAAATCCATCTGAAACCGACTACCCCGCGGACGCAGCCATTCCTCCCGCACCAAGCCCCACCAGCGGATGCGCTCGCGGTAAATCTCGTCGTAGGGGTTGGCACTCGGCAAGGGCGGATACAGGTCGCGCCCGTCCGGTCCGGTGATGCGCAACCAGCCGGGCGGGTGCGCCTGGCTGGGCAGCAGCTGCAAGGCCCCGGGGCTTTGGGCGAAGACCGGCGTTACGTGCTGACCGCTCATGCCAATCACCTTCGCGGCGCCCCAAGCTTTGGTGGCGGCCAAGCCGAGACCGGACGGCCCTTCGTCGCCCATGCCCACCTTGCAGCGCCGATAGGCCACGGGCGCACCTACGGTGGGCATGACGCCGTGCAGCACACCGGCGATCTTGTGCTGCATGCCCGGCAGAGCCTGGCAGGCTCTCGCGACCAGCCCGCCCATGCTGTGGCTGATCAGCACCACCTGCTTGCAAAAAGCGAAGCGACCGTCGTGGTGCTTCGCAATGATGGTGTTGATCCTGGATTGAAGTCGCTGCGCGGCTTCGGCGTTGTCGCCCAGCCAGTTGTAGCCGCAGGCGTAGACGGGCATCAGCCAGCGGTTGGCCTGCGTCAGTTCATCGGCCTTGAGCGGATCGAACGGTCGGGCTGCCTGCCACCCCGCAGGTGCTTGTGTGGCCTGCGGGCCCAGTGCGGTGGTCAGCTGCGACATCAGCGTGGCCTGGCGTGTGGCGCCGGCAGGCGCGTTGAGCGTGCGCTCCAGCCACAGCAAGAACTCGCCGTACGACATGTAGCCGATTTCGCCCCAGCCCCGCTCCCAGTAGTCCTGGTCGTTGTTCAGCCCTGTTTGGGATCTTTCGTCGGGCACCTTGCCGTGTTCGTAGACCTGAGTGCGGGCAAAGTGCAACTCGGCTTGCCGTCCGCCAGGGCTGCGGAATGCACCTCCAAATGCATCCCCGCTGCCGTCCACGTTCCAGACTCGGCCTTTTTTCGGATCGGCTACTGTGGGGTTGAACAGGTTGGTCCCCATGATCCCCGGCACGAACACAACAGGCAGGAAGGCCACGGGCTGCAGGCGCAGCTCCACGGGATCGGTCTTGCTCGCCTCAGTGAAGGTCCATTCATAGCGGGGTCCATGTTCGTTGCTGCCCGTTGGCTGGGCGCGACGGCCCCCCGGTGTGTGCTTGTCCATGGTGGATCCGGGCTCCTGTCTCAAAAGCCAAGGAAGTCGATCGCCACACGCCGAGCGAGCTGGCTGGCTTGCAGCGCAATGACGCCCTGCGCGTCGGTCTTCCCTTCCAGGCTGCTGCCGTCCTCGAACGTCATGCGGTAGCGCATGTGCGGCACAGGCGTTCCGCTGTGATCCCGCACCACGAATTGCTCGTTGAAGGCCAGGTCAGCGTCCTTGGCGTGTACCGCCAGGCTTTGGCTGCCCGGCATGCCGTGCGCTGCCGCGTGGGCCACCCAGGTGCCGGCGGTGTGGTCGCTGATGCCGTCGGCCTGCCACTGCGTGGCGCTTCCGCCGCCGTTGACGGTCACCGCTTCCTTTGCTTCGATGTGCACCCGCTGGGCGGTGGCGGTGATCTTCAGCTTGGCCAGCAGATGGATGCTGGCTTCCACGGCCTTCAGCTCGATGCCGCTGGTGGCGCTGATGAGCTTGATGCCGGCCTTGTAGGCGAACAGGCGAATCGCCTGGTCGGCGCTGGCCAGCAGGCTCTTGCCCGCGCTGACGCTGGTGTGTCCGCCACTGCTGATGGCGTGGTGCTGGCCGCTGTGTTGGTGGGTGCTCTGGGGCGTGGTGCTCTCGATGCCGGCGGGGCTGGCCAGGATGAGGTGGGGTTCCTGCAGCTCAGGGAAGCGGCCTTCCTGGGTCTTGCCCGCGATGGCCTGGTTCTGCGCCTGCAGTGCCTGTGTTACGTCGTCCTGGTCGCCCTGCGTTTGAGCCTGGTGCATCTGCGCCAGGTGGCCCAGGCTGTCGTGTTGCCCCTGGGCCTGGTGCAGCCGGGCGATGGTTTCGCTGAGGTCGGTGACATGGCCCGTTGCTTTGGTTCTGGCTTCGGTGCTGATGATCAAGCCGTCCTTGGCGCGGATGGCGCCATGGCCGTCGGTGCGCAGCTCAAAGCCTTGGCCGCGGTGGTCTTTGCGGCCCTGCCGGTCTTCGATGCGGGTGATGTGGCCCAGGCTCAAGCTGCTGTGCTGGTGGTCACTCTTGAGCTGCGCCTGGATGGCCTGGTGCGTGTCGTCCAGCACCAGGTGGTTGGACCGGCCCGCGGCGCTGTTGCCGCCGCCGGGCGTGAGTTCCCGGCTTCTGATACCGCTGAGCGCCTGCTGGGCCGGCAACTGCCACGGCGGCAGGTTGGCTTGGTTGTAGACGCGGCCGGTGCAGATTGGCCGGTCGATGTCGCCGCCGATGAAGCTGACGATGACTTCTTGCCCGACCCGGGGCAGGTGCATGCCGCCCAGTTGGTTGCCGGCCCACTCGCTGCTCACGCGCACCCAGCAACTGCTGTTCT
>CAKZXL010000230.1 GCA_937883885.1 uncultured Aquincola sp. | reverse complement strand
CGGCGCCACCGGCCGGAAGTCTTCGCGGTCCTTGAGTTCATTGATGCGCGCCTGCATCTCGGCATGCAGCGGCGAGGCGATGATGGACCGCGCGCCCAGCGCCCGCGGACCGAATTCCATGCGCCCCTGGAACCAGCCGATGACCTGGTCTTCAGCCAGCAGTTGGGCCACCTCCTGCGCCGGCTGGGCCATGCGGCGGTAAGGCAGCTTGGCCCACTTCAGCTCGGCCTCGATGGCCTCGTCGCTCCAGTCGGGGCCCCAGTAGGCGTGGGTCATGGTCCATTGGCGCGGCGCCAGCTTCACCGGCTGGCCTTGCGGCGCCGCGGGCAGCTGCGGCGGCCGGGCGCTGCCTTCGGCCCGCGCGCGGCTGTCGATCCACAGGGCCGCGCCCAGCGCGGTGCCGGCGTCGCCGGCGGCGGGCTGCACCCACACTTCGTCGAAGATGCCGGCATCGCGCAGCCGCGCGTTGGACACGCAGTTCAAGGCCACGCCGCCAGCCATGGCCAGCAGCCTTTCACCGGTGGCTTCACGCAGCCAACCGGCCAGCTTCAACGTGGTTTGCTCCAGCAGGGCCTGCAAGCTGGCGGTGAGGTCGAAGTGGTGCTGCTCCAGCGGGCCGCCCCGCTCACGCGCCGGGCCCACGAGGTTCACCAAGTCGATGCTGTCGATGCGGTACTGGCCGTTGTCCAGCAGCTGCAGGTGCTCCTGCAGCAGGCCCAGCCATCGCGGCTTGCCTTGCGCGGCCAGCGCCATCACCTTGTACTCGTCCGACGAGGCCAGAAAGCCGAGGTGGGTGGTCACATGCTCATACAGCAGGCCCAGCGAGTGCGGCACCTGCACCTCGCCCAGCGCGGTGTAATGACCATCGCGGTAGACGCCATAGGTGCTGGTGGCGCGTTCGCCGCGGCCGTCCAGCGTCATCACCGCGCAGCGCTCGAACGGCGCGGCCAGGAAGGCGCTGGCCTGGTGGCACAGGTGATGCGCCACATGGTGGAAGGTGAAGGGCCCGTCGAAGCGCGCGCCCTGAAAGCGCTTGCCCAGGTGGTGCGGCGCACCGTCCACCAGTTGGCGAGAGGCATTGAGCACATAGGCCGCGAACAGCGGGTCCCACGGGTTCTCCCACTGGGGGTCGGGCCGGGCTGAAGGAATGAGCGGCAGCGTGATGGTGTCGCCCTGCAGCCGCCCGTCGAGGAACAGGTGGGCGTCGAAGCTGTAGGCCACCGCATCCACGTCGGTGAGCTTGAGCCCGGCACGCGCCAGGCAGAAGTCGATGGCGTTGAAGGGCAGCTCCCAGGCGCTGAACGGCACCGGCCGCTTGGCATGCTTGATGCGCGAGAACCGCTCTTCCTCCGCCGCGGCGCACAGTTGCCCGTCGATGACAAGCGCGGCCGCCGAGTCGTGGAAAGCCGCGTTGATGCCCAACGTGATCATGGATGACGCTCCTTGGTGTGATGCGCGGCGGTGGCAAGGCACATGCCGCGCGGAGCGTCAGCCGGGGTGGCTACTTGCCGGGCTGCTTGCTCTCGGTCTCGCCGGCTTCGTCGGGTTGGTCGGTCTTGCCCGCGGACGACGACTGGCTGGGCTTGAGTTCCCAGTCCACGTCGTCCTTGTCGGTGCTGGTGCGCCGCTCGGCATTGATGGCGGCTCCGGGCGAGATGGGATCGCTGGCCGGAAAGGTCTGGTCCAGCGATTCGTCCAGCAGCTCCTGGTAGGTGGGCACGCGGTCCTTGTCCTTGCCTTCGGCCCGGCTGTCGTCCTTGGCGGGCTTGACCTGCTTGTCGATCAGGTCCTGCTTGTCGGTGGGGTTCATCGTCATCTCCTTGGCCGCGCAGCGGCACGGCCTTGCGGCAACGGCCGTACCCGCTGGCGCCTCAGATCGCGCCGACGCTGCCGGTGACGGGCAGCACGATGCCGGTGACGTAACCCGACATCACGGGCGATGCCAGGTACACATAGGCGGGGCTTAGCTCTTCGGGCTGGGCGGCGCGCTTCATGTCGGTCTGCTGGCCGAACTCGGCCACCTGCTCGGCCGGGGAATCGGCCGGGTTCAGCGGCGTCCACACCGGGCCGGGGGCCACCGCATTGACGCGGATGCCCTTGCTCACCAGGTTCTGCGCCAGCGACTTGGTGAAGGCATGGATCGCGCCCTTGGTGGTGGCGTAGTCCAGCAGCCTGGCGCTGCCCTTCAAGCCCACCACCGAGCCGGTGTTGATGATGGAGGCGCGCTGCTTGAGGTGCGGCACCGCCGCCCGCGCCATGTGGAAGTAGCCGGCGATGTTGGTCTGCAGGGTTTCCTGCAGCCGCTCGTCGGTGATGTCTTCGATGGACTGCGCATGCTCCTGGAAGGCCGCGTTGTTCACCAGCACGTCGAGCCGGCCGAAGGCCTTGACCGTCTCGGCCACCGCCTGCTGGCAAAAGCCGCTGTCCTTCACGTCGCCGGGCAGCAGCAGGCAGCGGGTGCCTTCGGCTTCCACGCAGCGCTTGGTTTCTTGCGCGTCTTCGTGCGAATTGAGGTAGACGACGGCCACGTCGGCACCCTCGCGGGCGAACAGCACCGCCACCGCGCGGCCGATGCCCGAGTCGCCACCGGTGATCAAGGTGGCCATGCCTTGCAGCTTTTCGCTGCCTTTGTAGTCGGGCGCCATGAAGCGCGGCTGCAGCTGCAGCTCGGCCTCGGTGCCGGGCTTGTCCTGGTGCTGGGCGGGCAGCTCGGTAGGCTGCTCGCGGGCGCCGGCCTGCACGCCTGGCGGCTTCTCGTCTTTGCCGCCTGGCTTGGACTGGCGGGCGTCCTTGGCGTCCTGCTCCTGCTGGATCTTCAGGTGTCGGTCGGTGGTGTCCTGCGTGCTCATGGATGCTCCTGAAAAGGGTGGCGCCAACCCGTGTGCGCCTTGAGCACCTCAGCGGCAAGGGGCGTTCCCGTG
>CAKZXL010000229.1 GCA_937883885.1 uncultured Aquincola sp. | reverse complement strand
GCCGTCCATCGCCACGCGCTGGTTGGTGTCGGCGATGGCGGGGTTGCCGAAGCGGTCGAGCACCACGTCGCGGTAGGCGGCCAGGTCCAGCGGGCTGGGGCTCAGCACGGGGATGGTGTCGTCGGTGACGTAGTCGAAGGCCATGCGGCGGATGGCCGCGTCGTGCGTGCCCTCATGGATGTACTGCAACCCGGCCAACGTGCCCGCCCAGGCGATGCAGCTGTGAGTGGCATTGAGCAGCCGGATCTTGGCTTCTTCATGCGCATCGACCGACTGCACCATCTCCACACCCACCTGCTCCCAGGCGGGGCGGCCGGCGATGAACTTCTCTTCGATCACCCACTGGATGAAGCTCTCGCCCATCAGCGCGGCCGGGTCGTCCACGCCGGTGGCGGCGCGCACGCGCTCGCGCACCTCGGCCGTGGGCCGGGGTGTGATGCGGTCCACCATGGCATTCGGGCTGCTGGTGTGGGCCTCCACCCAGGCCAGCAGGTCGGCATCGCCCACCTGCTGGATGAACTGCAGTAGGCCGCTGCGCGCGCGGTCGCCGTTGTGGCGCAGGTTGTCGCAGTTCAGCAGCGTGAGGGGGCCGGCGCCCGCGGCCATGCGCGCGCGCAGGATGGCGGTGAGCGCGCCGTACAGCGTGGGCGTTTGCGGGTGCGGGTGACCGGCGCGCGCGGCTTGGATGTCGGCCGCCAGGTCGGCAAAGCCCAGATCCAGCTGATGCGCCGCATCCAGGTAGTAGCCCGCTTCCGTCACGGTGAACGAGAGGATGCGCGTGGCCGGGTCAGCGCCTTGCGCGATCAGCCCGGCCAGGCCGGTGTCGTGCGGAATCACCCGGCGGATGGCCTCGATGCGCTGGTAGCGCCACGCCAGCGTGGGGCTCACCGTCTCCAGCATGTAGGCGCCGCCGCTGGCCTGCAGCGCGGCCATCAGCTCGGGCTGGTCGGGGCGGATGTTGCCGGCGGCGATGATCCAGCGGCTGTCGCCCTGGTCACGCAGGGCTTGCAGATACACCGCCTGGTGGGCCCGGTGGAACGAGCCCAGGCCCAGGTGCAGCATCACCAGGGGTGCGGCGTTGTCTTGGTTCATGGTGCCCTCCCCTTCAGGCCGCCGCGCCGGCCAGTGCCGCGCCGCCTTGCGCCGGGCGCGAGAGTCGGCCCTGGTCGTCGAACACATGGGCGGCCATCGGGTCGATGGACAGACCCACCGGGCTGCCCGGGTGCAGCGTGGTGCGGGCGCTCTGGCGCGCGATCAGCCGCGCGGCGGTGGCCGCGTCGGGGCCCAGGGCCACGTGGATCAGCGTCTCGGCGCCCAGCGCCTCCACCAGCTGCACCGTGCCCTGCAATTGGCCCTGGCCGGCCGGCTGCAGCCGCACGTCTTCCGGCCGCAGGCCGACGAAGCCGCCCGCCGGCACCGGCAGCTGCTGCGTGCCGGCCAGATGCGGCAGCTGGCTGGCCGGCAGCACGTTCATCTGCGGCGTGCCGATGAACTGCGCGACGAACTGGTTGGCCGGCCGGTCGTACAACTCCAGCGGCGAGCCCACCTGCTCGATCTGCCCGTCGCGCAGCACCACCACGCGGTCGGCCAGCGTCATGGCTTCCACCTGGTCGTGGGTCACGTAGATGGTGGTGGCACCCAGCTCGCGGTGCAGCTGGGCGATTTCCACCCGCGTCTGGCCGCGCAGCGCGGCGTCCAGGTTGGACAGCGGCTCGTCGAACAAAAACACCTTGGGCGCCCGCACGATCGCGCGGCCGATGGCCACGCGCTGGCGCTGGCCGCCCGACAGCTCCTTGGGCGTGCGTTGCAGGTAGTTGGTCAGGTTGAGGATCCTGGCCGCACGGTTCACCTTGTCCTGGATCACCGCCTTGTCGACGTTGGCCAGCCGCAGCGCGAAGGACATGTTGTCGAACACGCTCATGTGCGGATAAAGCGCATAGCTCTGGAACACCATCGCCAAGTCGCGTTTGGACGAAGGCAGCTTGGTGATGTCGCGCCCGTCCAGCATCAGACTGCCGGCGTCGATCTCGGTCAGCCCCGCGATCATGCGCAGCAAGGTGCTCTTGCCGCAGCCCGACGGGCCGACGAAGACGATGAACTCGCCCT
The DNA here is from genome assembly GCA_937883885.1 of uncultured Aquincola sp. The sequence continues at coordinate 7,842 of CAKZXL010000229.1, read as the reverse complement.
TCTCGATAGACAGGTCGACGCCCTTGATGGCGCGCAGGTCGCCGAAGTACTTCTCGACGCCCTTGAGTTGCAGAAAGCTCATGTGATTTCTCCCGGGCTACTTCACAGCGCCAAAAGTGAGGCCTTGAACGAGTTGCTTCTGACTGAACCAGCCCACCACCACGATGGGCGCGATGGCCATCAGTGAAGCGGCCGACAACTTGGCCCAGAACAGGCCCTCGGGGCTGGAATACGAGGCGATCAGCGTGGCCAGCGTGCCGGCCTTGGACGAGCTGAGGTTGAGCGACCAGAAGGCCTCGTTCCAGCTCATCACCAGGCACAGCAGGCCGGTGGACGCCAGCGAGCCCATGGCCAGCGGGCGGATGACGTGCTTGAACTCGCCCCAGATGCTGGCGCCGTCCATGCGCGCGGCCTCCAGGATGTCGCCCGGGATGTCCTTGAAGCCCGAATACAGCATCCACACCATGATGGGCAGGTTGGACAGCGTGAACACCACGATCAGCGCCAGCAGCGAATCCAGCAGCCCGGCGGTCTGCGCCATCACGTACACCGGCACCAGCGCACCCACCGCCGGCATCATCTTGGTGGACAGCATCCACATCAAAATGTCGCGGGTGCGCCGGGTGCGGAAGAAGGCCATTGAGTAGGCCGCCGGCGCGGCAATCGCCAGCCCCAGCAGCGTGGACACCACGCTGGTGATCACCGAGTTGACCGCGAAGTGCAGGTAGTCGCTGCGCTCGTTCACCTCGGCAAAGCTGTGCAGCGTGGGCTCGAAGAACAGCTGCGGCGGAATGGCGATGGCCTGCTGCTCGGTCTTGAAGGCGGTGAGCACCAGCCAGATCAGCGGAAACACCAGCAGCAGCGTCACGCCCCAGGCGGCCACGGTGCGCAGCACCAGGTTCAGGTTCTTCATGGGGTTCACCTGCTCAGTCGAGGTTCTTGCCGATCAGGCGGATGAGGAACACCGCGGCGATGTTGGCCAGCACCACCGCGAACAGCGCGCCGGCCGAGGCCACGCCCACGTCGAAGTTCATCAGCGCCTGCTTGAAGATCAGGAAGGCGACGTTGGTGCTCTCGTTGCCGGGCCCGCCACCGGTGGTGGTGAAGATCTCGGCGAACACGCTCATCAGGAAGATCATCTCGATCATCACCACCACCGCGATGGGCCTTCCCAGGTGCGGCAGCGTGAGGAACCAGAACTTCTGCAGCGCATTGGCGCCGTCCATGCCGGCGGCTTCCATCTGGTCGCGGTCCAGGCTCTGCAGCGAGGTGATGAAGATCAGGCACGCAAACGGCAGCCACTGCCAGGCCACCATCAGGATGATGGACAGCAGCGGATGCTCGGTGAGCCAGTCGATGGGCTGGGCGCCGAAGAAGTGCGCCACCTGCGCCAGCACGCCGTACACCGGGTTCATCATCATGTGCTTCCACAGCAGCGCATTGGCCGTGGGCATCACGAAGAAGGGCGAGATCAGCAGCACCCGCACGATGCCGCGGCCCGGAAACGGCTCATTGACCAGCAGCGCCAGGCCCACGCCCAGCACCACCGTGATGGCGATGACCGAGCCCAGCAGCAGCAGCGTGTTGACCACCGACGCGCCGAAGTCGGGGTCGGTCACGAAGTACTCGAAGTTCTCCAGACCGATGAAGGTCTTGTCGCCCGGCTGCATCAGGTTGTAGCGGACGGCAGAGAAATACAGGGTCATCAGCAGCGGCACGATCATCCACAGGAAGAGCGTGGCCACCGCAGGCGCCATCAGCGCGCGGGGCAGTAGTCGGTTCATCGCAGACCTCGGGTGAAGCGGGGGCGCCGGTGCCGCCGGCAGGCCCCCCGGGGGCACGGGCTTACTTGTAGTAGCCGCCCTTGCGCATCTCGCGGTCGGCCGCGGCCTGCGAGGTCTTCAGCGCCTGGTCGACGCTGGTCTTGCCGGCAACCGCAGCGCTCATCTGCTGGCCCACCGCGATGCCAATGGCCTGGAACTCCGGAATGGCTGCGAACTGCACGCCCACGTACGGGCTCTTGGGCAGCGTGCTGTCGTTCGGGTTGGCGCTGTCGATGGCCTTTTTCTCGGCCGCCGCGAACACCGCCGCCTTCATGAACTCCGGGTTGGCATAGGTCGACTTGCGGGTGCCGGTGGGCACCGCGGCCCAGCCCTTTTCCTTGGCCACCAGGTTGATGTAGTCCTTGGAGGTGGCCCAGGAGATGAACTTCTGCGCCGCATCCGCGTTCTTGGTGCCGGCCGGGATGGCCAGCGCCCAGGCCCACAGCCAGTTAGCGCCCTTCTCGGTCACCGCGTACGGGCCCTGGGCGAAGGCCACCTTGTCGGCCACCTTGCTCTGCTTGGGGTCGGTGATGAAGGAGGCGGCGATGGTGGCGTCCACCCACATGCCGCATTTGCCTTCGTTGTACAGCGCCAGGATCTCGTTGAAGCTGTTGGCGCTGGAGCCGGGCGGGCCGTACTTCTTGAGCAGGTCGACGTAGAAGGTGACCGCGTCCTTCCAGGGCTTGGTCTCGAGCTGCGGCTTCCAGCCCATGTCGAACCACTGGGCGCCGAAGCTGTTGGCCATGGTGCTGAGGAAGGCCATGTTGTCGCCCCAGCCCGGCTTGCCGCGCAGGCAGATGCCGTACACGTTGGGCGGGTTGTGGATCTTGGCGGCGGCGTCGCGCACCTGGTCCCAGGTGGGCCGCTCGGGGAAGGTGACGCCGGCCTTGTCGGTCAGGTCCTTGCGGTACATCAGCATCGAGCTTTCGCCGTAGAACGGGGCGGCGTAGAGCTTGCCGTCCACCGACAGGCCGTTGCGCATCGCCGGCAGCAGGTCGTCCACGTCGTAGCTGGCGGCAGGCGTCAGCTCCTTCAGCCAGCCCTTCTTGGCCCAGATCGGCGTCTCGTACATGCCGATGGTCATCACGTCGAACTGGCCGCCCTTGGTGGCGATGTCGGTGGTGACGCGCGAGCGCAGCGTGCCCTCTTCCAGCGTCACCCACTTGAGCTTGATGTCGGGGTACGCCTTCTCGAACTGCGGCGTCAGCTTCTGCATCTCGATCATGTGCCCGTTGTTCACGGTGGCGATGACGAGTTCGGTGGCGGCCTGGGCGGCGCCGGCAGCGGCGCCCATGCACAGGATCAGGGCGGCCTGGTAAGTCTTCATGCTGCGTCTCCTAGTGTTCGTCGGTTCATCGACGCGGCGAACTTTAGGAGCGCGGCTCTTGCAAGGCAGATACGGACTTCAAGCCGACCGATACGCAATTGCAGCGTTGTGTGGGGGTTTACCTGGATGCGGTGCGAGCAGGCGTCAGCTCCGCGCCGCATCCAGGCCAAGGCGCATCAGGCGGCCTCGGCAGCCAGCCGCAGCTGGCGCCCGTGGCGGCGCTGGCGCTCGGTGGTGGCTTCGGGCACCGGTGCCTCCTCTTCGGCCAGGAGGCGTTGGTGCCACGGCAGTGCATGCACCGCCGACATCAGGTGCAACATGCGCTCTTCGTCGTCCAGCAGCCGACCCGCCCGCCCGACCAGCACCACGTTGGACAGGATGTTGGTCGGATCCGCCATCGCCACGGCCGTCTTGGACACTGCCACCCAGTCCCAGGCCATGCCGACCAGCCGTTTGCACACATGGGTGGCCCACAGGACCTGGCCGTATTCGGCACCTGTCTGGGCGTGTCCGTGCTGTTTCGACAGGCTCAGCTGCCGATAACGGTGCATCGATCGGTTAAATTCGGATACGGTCACGAGAACCGGCGCCCAGGTAACCACGGACCAGATCGGCACGACCATTGTTGTTCTCCATAGAAGTTCGAGAGGGTAGTGTGAGACAGACCTACAGGCGCGCCAACTGCCAAAACGTGTAGGCCCTTCTCGCAGACACGACATGTTATTGAAGCATTACTTCGACGTCAGCCAGGCCGAGGATATCGACACCTTTCGCCGCCGGTTGATCAACATGGCTGGCGCCCTGGATTTTCCGCTCATCACCAGCGTGCTGGTGGTGGAAGATCCGCATGCCGGGCGCCACCAGTTGCACGAGGTGGGCAATATCCCCGAGGCTTTTGCCAACGCCTCGCGCGCGCCTGAAGCCGTGGCCCGCGACCCGGTGATCAAGCGGCTGCGCACCTTGTCGGTGCCGTTCGCCTACGACCAGTCGCTGTACGTGCAGGAGAAGGCCGGCGACCTGTGGGAGGAACAGGCGCCCTACGGCTACCACAGCGGCATCTCGATGGCGCTGCACCTGCCCGAAGGCAGGCACTTCTTCCTGGGCGTGGACCGCGACCACCACCTGCCGTCGGACGAAGGCCTCTCGCGGATGATGGCCGACCTGCAGCTGCTGGCGGTGCATGCCCAGTCGGCGGCGGCCCGGCTGCTGCTGCCCCGCACCGAGCCGGCGGAGCCGCCGCCGCGCCTGTCGCCGCGCGAGATCGAGGTGCTGCGCTGGGCGATGGACGGCAAGTCCAACTGGAACATCGCCCAGATCCTGAACGTCTCCGAGCACACGGTGTCGTTCCACCTGCGCAACGCCTTCGCCAAGCTGAAGGCATCCACCCGCACCCAGGCGGTGCTCAAGGCCAAGGCACTGGACCTCTTGTAGGGGCCGCAGCCGGCGCGTGCAGGGGCACCCCTGCATGGTTGTGTAGCTTACGCCGCGAAGGCGTCTTCGAGAAACTGCGTTCCATCGGATCACGGTTTTCTCAGGAGTGCAACATGACCCAATCGCAAAACATCGCCCCGGCTTTCCCCCGCGTTGGCTTCTAATTCCGGCCCAGCACCGGTGAAAACCGCAACCGGGCCCTGCCCGGCGCGGTGAGAAAAAAAGACCGCCAACTCGAAACAGGGGCGGCAAGCATCCTCGCAAAACGCCCCCAACCTTGGATGGGGGCGTTTTACTCATTGGTTTTTCCACTATTGTCCGCCGCCCCCAAGGAGTATTCGATGGCCGATGCAGCCAGCACCAGCCAGAAACACCATCGGGTTGCCCCGGTGAATCTCAGCGACTACCCCGGCCTGGTGCGCATCTGGCAGCAGTGCGGCCGCGACACCGAGGCGCTGCGCAGCGCCTTCGTGTGGGAAGCGCTGCGCCGCGCCAGCCACGTGGTGGCCTACCGCACCTACAGCCAGCAGGTGGTCGGCTTTGCCATCACCTGCGGCGAGCGGCTGGAGGTGGTGTGCGTGGCGCCGGCCTACCAGGGCCAGGGCCTGGGCGCCGAGCTGCTGCGCTACGCGGCCGACCGGCTGGGCGCACGCGAAGTGCAATCCGAAGGCCTGCCGCCGGGGCTGTGGGACTTCTTCTCCGGCCAGGGCATGCGCCCGGCCGGCGGCCCCCGCCACCAGGCCGCGCCGCGCACCGCCCAGCAGCGGGTGTCGATGTGACCGAGCAAAGCGGCCTGCCTTCACCTGCACTGCCGCCCGTCGCGGCGACGGCGCTGCGGCCCTATGGCCAGCTGGTGCGCATCAGCGCCGCGGCCGCGGCCTCCATGCGGCCCGGGGCCGAGGGTTGGGTGGTGGACATCCTGCCCGCGCCGCTGGGCGTGCACTACCTCATCGAGTTCGACGACGGCGCCATGGTGGAGCTGCCCGCCGCGCTGGTGCTGGACCACCCCGGCTGAACCGCCCCATGCGCGCCACGCCGGTGCGCCACAGCCCCTTGCTGGCGCATCCGCCCGCCCCACACCCCCTTGCCGATGGGCATGGAGCTTGCGTGAAGCAGCCTGCACGGCCGCGGTAGCGTCGCCCCGGCCGGCACCTCCCCTCCGCTGATGACGGCGGACCCACCTGTCCAGCGCAGCCCTGTGCTGCCGGCGCTGGTGGATTCCACCCGTACTCAACCCAGAGGCGGTGGCGCCCGCATGGCGCCCTGCCGGGGTCGGCCGAGGCGCAGCACCTGCTCAGCACCGCGGCCCACCCGCGTTTGCCCAGGATGCAAGCATGAAGATCGTTCTCGTCGGCCACGGCATGGTGGGCCACAAGTTCCTGGAAAGCCTGGCCGAAGCCGGCCTGCCCGACGTGGAAGTGACGGTGCTGTGCGAAGAGCCGCGCCCCGCCTACGACCGGGTGCACCTGTCGGAATTCTTCAGCGGCAAGACGGCCGAGCAGCTGTCGCTGGTGGCGCCCGACTTCTTCCAGCGCACCGGCTACACGCTCAAGCTGGGCGCCCGCGCCGCCAGCATCGACCGACGCGCGCGCACCGTCACCACGGTGGACGGCACGGTGCACGCCTACGACCGCCTGGTGCTGGCCACTGGCTCCAGCCCCTTCGTGCCGCCGGTGCCGGGGCGCGACCGGCCGCACTGCCACGTCTACCGCACCATCGAGGACCTGGAGGCGATGCAGGCCTCGGGCGCTAGGTCGCGCAGCGGCGTGGTGGTGGGCGGCGGCCTGCTGGGCCTGGAATGCGCCAAGGCGCTGTGCGACCTGGGCCTGCAGACCCATGTGGTGGAGTTCGCGCCGCGGCTGATGGCGGTGCAGGTGGACGACGGCGGCGCCCGCGTGCTGCGGGCCAAGATCGAGGCGCTGGGCGTGCAGGTGCACACCAGCCGCAACACGGTGGAAATCACCGACGGTGCCACTGCGCGCCACCGCATGGTGTATGCCGACGGCAGCTACCTCGAAACCGACATGATCGTGTTCTCGGCCGGCATCCGCCCGCGCGACGAACTGGCCCGCCAGTGCGTGCTGGCCATCGGCCCGCGCGGCGGCGTGGTGATCGACGACCACTGCCGCACCAGCGACCACCACGTGTACGCCATCGGCGAATGCGCCAGCTGGAACGAGCAGACCTTCGGCCTGGTGGCGCCCGGCTACGAGATGGCCCGCGTGGCTGCCCGCCACATCGCCGGCAACGCCGAGGCGGCCTTTCGCGGCGCCGACATGAGCACCAAGCTCAAGCTGATGGGCGTGGACGTGGCCAGCATCGGCGACGCCCATGGCAAGACGCCGGGCAGCCGCCAGTGCCAGTACGTGGACGAGCGGCGGCAGGTGTACAAGAAGATCGTGATCAGCGAAGACGGCAGCCGCCTGCTGGGCGCGGTGCTGGTGGGCGACGCGGCCGAGTACGGCACGCTGCTGCAGATGGCGCTCAACGGCATCACGCTGCCGGCCGAGCCCGAGTTCCTGATCCTGCCGAGCAGCGACGGCAAGGCCAGGCCGGGCCTGGGCGTCGACGCGCTGCCCGAGACGGCGCAGATCTGCTCGTGCAACAACGTCAGCAAGGGCCGCATCTGCGCCGCGGTGGCCGAAGGCGCCGCCAGCATCGGCCAGATCAAGGCCTGCACCCAGGCCGGCGCCACCTGCGGCGGCTGCGTGCCCCTGGTCACCCAGGTGATGAAGGCCGAGATGAGCCGCCTGGGCATGGCCGTCAACGACCACCTCTGCGAGCACTTCCCGCATTCGCGCCAGGCGCTGTACCACCTGGTGCGCGTGGGCGGCATCCGCAGCTTCAGCGAGCTGCTGGCCCGCCACGGCCGTGGCCTGGGCTGCGACATCTGCAAGCCGGCGGCGGCCAGCATCTTCGCTTCGTGCTGGAACGAGTTCGTGCTGAAGAAAGACCTGGCGCCGCTGCAGGACAGCAACGACTACTACCTGGGCAACCTGCAGAAGGACGGCACGTACTCGGTGGTGCCGCGCATGGCGGGCGGCGAAGTCACGCCCGACGGGCTGATCGCCGTGGGCCAGGTGGCCAAGAAGTATGGCCTGTACACCAAGATCACCGGCGGCCAGCGGGTGGACCTGTTCGGCGCCAAGGTCGACCAGCTGCCCGCCATCTGGGAAGAGCTGATCGCCGCTGGCTTCGAGAGTGGCCACGCTTATAGCAAGAGCCTGCGCACGGTGAAAAGCTGCGTGGGCAGCACCTGGT